>NZ_VJVX01000190.1:0-978 GCF_008033685.1 Microbispora sp. CSR-4
CTCGGAGGAGAAGGCGGCGTCGAAGGCGGCGTCGGGCGGGGTGATGGCGTTGAGGGAGCGGATGTAGGCGAGGGCCTCGGGTGCGCCGTGCAGCCGGTCCATGCCCGCGTCCTCCCACTCGATGGAGATCGGGCCGTCGTAGCCGATGTGGTTGAGCGCGCGGAAGCACTCCTCCCACGGCACGTCGCCCCGGCCGGTGGACACGAAGTCCCAGCCGCGGCGGGGATCGGCCCAGGCCAGGTGGGAGGCCAGACGGCCGCGCCGGCCGTCGCGGGTGGCCACCCGGGCGTCCTTGCAGTCGACGTGGTAGATCTTGTCGGCGAAGTCGAGGATGAAGTTCGCCGGGTCCAGGCCCTGCCACACCATGTGCGAGGGGTCCCAGTTCAGCCCGAAGGCCGGCCGGTGCCCGATGGCCTCCAGCGTCCGCACCGTGGTGTGGTAGTCGTAGGCGATCTCGCTGGGGTGCACCTCGTGTGCGAACCGCACCCCCACCTCGTCGAAGACGTCCAGGATCGGGTTGAAGCGGTCGGCGAAGTCCTGGTAGCCGGCCTCGATCATGGACGGCGGCACCGGGGGGAACATCGCCAGGGTGTGCCAGATGGAGGAGCCGGTGAAGCCGACGACGGTCTTGACGCCGAGCTTGGCCGCCGCGCGGGCGGTGTCCTTGAGTTCCTCGGCGGCGCGCTGCCGTACGCCTTCGGGTTCGCCGTCGCCCCAGATGCGGGCGGGCAGGATGCCCTTGTGGCGTTCGTCGATGGGGTGGTCGCAGACGGCCTGGCTGAGGAGGTGGTTGGAGATCGTCCACACCCCGAGGTTGTACTTGGCCAGGGTCTCCTTCTTGCGTTCGACGTAGGAGTCGTCGGCGAGGGCCTTGTCGACCTCGAAGTGGTCGCCCCAGCAGGCGATCTCCAGGCCGTCGTAGCCCCATTCCGAGGCCAGCCGGCAGACCTCCTCGAACGGCAGGTCCGCCCACTGCCC
>NZ_VJVX01000191.1:0-952 GCF_008033685.1 Microbispora sp. CSR-4
AGAGACCGTCAGCACCAGCTCTGCCGAGCGCCACGAGACCGCGCCCGCCACAGGCGGCGACGGCGACCGCGCTGCGGCCCCGTCTGGAGCACCGCACACGACACGGCGCGGGGCAGCATGGCCAGCCGACCGTGGAGGGCATTCGGACACGGCGCCTTCGGACACGGCGCCTTCGGACACGGCGTCTTGGGACACGGCGTCTTGGGGCGCGGGGTCTTGGGGCGCGTCGCCATCGCAGGCAGAGCACTCGGAGGCAGCGCCATCTCAGGCGGCGTCTTCGGCGGCGGTGTCTTCGGAGGCGGCGTGGCCGGATCCTCCTCCCGAGGACGCCTCCGCACGTCACACCCACGCCGGGCCTCGGCCTACGGGGGACTGCCGGCATGGCCAGGGCACGCCAGGGACGTCGGAAGGGGCGTCACCTGGAGCAGGGCAGGGTGCGTCACGGGGTGCGTCGGCGGGCACGATGCCCGGGGCGTCGCTGGGGACGGCGCTGGGAGCGTCAGCAGGCATGCCGCCAGGGGGACTGCTGGGATCAGCATTGGGGGCATCGCTGGGGGCGTCGTTGGGGGCGTCGTTGGGAATGGCACCGGGGACAGCGCCGGGGTTGCTGCTGGCGACCGGGCAGGTGCTGCCCCTCTCCAGCGTGCACCGCCTCGCCCGCACCTCGACACTGGTCCGGATCGTCATGAACGCCGAGGGACAGGTTCTCGACATGGGCCGAAAAGTCCGCCTCGCCACCCCCGCCCAACGCCGGGCCATCTACGCCCGCTACGCCACCTGCTGGATCGACGGCTGCCCACTCCCGGCGACCATGTGCCAGATCGACCACGCCGACAACTGGAGCACCGGCGGCCTCACGGACCTGAAGCTGCTGGGCCCGGCCTGCCAGTTCCACAACCGCGACCGCTACCAGCACCCCGACCGCTACACCCGCCGCAACGTAGGCGAAGAC
>NZ_VJVX01000192.1:0-935 GCF_008033685.1 Microbispora sp. CSR-4
GTCAGCTCCACCCGTATCTCCGGCACCGACCACGATGTCGCGCCGGGCCCCCCACCAAGGCGGCCCTGCGACCGCTGAGGCTCCCCGCACCCGCGCCCACCCTCCGGCTCCGACTCAGGTGCGGCGCTCTGGTCGTGCCCTCGCTCAGACTCCGGCGCGGCCCTCCGCCCGTGCGTGTGCCCGTCCTCCGGTTCGGGTGCGGCGCTCTGGTCGTGTTCGTACGCGGGCGTGGGTCCGGTGCTCGGCCTCTGCTCCGTCCCTGGCTCTGGTGCGGTGCCCTGGCCGTGCTCACGCTCCTGCCTCGGTTCGGGTGCGCCCCTCCGCCCGTGCGCGTACGCGTTCCCGTCCTCCGGCTCGGATGCGGCGCTCTGGCCGCGCTCGTGCTCGTGCTCCGGCTCCGGCGCGGGTGCCGTGACCCGGTCGCGCCCGCGCTCGTGCTCCGACTCGGACCCGGTGCTCAGCCTCCGCTCGTCCTCCGACTCTGGTTCGGGTGCGGCGCTGTTGTCGTGCCCGCGCCCGTGCTCTGGTTCGGAGGCGGTGCTCCGGTCACGCTCGTACGCAGGCGTGGGTTCGGTGCTCGGCCTCTGCCCGGTCTCCGGTTGTGGTGCGGTGCTCTGGCCGTGTCTACGCTCCGGCTCCGGAGCGACCCTCCGCCCGTGCCCGTGCCCATCTTCCGGCTCGGGTCCGTTACCCGGCCTCCGCTCGTAGTCGCGCTCGCGCTTCGGCTTCGGCTCGGGTCGGGTGCCCCGCCCGGGCTCGTGCTTCGGCTCGCCTGCGAGGGTACCGGCAGAGCCGGCGGGGCTGGCGGTAGTGCCTGCGGGAGCCTGAGGGATGCCGGTGTGGGTGTTCGCGGGGCTGTCAGGGGAGTCGGCCGAGCCGGTGGAGCTGGAGGTGTCGTCAGAGGTGTCGCCGGGGGTGGGATCGCCGGGTTCCAC
>NZ_VJVX01000193.1:0-931 GCF_008033685.1 Microbispora sp. CSR-4
GCCGGAGGTGTACGTCCACCGCTGGTTGGTCTGTCCGTTGCAGTCCCACAGCTGGACCTGGGTGCCGTTGGTGGTGCCGGCGTTCGGCACGTCGACGCAACGGCCGGACTGGCCACCGACGATCTCGGCGTTCTGCTGCGGGCCGCCGCCTCCCGCCGTCGCGTAGCCGGCGGCGGCGATGTTCGCCTGTACGGCGTTTTCGGTGGCCTCCGTCGGATAGCCGGAGGTCAGCACGCCCTCGTAGAAGGTGCCGCGCCCGGAGACGCTGTTGTCGCCGCCGATGCCGAGCAGGATGGCGCCTTCCTTCTTCATCGGGTTGTAGCCGTTGGGGCGACGTCCGTCGAAATAGGTCGTCAGGCCGCCCGACTGCGCGTCGCCGCCCCGGATCGCCCAGTGGTTCGGCTCGCCCTTGACGATGGCGGTGACGAAGCGGTGGTTGATGGGTGCGAGGTCGTTGTAGCCCGCGTTCACCCCGGAGAACAGTCCCCACTCCAGATCGGCCATGATCCAGGGACCGGCTCCGGACCCGTAGCCCCACTGCTTGTCGGCGCCGAAGTAGACCGTCTCCATGATGGCGGGGGCGTCGGCCTGGCCGTCCGTCTGCGCGTTGCCGTAGTCGAAGCAGCACCACTGGTTGTAGTGCGTGCCGTCGACGACGGCGTAGATGCCCTCGGGCTGGTCGCCGGTCGCGACACCGTTGGTGTTGTTGTTGCGGTAGCCCGTGCCGGGCTCCACGCGGACGCCGTACGCCTTCTGGCCGCCGATGGTGATCGGGGCCGCCTTCGCGTCAGCGAGGTTGTCCCATCCGCCCGCGGCAGGGCCCTTCCAGTAGCCGGGAGGCGCCTGGGTGAGGCGGTTGTTGCGGCCGGACTGGTCGTAGATGATCGTGATCACGCAGGTGGTGCCGGCGCAGAACGAGTCCTGCGTCGCG
>NZ_VJVX01000194.1:0-915 GCF_008033685.1 Microbispora sp. CSR-4
CGGGATGAGCGGGCCGATTACGGGCGGCGGTTCCTGCGGGTCCGCCCGGGCAAGGGCGGCGGCGTGGAAGGGGAGTTCTACCTGCCGCGTGAGGCCGGCGCCCGGTTGATGGCGTTGTTGCAGGCGTACGCCAAGCTGAGGGCACAGGGGGATGACCGCCCGCTGACGGTGCGCCAGGCGGACGCCTTGATCGCCCTGCTGGAGCAGAAGATCGCCGCCGAGCTCCTCGTCGTGGTCAGCGCCGAATCCCTCCCCACCGACCCCGAAACCACCGACCCCACCGACGACAACCCACACCCCGCCGACGACACCAGCGACCCGGCCACCCAAGACCCCGCTGCCCCGGCCACCCAAGACACCGACCCGGCCACCCAAGACACCGCCGACGACGACGTCAGCGACCACTTCGTGGACCTCGGCGACAGCGCCCCCAGCGACTACGTCCCCGACCCTGCCGGATGCACTGACGAGCCAAGCCAGGCCGACCCGGCCACCGAAGACCCTGCTGACCCTGCCGCCGACGACGACGTCAGCGACCACTTCGCGGACCTCGGCGACAGCGCCCCCAGCGACTACGCCCTCGACACCACCGGGACCACTGACGAGCCGGGCCAGGCCGACGACACCACCGACCACGCCGAAGACACGCGGGATGCCGGGGGCTTCGAGGAAGGCCGGGACGACACGGGCGACCCTGCACCCGGCCAGGCCGACGACTTCGACAATGCCGAGGCTGAGGCAGATGCCGGTGCGGAGAGCGCCGACGACACCAACGCCTACGCCCCCGACGCCACCGGAAGCGCCGACGACCTGAGCCGGGCCGATGACACCGTTTCCGGCGCGTTGGGCGACCCCGGCGCTGCGGGCGGCGCTGACGACCCCGACATCCCGGAGGAGTTCGACACCGGCGAGGCT
>NZ_VJVX01000195.1:0-914 GCF_008033685.1 Microbispora sp. CSR-4
GAGCAATGCTCAGAACCTGTGGATCGGCTCGGGGGCGTACCCTCCCGAGTGATCGATTCGAAGGTCACTGAGTAGGCCGACGTTGGCGCGTCGGCTGGGAGGGCACGCCCATGCTTACCGTAGTCAATGCCGGCGGCGCGGCGTCGAACGGATCGTTGCTCGATGAGATCGTTCGAGAGGGAGCGCGGCGGATGTTGGCCGCTGCCCTGGAGGCCGAGGTCAACTCCTACTTGGCGGAGCTGGCCGACGCTCGCGACGCCGACGGCCGCCGTCTGGTGGTGCGCAACGGGTTCCACGCCGAGCGGACGATAGCAACCTCGGCCGGGCCTGTGCAGGTCAAGGCGCCGCGGGTGAACGACAAGCGGGTCGATGCCGAGACCGGCGAGCGTAAGCGCTTCTCTTCAGCGATCCTGCCACCGTGGGCCCGCAAGACCCCGAAGATCTCTGAGGTGCTTCCGCTGCTCTATCTGCACGGCCTGTCCACCGGCGACTTCGTTCCGGCTCTGGAGCAGTTCCTCGGGTCGTC
The DNA here is from genome assembly GCF_008033685.1 of Microbispora sp. CSR-4. NCBI lineage: Bacteria > Bacillati > Actinomycetota > Actinomycetes > Streptosporangiales > Streptosporangiaceae > Microbispora > Microbispora sp. CSR-4. The sequence goes on from NZ_VJVX01000195.1 coordinate 527, forward strand.
GGCTGGGCTGTCGTCGGCGACGGTGTCGCGGCTGACGTCTCAGTGGAGCGACGATCATCAGGCGTTCCAGAAGCGCGACTTGTCGGCGACCGACTTCGTCTACATCTGGGCCGACGGCGTGCATCTGAAGGTCAGGCTGGACCAGGCCAAGGCGTGCGTGCTGGTCCTGGTGGGCGTCCGAGCCGACGGCAGCAAAGAGCTGATAGCCCTGGACGAGGGCTATCGGGAGTCGTCGGAATCGTGGGCGAACCTGCTGCGCGACTGCGAACGGCGCGGAATGCGCGCCCCGCATCTCGCGGTCGGCGACGGGGCCTTGGGCTTCTGGAAGGCGCTGCGCGAGGTGTTCCCCGAGGCCAAGGAGCAGCGCTGCTGGGTGCACAGAAGCCGT
>NZ_VJVX01000196.1:0-901 GCF_008033685.1 Microbispora sp. CSR-4
CACCGCGAACGCCGACTCCGCCGAGGACGACGACACCGCGAGCACCCGCTCTGCCGAGTGCGACACGACCGCGCCTGCAGAGGGCGATGGCTGCGTTCGCGGCGCGGCCCGGTCCGGAGCAACCCACGCCCGGCGGGGTGCGTCAGCATGGCCTGCTCACGGTGGCGGGCATTCGCACACAGCCCCTTCGCACGCTGCCCCTTCGGACACAGCACCTTCGGACACAGCCCCTTCGGGTGCGACGGCTTCGGATGCGCCGCCATCCCAGGCAGCGCCCTCGGAGGCAGCGCCATCGGAGGCGGCGCGGCCGGATCCGCCTCCCGAGAACGCCTCCGCTCATCACACCCACGCCGGGCCTCGGACTGCGGGGGACTGCCGGCATGGCCACAGCACGTGCCGGTGCGGCAGCCAAGGCGCGTGGCGGTGCAGTGGCGAGGCGCGGTGCTCGTGCGCGACGCAGGCAGCGGGAACTCCGGGAACAGCAGCGGGAGCCGGGCGAGCGACGCCGGAGACGGCGCAAGAGGCGTCACAAGGAGGGGCACGGGGAGCGGCGCAAGGTGGGTTCCCGGGATCTCCGGGTGCGTCGGCGGGCGCGATGCCTGGGGCGTTCTTGGGGTCGGCGTTGGGAGCGTCGGCAGGCACGTTGCTGGGGGCGTCGTTGGGGATGGCACCGGGGACAGCGCCGGGGGTGTTGCTGGCGACCGGGCAGGTGCTGCCCGTCTCCAGCGTGCACCGCCTCGCCCGCACCTCGACTCTGGTGCGGATCGTCATGAACGCCGACGGGCAGGTCCTCGACATGGGCCGCAAGGTCCGCCTGGCGACTCCTGCCCAGCGCCGGGCCGTCTTCGCCCGGTACGCCACCTGCTGGATCGACGGCTGCCCCCTCCCGGCGACCATGTGC
>NZ_VJVX01000197.1:0-897 GCF_008033685.1 Microbispora sp. CSR-4
AGTGGGTGCGGCAGCGCTGCCAGGAGGCGCCGGGCAGCGTGGCGGCGATCGCGTCACGTAGCCCGGCGTGGCAGTCGCTGGTGACCAGCAGGACGCCGGACAGGCCGCGGGCGACCAGGCCACGCAGGAACGCCAGCCAGCCCGCCCCGTCTTCGCAGGAGACGACGTCCAGGCCGAGGATCTCCCGCTGCCCGTCGGCATTGACACCGGTGGCGATCAGGCAGTGCACGTTCACCGTCCGCCCGCCCTCACGCACCTTCTGAGTGAGCGCGTCGATCCAGACGAAGGTGTACGGCCCGCCGTCCAAAGGCCGGGACCGGAACGAGGCGACCAGCTCATCCAGCTCGGCGGCCATCTTCGACACCTGCGATTTGGACAGCTTGGTGATGCCCATCGACTCGGCGAGTTTTTCCATCCGCCGTGTGGACACACCCAGCAGGTAGGAGGTGGCCACCACGCTGGTCAGCGCCCGTTCGGCCCGGCGGCGCTTGTCCAGCAGGAAGTCCGGGAAGTACGACCCCGACCGCAGGCGGGGGATGGCCAGCTCGATGGTCCCGGCCCGGGTGTCCCACTCCCGGCTGCGGTAGCCGTTGCGGGAGTTGACCCGCTCGCTGCTGACCTCGCCGTAGCCGGCCCCGCACAGCTGCTCGACCTCGGCGTCCATCATCCGCTGCGCGAACTCGCGGATCATCGTGCGCAGCAGGTCCGGGCTCGCCGCGGCGAGAGTCTCGTCGAAGTAGTCCCCGGCAGCGGGCACAATGTCATTGACGGCCACTTCATCCCCTTCGTGTCTGAATGTGCGAATCGAAGGATTACGAAGTGGCCGTCTCTTGTCACATGGATCTCTCCCGTCGCACCAAGGGAAAGATCACCCGTACACCACTCCCATGGACGCTA
>NZ_VJVX01000198.1:0-885 GCF_008033685.1 Microbispora sp. CSR-4
AGGTTGGCGGCGGTGGTGGCGCCGTTGTCGGCCCAGGCCTGGATGTGGTCTTGGTCGGTGCGGGTGGCGGGCATGCGGCAGCCCGGCCAGGAGCAGACCCGGCCCCGGATCTGGACGTATCGGCGTAAGGCCGCATCGGCATGACGCCGATCAGCCCCGTTCGCCGTGTTCGCCACCCCAGCGGTCCCGGCCGCGCCAGCCGCGCCCGCCGCGTTGACCACGTCAGCCGTGTTCGCCGAGTCCGCGTTGGCCGTGCCAGCCGCGCTTGTGGTGCTGACTGCGCCTGCCGTGTCGGCCGTGTTGGCCGTGTCGGCCGTGTGGGCTGGGTCGGTCTGTTCGCCCAGCATGGCCGGGTCACCCGATCCCGCTGGGGCGTGCGCTGCCGCCGGGTCACAGGATCGGCCCGGGTGGCGCGCTGCCGCCGGGTGGGGTGATCCGGTTGCGGGGGTGGTGCCGAGCTGGGCGTGGGCTTGACGGGTGAGGTCGGCGATGAGGGGTGCCCAGGCGCCGGTGGCGGCCGGTGCGGCGGCCAGCCGGTGGAGCTGGGTGAGGGTGATCTGCAGCTCGACGATGCCGCCGCGTCGCATGTCGCGGGGCGGCCGTTGTCCGGGCGGGCAGGGGCGCTGCCGGGTGATGCCGGCCAGGAGCAGGTGCCCGTCGTCGGCGCAGATGGCATAGCGCCATTGCCCATGCAGCATGCCGGTGACGATGCGGCGTGCCTGAGCGGCGTGGACCATGCCCCAGCCGGGCAGGTGGGCGGGGTGCTCATCGTGCCCGAGCAACGTGGTCAGCTCCACCCGTATCTCCGGCACCGACCACGATGTCGCGCCGGGCCCCCCACCAAGGCGGCCCTGCGACCGCTGAGGCTCCCCGCACCCGCGCCCA
>NZ_VJVX01000199.1:0-884 GCF_008033685.1 Microbispora sp. CSR-4
CCGGTGGTGCCGTGGGTGATCTCAGCACGATCCCAGCAGGCGCTGCACGCCCAGGCCGCCCGGCTCGCCGATCATCTGGACCACCACCCCGACCTCGACCCGGCCGACGTCGGCCACTCCCTGGCCACCACCCGCACCCACTTCGACCACCGCGCCGTCATCATCGGAACCACCCGCCACGAACTCCTGGAACGCACCCGCGCCCTCGCCGACGGAAACACCGGCGGCATCGTGACCGGAATCGCCCGCCCCGGCGGACTCGCCTTCGTCTTCACCGGCCAGGGCAGCCAACACACCGGCATGGGACGCGGCCTGTACGCCACCTACCCCGCCTTCGCCACCACCCTCGACCACACCATCGAGCTACTCGACCAGCACCTCGCCGGACACGCACCCGTACCACTACGCGAAGTACTGCTCGGCGACACCGACCCCACCCTGCTCGACCAGACCCTCTACACCCAGCCCGCGCTGTTCGCCCTGCAAACCGCCCTCACCCACCTGCTGGCCACCTGGGGCATCACCCCCACCGCCGTCGCCGGACACTCCATCGGCGCCATCGCCGCCGCCCACACCGCCGGCATCCTCACCCTCCCCCACGCCGCCGCCCTCGTCGCCACCCGCGCCCGCCTCATGCACACCCTCCCCCCCGGCGGCGCCATGACCGCCATCAACGCACCCGCAGACCACATCACCCCCCAACTCACCCCTCACCACAACACCGTCACCATCGCCGCACTCAACACCCCCACCTCCACCGTCATCTCCGGCGACACCCACACCATCACCCACCTCACCCAGCACTTCCGCGACCACGGCTACAAAGTCCGCCCCCTGACCGTCAGCCACGCCTTCCACTCCCCCCACATGAACCCCATCCTGGA
>NZ_VJVX01000002.1:0-282942 GCF_008033685.1 Microbispora sp. CSR-4
GGCCCAAGAGCTGGCGCTGACCCCGCTTCCCGATGACGTGGACATGTGCCTGGCCGAGGCGGAGGAGTTGCTGTTCGCCCGGGATCGGATCACCAGCGCGCTGGCCGACCGGGTGGGGCGGGTCCACCGAGCAGGTCAGGCCAGGCAGCATGGGCATGCCTCCACCCGCTGCTGGCTACGCACCGCCGCCGGGATGACGGTGGGCGGTGCGGGCCGCCTGCTCACGTTGGGGGCGGAACTGCCGCGCCTCCCTAAGGTGCGGGAGAAGTTCGCTGCGGGTGAGTTGGCGGCGGGGGTGGTGGAGGCCATCTGCGCCGCTGTCGCCGGACTAACCGACGAGCAAGCCGGCCTGGCGGAGCCGATCCTGGTGGACCTGGCCAGCAAAGCGGGGGCGGCGGAAGTCGCCAAGGCCGGCCGCCACCTGCGGGCGGTGCTCGACCCCGATGGGGAAGAACGGGATGAGCGGGCCGATTACGGGAGGCGGTTCCTGCGGGTCCGCCCGGGCAAGGGCGGCGGCGTGGAAGGGGAGTTCTACCTGCCGCGTGAGGCCGGCGCCCGGTTGATGGCGTTGTTGCAGGCGTATGCCAAGCTGAGGGCGCAGGGGGATGACCGCCCGCTGACGGTGCGTCAGGCGGACGCGCTGATCGCCCTGCTGGAGCAGAAGATCGTCACCGAGCTCCTCGTCGTGGTCAGCGCCGAATCCCTCCCCACCGACCCCGACAACACCAACCCAGAAACCACCGACCCCACCGCCGACCCGGCCACCGCCGACGAGGTCAGCGACCACTTCGCAGACCTCGGCGACAGCGCCCCCAGCGACTACGTCCCCGACCCTGCCGGAAGCACTGACGAGCCGGGCCAGGCCGACGACACCGCCGACCATGTCGAAAACGCGCGGGACGCCGGGGGCTTCGGGGAAGGCCGGGACGACACGGGCGATCCGACGCCCGCCGAAGCCGACGAGTTCGACGCTGCCGAGGCAGGTGCCGGTACGGGTAGGGATGCCGGTGAGCGGCGGCCCGGCGAGTGCGAGCCGTCCGACACCGCAAGCACCGCCGTTGCCGAGGGCGACCACATCGCAAGCACCGCCTCCGCCGAGGGCGGAGAGACCGTCAGCACCAGCTCTGCCGAGCGCCACGAGACCGCGCCCGCCACAGGCGGCGACGGCGACCGCGCTGCGGCCCCGTCTGGAGCACCGCACACCACACGGCGCGGGGCAGCATGGCCAGCCGACCGTGGAGGGCATTCGGACACGGCGCCTTCGGACACGGCGTCTTGGGACACGGCGTCTTCGGAGGCGGCGTGGCCGGATCCTCCTCCCGAGGACGCCTCCGCACATCACACCCACGCCGGGCCTCGGCCTGCGAGGGACTGCCGGCATGGCCAGGGCACGCCAGGGACGTCGGAAGGGGCGTCACCTGGAGCAGGGCAGGGTGCGTCGCGGGGTGCGTCGGCGGGCACGATGCCCGGGGCGTCGCTGGGGACGGCGCTGGGAGCGTCGGCAAGCACGCTGCTAGGGGCGTCTCTGGGAGGGGCGTTGGGGATGGTGCCGGGGCTGTTGCTGGCGACCGGGCAGGTGCTGCCCGTCTCCAGCGTGCACCGCCTCGCCCGCACCTCAACCCTGGTCCGGATCGTCATGAACGCCGACGGGCAGGTGCTGGACATGGGGCGCAAGGTCCGCCTGGCCACCCCCGCCCAGCGCCGGGCCATCTACGCCCGCTATGACACCTGCTGGATCGACGGCTGCCCGCTCCCGGCGACCATGTGCCAGATCGACCACGCCGACAACTGGAGCACCGGCGGCCTCACCGACCTGAAACTCCTCGGACCGGCCTGCCAGTTCCACAACCGCGACCGCTACCAGCACCCCGAGCGCTACACCCGCCGCAACGTAGGCGAAGACCGCTGGGCCTTCACCTACAACCGCCTCGGAAGAACCCGACGACCACACGAGTGAGGCCGAAGACACGGGGGTGGGCGATGCGCAGGGAAGCCCGGGCGACGCACGGACCGGCCCGGCGGCTGCGTGCATGACCCTCCAAGCCGCAGGCCGAGGGCGGACGCGAGAGTCGCCGGTGCACTGTCCGCTGGGCTTCACCGTGCGCTGCTGGGCTTCACGCTGCTCGACGGGGCTTCACACTGCTCCCTAGGGCCACACTGCTCCCTAGGGCCACAATGCTCCCCGGGGCTTCACCTGTGCCGTAGTGCCGCATGGGGCTTCACAGGTGGGCTCGGACCGGGTCCGCGTTCCGGCTCGCCATGATCCCTACCCTGGGCAACTGGCTCGGCCGGGTGGGCATCGCGTTCCACCCGCGTTCGACGTCGTCCTATGGGGTTGTTAGCGTGCCGCGCATGTCAGACCTTGGACATGTCCCTTGGCCGCCTGAGCCGATCCGGACCGAGCGGCTCGTGCTCCGTGAGCCCGAGGCGCGGGACCGTACGACGTTCGCCGAGCTGCTCGCCTCGCCGGAGGTGCACACCTACCTCGGCGGTCCCCGCCCGCGTGACGTGCTTGAGCGTGAGCTGCCCGATGTGCCCGAGCGGTGGCCCGGGAGCTTCGTCGTCGAGCTCGACGGGGCGATGATCGGCCACATCCTGCTCAGGAGAGCGACCGAGCACCGTCGCCCGGCCGCCGTGGGGAAGGCCGATCTCGGTTACCTGTTCCTGCCGACCGCTTGGGGGCACGGGTACGCCGCCGAGGCATGCGCGGCGGCGCTTGGCTGGTTCGATGCCACACTTCCCGGCGAGCCGGTGGTGCTCACCACCCAGAGCGCCAACATCGCCTCGATGCGCCTCGCGGCGAAGCTGGGGTTCAGCGAGGTCGAGCGGTTTCATGCCTGGGACGCCGAGCAGTGGCTCGGCATGCGCCTCCCGGCCACCTGACAAGACCCAAGCCGATCAGGACGACGAAGACTCCCCGCCGGTCCCTGGGGACGGCGGGAAGGAATCCAACGCGCGAGCCGCCGAGGCCGGGTGGTCCGGCCACGGCGGGATGGGGTTCAGGCGGGCAGGCCGAGCTCGCGGGCGATGAGCATGCGCTGCACCTCGCTGGTGCCCTCACCGATCTCCAGGATCTTCGCGTCCCGGTAGAAACGGCCGACGGGGAACTCGTTCATGAAGCCGTAGCCGCCGAAGATCTGGGTCGCGTCGCGGGAGTTGTCCATCGCCGCGTTGGACGAGACGAGCTTGGCGATCGCGGCCTCCTTCTTGAACGGCAGGCCGGCCAGCATGCGCTCGGCGGCGTGGTAGTAGGCCAGGCGGGCGGTGTGCACCCGGGCCTCCATGTCTGCGATCTTGAACTGGATGGCCTGGTAGTGGCCGATTTCGTGGCCGAAGGCCCGGCGCTCCCGCACGTACCGCAGCGACTCGTCCACGCAGCCCTGGGCGAGGCCGACCGACAGCGCGGCGATGGCCACCCGGCCCTCGTCGAGCGTCTGGAGGAACTGCGCGTAGCCCCGGCCGCGCTCGCCCAGCAGGTTCTCCTCCGGCACCCGGCAGTCGGTGAACGACAGCTCCCGGGTGTCGGAGGCCGACCACCCGACCTTGGAGTATTTCTTCGACACGGTGAAGCCGGGCGTGCCCGACGGCACGAGGATCGTGGAGATCTCCGGCCTGCCGTCCTCCCGGCGGCCGGTGATCGCCGCCACGGCGACGACGCCGGTGATGTCGGTGCCCGAGTTGGTGATGAACGCCTTCGAGCCGTTGATCACCCATTCGCCGCCGTCGAGGACGGCCGTGGTGCGCATGCCGCCCGGCACGTCGGAGCCGCCGCCGGGCTCGGTCAGGCCGAACGCCCCGAGGATCTCCCCCGTGGCCATCTTCGGCAGCCAGCGCTCCTTCTGGGCGTCCGTGCCGAACCGCAGGATGGGCATCTCGCCCAGCGAGACCGCCGCCTCCAGGGTGATCGCCACCGACGAGTCGACCCTGGCCAGCTCCTCCAGGGCGAGGCACAGCGCGAAGTAGTCGCCGCCCATGCCGCCGTACTCCTCCGGGACGGGCAGGCCGAACAGGCCCATCGCGCCCATCTTGCGGACGATCTCGTACGGGAACTCGCACCGCTCGTAGTAGTCCCCGATGACGGGGGCCACCACCTCGCGGGCGAACTCCTCGACCGACTTGCGCAGCTCGATGTGCTCGTCGTTGAGCATCTCAGATCTCCTTCGCCAGGGCCTGGACGACGCGGGAGGGGCTCGGCCGGCCCAGGATCTCGGCGAGCCAGAGGCTGGTGGCGGTCAGCGACCTGACGTCCACCCCGGTCTCGACGCCGAGACCGTCGAGCATCCACACCAGGTCCTCGGTCGCGAGGTTGCCGGTGGCGCTCTTGGCGTACGGGCAGCCGCCGATGCCGCCCGCGGAGGAGTCCACGACCGTGATCCCCCGCTTGATCGCGGTGAGCGTGTTGGCCAGGGCCTGGCCGTAGGTGTCGTGGAAGTGGACGGCCAGCCGGTCGGTCCCGACCCCCGCCTCGGCGAACGCGTCGAGCAGCGCCTCGACGTGCCGGGGCGTGCCGACGCCGATCGTGTCGCCGAGCGACAGCTCGTAGCAGCCGAGGTCGAGCAGCCGGCGGCCCACCCGGGCGACCTGCTCGGGCGCGACCGGCCCCTCCCAGGGGTCGGCGAAGCACATCGAGACGTACGCCCTGACCCGCATGCCGTGGGCGAGGGCCCGTTCGACGACGGGGGCGAACATCTCGAACTGCGACTCGACGGTCCGGTTGAGGTTGCGCCGGGCGAACGACTCGGTGGCGCTGCCGAAGATCGCGATGTCGGTGACGCCCTGCTCCAAGGCACGGTCGAGCCCCCGCTCGTTGGGGACGAGCACCGGGTAGCGCACCCCGGGCACCCGGGGCAGGCTCTCCAGCAGCTCCCCGGCGTCGGCGAGCTGGGGGATCCACTTGGGGTGGACGAAGCTCGTCGCCTCGATGGTCGTCAGTCCGGCCTCGGCCAGCCGCCCGATGAACTCGCGCTTGACCTCGACGGGAACGATGGCCGACTCGTTCTGCAGGCCGTCGCGCGGGCCGACCTCGTAGATCATCACTCGCACGGCGTCACCTTCGCCACGATCGCGTCCAGCTCCACCGTCTGCCCCGGCCGGACCCGCAGCTCGGCGAGCACGCCGTCGGCCGGCGCCGTCAAGGTGTGTTCCATCTTCATCGCCTCCACGACGACCAGCGGCTGCCCGGCGGTGACCCGGTCGCCCTCCGCCGCCTTCACCAGCAGCACCGTCCCCGGCATCGGGCTGCGTACGGCTCCGTCGCCGGCGAGCGCCCCGCCCTGCCGGTCCTTCGGGTCGCCGGGTTCGTGCCGGGTGACGGACCATGCCCGGCCGCCCTCGGCGAGCCAGACCGTGTCGCGGTCGCGGGCCACGGCGTACTTCCGGGTGACGCCGCCGAGGGTGACCGCCGCCTCATCCGTCGCCTCATCCGTGCCCGTCCACTCCAGCCGGGCCCGGCCAAGTGAACGATCGTTAACTTCGATCTCCGCGTCGCCGGCCGCGCCCCGGACCCGTACGGGCACCCCGAGCCGGTGCACGGTCCAGGCCGGTTCCCCGATCCGCCAGCCGTCCGCGACGTCCCACGGGTCGCCCGAGGCGGAGCGGACCACACCGGAGCGGTCGAAGCCGGAGTGGACGACGAGCGCGGCGGCGGCGAGCACCTCGTCGGGCACCTCGCCGCTCACCAGGCCGCCGAGCCGCCGTTCGACCAGCCCGGTGTCGAGCCGCCCGGCGGCGACCTCCGGGTCGGCCAGCAGCGCGCGCAGGAACCCGATGTTCGTGGTGACCCCGAGGATCACGGTCGAGCCGAGCGCCCGGTCGAGGGCCGCGAGCGCGCCCGCCCGATCGGGGGCCCAGGCGACCGCCTTGGCCAGCATGGGGTCGTAGTCGCTGCCGACCACCGTGCCCTCGGCCGGCCCGGAATCGAACCGGACGCCCTCGCCCGCGGGCTCGCGCAGCCGCAGCACGCGCCCGCCCGTGGGCAGGAAGTCGCGGGCCGGGTCCTCGGCGTACACGCGGGCCTCGACGGCGTGGCCGCGCAGGCGCACCGCGTCCTGCCCGAACGGCAGCGGCTCCCCCGCGGCGATCCGCAGTTGCAGCTCGACCAGGTCGAGGCCGGTGACCATCTCGGTGACCGGGTGCTCGACCTGCAGCCGGGTGTTCATCTCCATGAAGAAGAACTCGCCGGGCCGGTCACCGGGGACGATGAACTCGACCGTCCCGGCGCCGACGTAGCCGACCGACCGGGCGGCCTCCACCGCCGCCGCGCCCATCCGGGCCCGCGTCTGTTCGTCGAGCAGCGGCGAGGGCGCCTCCTCCACGATCTTCTGGTGGCGGCGCTGCAGGCTGCACTCGCGTTCGCCCAGGTGGACGACGTTGCCGTGGCCGTCGGCCATGACCTGGATCTCGATGTGCCGGGGCCGGTCCACGAACCGCTCGATCAGCAGGGTGCCGTCCCCGAAGGCCGCCGTCGCCGTACGGCGGGCCGACTCGACGGCGGCGGGCAGGGCGTCGGCGGACTCGACCCGCAGCATGCCCTTGCCGCCCCCGCCCGCGGACGGCTTGATCAGCACGGGGAAGCCGACGCGCGCGGCGACCTCGGCCAGGTCGTCGTGCGGCTCCGCGCCGCCGGGCACGACCGGCACGCCCGCGCGCGCGACCGTCTCCTTGGCCCGGATCTTGTCGCCCATGGCCTCGATGGCCGCGGCGGGCGGGCCGACGAACACCAGCCCCTCGGCCGCGCAGCGCCGGGCGAACCCGGCGTTCTCGGCGAGGAAGCCGTAGCCGGGATGGACGGCCTCGGCACCGCTCACCCGGACCGCCTCGATGATCCCGTCGATGTCGAGGTAGCCACGCGGGAGCCGTACGGCGAGGTCGGCCTCGCGCACGTGGCGGGCATCGCGGTCGGCGTCGCTGTGCACGGCGACCGCGCGCACGCCCAGGGCCCGCAGCGTACGGATGATCCGGACGGCGATCTCGCCCCGGTTGGCGATCAGCACACTGGTGAACATCACGAGCTCGACCTCACATCCGGAAGACGCCGTAGCCGACGGGTTCGAGGGGGGCGTTCGCGGCGGCGCCGAGCGCCAGGCCGAGGACGGTCCTGGTGTCCGCCGGGTCGATCACCCCGTCGTCCCACAGGCGCGCGGTCGAGTAGTAGGGGTTGCCCTGGTGTTCGTACTGGGCCCGGATCTCGTCGGCGTCGGCGTCGCCGACCATGGTGAGCACGGTGGCGGCCTGCTCGCCGCCCATGACCGAGATGCGGGCGTTCGGCCACATCCACAGGAAGCGGGGCGAGTAGGCGCGGCCGGCCATCGCGTAGTTGCCCGCGCCGAACGAGCCGCCGATGATCACGGTGAACTTCGGCACCCGGGCGCAGGCGACCGCCGTCACCATCTTCGCGCCGTGCTTGGCGATGCCCCCGGCCTCGTACGCCTTGCCGACCATGAAGCCGCTGATGTTCTGCAGGAACACCAACGGGATCGACCGCCGGTCGCACAGCTCGACGAAGTGCGCGCCCTTGAGCGCCGACTCGCTGAACAGGATGCCGTTGTTGGCCACGATCCCCACCGGGTGCCCGTGGATCCGGGCGAACCCGGTGACGAGGGTCGGGCCGTACTCGGCCTTGAACTCCAGGAACCGGCTGCCGTCGACCACCCGGGCGATCACCTCGCGCACGTCGTACGGCCGGCGGGTGTCCTGAGGGACGATGCCGTACAGGTCGCGCGGGTCGTGCAGCGGCGGTTCGGCGGGGGCGACGTCCCAGGGGCGGGGGCCCTTCGGTGCGAGCGTCGACACGATGTCGCGCACGATCTTGAGGGCGTGCGCGTCGTCTTCGGCGAGGTGGTCGGTGACGCCGCTGACGCGGGCGTGCACCTCGCCGCCGCCCAGTTCCTCGGCCGTGACGGTCTCGCCGGTCGCGGCCTTCACCAGCGGCGGCCCGCCCAGGAAGATCGTGCCCTGGCCGCGGACGATCACCGCCTCGTCGCTCATCGCCGGGACGTACGCGCCGCCGGCGGTGCAGGAGCCGAGCACGGCCGCGATCTGCGGGATGCCCCGCGCCGACATGGTGGCCTGGTTGTAGAAGATGCGGCCGAAGTGCTCGCGGTCGGGGAACACCTCGTCCTGTTTGGGCAGGAAGGCGCCGCCCGAGTCGACCAGGTAGACGCACGGCAGGTGGTTGTGGAGGGCGACCTCCTGGGCGCGCAGGTGCTTCTTGACCGTGATCGGGTAGTACGTGCCGCCCTTGACGGTGGCGTCGTTGGCCACGATCACGACCTCGCGCCCGCTCACCCGGCCCACGCCGGTGATGATCCCGGCGGCCGGGGCCTGGTCGTCGTACATGCCGGTGGCCGCGAGCGGGGACAGCTCCAGGAAGCGCCCGCCGGGGTCGAGGAGCGTGTCGACGCGGTCTCTGGGCAGCAGCTTGCCGCGCTGGACGTGCCTGGTCCGAGCCCGCTCGGGGCCGCCGCGCGCCGCCGCCGCGAGCCGTTCCCGCAACTCCGCGACCAGGCGTTCGTTCGCCTCCGCGTTGCGCTTGTACGGCTCGCCGCCCGGGTCGCACCGGCTCTCCAGCACCGGCCAGTCACTCGTGCTCATGCTCGGATGTTAGTCATCATTAACAGACTCCGTCTACCATGGTGCCGTGAAGACCGGGAGGACCGAGAAGACCCCTACCCGCAATCGGCGGGCCGAGATCCTGGAGGCTGCCGCGGACCTCTTCGCGGCGCGTGGCTTCCACGGCGTGTCCATCGAGGACATCGGTGCGGCCGTGGGGGTGTCGGGACCGGCGCTCTACCGGCACTTCAGCGGCAAGGAGGCGCTGCTCACCGAGATGCTGCTCGACATCAGCGAGCGGCTGCGCGAGCAGGGGGCGCGGCTGGCCACCACCGCCGACCCGGACACCGCGGAGGCCGCGCTCGACGCGCTGCTGTCCGGGCACATCGCGTTCGCGCTGACCCATCCCGCGCTCATCCGCGTCCACGAACGCGAGCTCGACAACGTGCCGGAACAGGCCCGCCGGGCCATCCGGCGGCTGCAGCGGCTCTACGTGGAGGAGTGGGTGACCGTGCTGTCCGAGCTGCACCCCGCGTGCCCGCCCGCGCGGCTGCGCGCCGCCACCCACGCGGTCTTCGGCCTGCTCAACTCCACCCCGCGCAGCGCCGGGGAACTCGCCCCCGAGGCCATGGCCGGCCTGCTCCGCGACATGGCCCGCGCCGCGCTGGCACGCCTCTGACCGGACGGAACATTTCTCCAAGACACCCAGGTCCCGCGCCTGCGACGCTCGACGTCCGGCACGGCCCCAGGCAGGGGCCGCGCAGTGAGGAGCGGCAGGAGGGACGATGACGAACAACGCGGACAGCACGGACAACGCGCCGGGGTCCGGCCTGCCGGTGCTGGTCTGGATCCACGGCGGCATGTTCACCAAGGGGTCCGGATCCGTCCCCGGCTATCGCGGCACCTCCTCCGCCCGCGACGGGGTCGTGTGCGTCACGATCAAAAGAACGGCTGGCCGCCGAGACCGGATGGAGCCGCAAGCGCCTCTGGTCGCGGTTCCGCGCCCAGATCGGCCTCACCCCCAAGCGCGTCGCTCGGCTCGCCGTCAGGCGAGCAGCTTGCGGGCGGCGCGTTCGATGTCGGACTCCGACAGCAGTACGGTGCCCGCGGCCGGGCCTAGCGGCACGAAGCTGTCCTGCGAGGTCACCCGGGCGATCGGACCGCGGAAGCCGTTGTCGACGAGTGCCGCGATCACGCTCTCGGACACGCCGCCGCTCTGGCGGGTCTCGTCGGCGATCAGCACACGGCCGGTCAGCTCGGCCGCGCGCATGAGGTCGTCGACCGGCAGCGGCGACAGCCACCGCAGGTCGAGCACCCGGCAGCCCATGTCCTCCGCCGTGAGCCTGACCGCCGCACGCAGGCTCATCCGCAGGCCGTTGCCGTACGTGACGATGGTCAGGTCGCGGCCGTCACCGTACGAGCGGGCGCGGCCCACCGGCACGTGCGTCTCGGCCCAGCGTGCGGGCGGCGCGTACGGCGCGAGCCAGCCGTCGTCGCCCTCCTCGAAGAGGTCACGCGTGTGGTAGAGCGCTATGGGTTCGAGGAACACGCAGACGCTGCCGTCCGTGCGGGCGGCGGCCAGGCAGGTGCGCAGCATCGCGGCCGCGTCGTCGGGCCGGGCCGGGGACGCGACGATCACCCCGGGAATATCGCGCAATGCGGCAATTGAGTTGTCATTGTGAAAATGTCCCCCAAAGCCCTTTTGATAGGCATATGAGGCGACTCGTACGACCAATGGATTGCGATACGCGCCCTGCGAGAAGAACTGCATGGTCGACGCCTCGCCACGAATCTGGTCAAGCGCGTTGTGCAGGTAGGCGAGGTACTGGATCTCCGGCACCGGCAGCAGCCCCGACACCCCTGCCCCGAGCGCGAGACCGAGGATCGCCTGCTCGTCCAGGAGCATGTCGAAGACCCGCTCGGCCCCGAACCTGCGCAGCAGCCCGCGCGTCACGCCGTACACCCCGCCCTTGCGGGCCACGTCCTCGCCGAACACCAGGACACCGGGGTCCACCGCCATCGCGTCGGCCAGCGCGCGGTTGATCGCCTGGGCGACCGTCAGCCTGCCCTCCTGCTCCGGCAGGGTGGTGAAGGCGCGCTCACGCGCCTCGGCGGGCGCGGACCGCACGACCTCGCCGGCCACCGCCTCGGGACGGCGCGGCGCGAGCGGGGCCATCACCTCCGCGGCTGTCGTGAGCCGGGGCCGCCGGGCGCACTCCGACGCCAGCTTCAGCACATGGTCGCGCTCGGCCTCGTAGCGCGCCAGCAGCTCGTCGGGCTCGGCCAGGCCCGCCTCCACGAGCAGCCGCGCCGTACGGACGAGGGGGTCGCGCTCCAGGTCGGCGGCGATCTCCTTGCGGGTGCGGTAGCCGATCTCCACGTCGGAGCCGGCGTGGCCCATCAGGCGCACGGTGCGCAGGTGCAGGAACGCCGGGGCGCGGTTGGCGCGCACGTGCTCGACGGCGCGCCGCGCCACGTCGTAGGTCTCGGCCAGGTCGCAGCCGTCGGCCTGGAAATACTCCAGCAGGGGGTGCCGGGCCTGCGTGACCCACTCCGGCGGCGTCTTCACGCTGATGCCGAGGCCGTTGTCCTCGCACACGAAGAGCACCGGGATCTGCAGCCCGCGGAAGCGGCCGTACGCGGCGGTGTTGAGCCCCGTAAGCGCGGAGGCGTGGTTCATCGAGGCGTCGCCGAAGCTGCAGACGGCGACGGCGTCCCCGGGCCAGGGCGAGGGCAGGCCGAGCATGCGCGCCCGTTCGATCGCGAAGCCGACGCCGACGGCGCGCGGCAGGTGGCTGGCGATCGTGGAGGTCTGCGGGATTACCGCGAGGTCAGGATGGCCGAACACCTTGTGCCGGCCGCCCGCGATCGGCTCCTCGGACGACGCGGCGATACCGAGCAGGACGTCGCGCAGCCCCTCCTCCGCCAGCCGCCCGGCCTGGGCCGAGCGGGTCAGATAGAAGGCGCCGGACCGGTAGTGCAGCAGCGCGGGGTCGTCCACCCGGAGCGCGGCGGCGACGGCGGCGTTGCCCTCGTGCCCCGACGACCCGATCGTGTAGAAGCCCTCGTCGCGCTCACGCATGACGCGGGCGGCGACGTCGAGGAGACGGCTGCCCAGTTGCACCGCGAACAGCTCACGGCACCGCGTGCCCGTCAGGCTCGTGCCCGGCCGTACCGGCAGGTCCGGGTCCCGGGCCGGTCCGGGCGTCAGCGCCCCGACGGCCTCGGCGAAATGGGTCTCCACAGCGTCGCGCACCACACGGACGATTATGTCGCAGGATGCACGCTCCGTCCCGCACAGCGACAAGTCCGTATACAACCGGTTATCGATCATGTGCTGTGACACAAATCGATGACGATAAGTTCTAAGGCTAAACCACGGAGGGTATTCGCCCGTCTACTCATTACGAAAGACGTGGCACCCTCATGCCGCGTTCAACGTTCGACCACCGGAAGGATGGTTCACCGGAATGTTGAAACGCATCCATGCCGTGATCGCGGCAGTGGCCCTGGGAGGGGCGGTCCTCGTCGCGCTCCCGGCCACCGCCGGCGCGGCGACGGCAGCAGGTCCGAGCGACCTGGCCGTCTCCCCCAGCCCCGTCGTCGTCGCCAGTGGCGCCGGCACGACGGCGACCTTCACCTACAAGGCGCCGGACAAGGGCGCGGCGAGGCTGGTCGACCGCGACGGCCGGACCGTCCCGCTCGATCCCGCCCCCGCGGGCTACGGCGCCTACACGGCCAAGTACGGCTTCACCTTCAGCGACGAGCCGGGCGTCTGGACGTTGCAGGTGCGGGCCGGCGGCGGGGTCGCGACCAAGGAGTTCCAGGTCCACTGGACCACCGACCTCGACTTCGACGCCGCACCCGACGTCGTCGACAAGGGCGACCGCATCAAGCTGTCGGGCACGCTGACCTACCGGAACGGCGCCGGCCCGCAGGCGTACGACGGGCAGAAGGTCTACATCGCCTTCAAGCCGGTCGACGGCTCCTACAGCCGGGTCGGCTCGGTGACGACCGACCGCAACGGCCGCTTCTCGCTCGACCAGACGGCCGACAGGACCGGCTGGTGGCGCGCCGAGTTCGAGGGCGCGTCCGACGCCGAGCCCGCGACGAGCGACAGCGACAAGGTCGACGTCAAGGTCAAGGCCAGCCGCACCAGGATCACCGGCTTCGACGCCTCCCCCGAGCCCGTCGACGCCGGTAAGACGCTGCGTCTGCGCGGCAGGCTGGAGATCTCCGGCTTCGCCGGCTGGAGCGGCTACCCGGGCCGGCAGGTGAAGATCCTGTTCAAGCCGGCCGGCGGTTACAGCTGGCAGCACGTCACCACCGACTGGACCGACTCCAACGGCCGCTTCTCGGCGGACGTCAGGGCCAGGATCTCCGGCTGGTGGCGGGCCGAGTTCGAGGGCGCCACCGGGGCGGGCTACTCGGCGAGCGCGACGGACTACGTGACGGTCCGCGTGCCGCGGCCGACGCCTCCGCCGCCCGCGCCCAAGGCCCACACCCGGATCGTCCAGTTCAACGCCTCGCCGGAGCCGGTGAAGTATCACCGATACCTCACCTTCACCGGCCAGCTCCAGGTGTGGGACCACCCCTGGGAGGGCTACGGCCACCAGAAGGTGACCGTGTGGTTCAAGAAGCCCGGCGGCTCCTGGCACTACGCCAAGACGCTGTGGACCAACAGCACCGGCAGGTTCTGGGGCAAGACCACGGCGTCGGCGTCCGGCTACTGGAGGGTCGTCTTCGGCGGCAACGGCGAGGCCGACGGCTCCAAGAGCCGGATCGACTGGGTGCGCGTGAAGCGCTAGACGATCCTGCGTGAGGATCCGTTCAAGGGTCACTGAGCCGGCCCGGGGCGTGCCGTACGCCCCGGGCCGGTTCGCGTGCGCACCCAAGTCACGCGCCCGGGTCACGCGCCCGGGTCACGCGCCCGGGTCACGCGCCCGGGTCAGAGCCAGTCGCGGCGTTTGAAGACCAGATAGAGCGTGACGCAGACGACGCCCATGAGCATGATCGCCATGGGATATCCGAGCAGCCAGTGCAGCTCGGGCATGTGGTCGAAGTTCATCCCGTAGATCGTGCCGACCAGCGTCGGGGCGAACAGGATGGCCGCCCACGCCGAGATCTTCTTGACCTCGTCGCCCTGGGCGATGCTCGCGGCCGTGAGCTTGGTCATCTCCTCGTTCTGCTGCTGGCTGACGAGCGTGGAGTTGACGACGAGGATGTCCTGGAGCATCTGCCGGAAGCCCGCCACCCGCTCGGTGACCGTGATGACGTGGTCGGACACGTCGCGCAGGTAGCGCTGCAGTTCCTCGTTCACGCCATATTTGGGCGAGCCGGCGATGAAGCCGTCGAGCATCGGGACCAGCGGGCTGGTCGCCCGCTGGAACTCGATGACCTCCCGCGACAGGCTGTAGATGCGCCGGGGCGCGGCCGGGTCGCCGCCGAAGACCTGCACCTCGATCTCGTCGATGTCGTTCTGCAGCCCGGCGACCACCGGGGCGTAGCCGTCCACCACCGCGTCGAGGATCGCGTACAGCACGGCCTGCGGCCCCTGCCGGAGCAGGTCGGGGTCCGACTCCATGCGCCTGCGCACCTTGGACAGGTCGGGCGCCTCGCTGTGCCGTACGGTCAGCACGAAGTCGGGGCCGACGAAGACGTGCAGCTCGCCGAAGGCGACCTTCTCGGGCTGGTCGAGATACTGGGCGGCCCGCAGCACCACGAACAGCGTGTCGCCATAGCGGTCGGCCTTGGGCCGCTGGTGGGCGACGATGGCGTCCTCGATGGCGAGCTCGTGCAGGCCGAACTCCTCGGCCGCCTTGATCAGCTCGGTCTCCTCCGGCCGGTAGAGGCCGATCCACGCCATCGCCCCCGGCCGCGAGCGCAGCGAGGCGATCGCGTCGGCCAGCGACGGCGGCGAGTCCACACGCTCGCCGTCCATGTACACGGCGTTGTCGACCACGCTCTGCCGGAACGGCTCCCCCAGGTCCGCGCGGGGATCCATGGAGTGCTCGGGAGCCTGCTCCGGTTTCGCCCTCATCAGCCCGCCCAATCCACTCAATCCGCGCAGTCCACGCATACGCCGCTCAGCCACACGTAGAAGGTAACCGCCCTCGTCGCCCTTACCCAGGCGGACCACGCGGACCGGCTGGTCATCGCGGCGACCCTGCTGTTCCTGCCCGGCGGGCCCGGCCTTCGGGCGGCTCGTCGAGGACGGCCGCACACCGTCTCGGCCGTCGCGCTAGAGGAGCAGTTCGAGTTCGAGTTCGTGGCGGATCGGGATGCCGTCGGCGTGGATGGGGATCGAGGGCTTCAGCCGGCGCGCGGCCTCGACCGCGTCGCGGTGGACCGCCACCAGGTCGAACCCGTACCGCTGGTAGAAGCGCAGGGCGCGGGTGTTCTCGTTCGTGGTGACGAGCCAGAGCCGCCTGACGCCCGCGCGCTCCGCCTCGGCGCGCACCCCGTCCAGCAGCGCCCGCCCGACACCCCGCCCTGCCTCCGTCGCGTCGAGTGTCACGATCTCCCACTCGGCGTCCGACACCGCCCGGTACGTCAGCAGTCCCACGGGCCGCCCCTCCACCCTCGCGAGGAGCGCCCGCTGCGCGGACGCGTCGATGAGTTCGCCGTGGACGGCGACGTGAGGGCCGCCCCACGACTCGGCGAGGATGCTCCCGACGGACTCCGTGTCCGCCGGCACCACCGGATCGACGGTGACGGCTCGCTCGGCGGTGGACATGCCCGGAGTGTACCGATCAACGCCGGCCGGGTGGACAGGTCCGCGGCCGGCGGGCCGCCGCCGTACGATCTCGGGGTGAACCCCCTGAACGCCCTGTGGAACCACCTGACCGCCGTCCAGATCGCGCCCCCGCTCTGGCTGGTCGTACTGACCGGGTTCGCCGCTCTCGTCGTCATCGCCTATCCGGCGTCATGGCACATCTCACGCGGCCTGATCACGATCGCGCACGAGGGGGGCCACGCGCTGGTCGCGGTGCTGACCCGGCGCAAGCTGCGGGGCATCCGCCTTCATTCGGACACTTCGGGCGTGACGCTCACCAGGGGCAGGCCGACGGGCCCCGGCATGATCGCCACAGCCGCGGCGGGATACGTCGCGCCCTCGCTGATCGGGCTCGGATCGGCCTGGCTGGTCTCCGACGGCCGGATCACGATGCTGCTGTGGGCCGTGCTCGCGCTGCTGACCTGCATGCTGCTGATGATCAGGAACTTCTTCGGCGCCGTGACGCTGCTCGCCGTGGGCGGCGCGGTCTTCGCGCTGTCGCGGTTCGCGCCGCCCAATATCCAGTCGGCCTGCGCGTACGCCGCCGCGTGGTTCCTGCTGCTCGGCGGGGTGCGGCCGATCCTGGAGCTGCAGGCCAAGCGCCGCCTCGGCCGTGCCCCGGACTCCGACGCCGACCAGCTCGCCCGGCTGACCCGCGTGCCCGGCACGCTGTGGGTGCTGCTGTTCCTGCTCGTCTCCGCCGCCGCGTTCGTCTACGGCGGCTATCTCCTCACCGCCCGCTGGCTGCCCTTCTGAGCCGTTGACCTTGACGCGACGTCAACGTCTGTAATGAGACCATGCGGATCGGAGAACTCGCCGCGCTGGCCGGGGTGTCCACCCGTACCGTGCGGCACTACCACCACCAGGGCGTGCTGCTCCAGCCGCCGAGACGGGTCAACGGCTATCGCGAGTACGGCCTGCGCGACACCCTCCGCCTCGCCCGGGCCCGCAGGCTGACCGGCACTTCCTGACCTGTCTCGTAAGGCGGCCGACCGGCCCTTTACGTTGTAGATTCGTTTGCTGCGTCGCGGATGAGGGCGATGTCGGCGGGGTCGGCGGGCAGGCCGTTCTCGGCCGCGGCCTGGGCCACAAGGAGCTCGCCGGTGTGCGCCACGTGGGCGCGCATCGCCGCGGCGGCGGCGTCCGGGTCGCCGCCGAGGACGGCGGCGAGGATCGGCTCGTGCTCCGCGGCGACGTCCGCCAGCGAGCGGGAGCGGTCGACCGTGGAGGCGCCCAGCGTCACCGTGGCGTCCCTGAGCCCGGCGACGACCCCGGCGAGCCGCCGGTTGGCCCCCGCGGCGAGGATCGCGTCGTGGAACGCCCGGTCGTGCCGCATGAAGCGCGGCTCGTCGTGTCCGGCCGCGGCGGCGCGCATGGCCTCCAGCTCCTCGCGCAGCGCCCGGGCGAGGCCGGGACCGGCGTCGCGGGCCGCCCGCCTGGTCGCCGGCACCTCCAGCAGCATCCGCAGGTGGAACACCTCGGCGATCTCCCGGGGATCGCGGCGCAGCACCCGGAAACCCCGGCTCCGCTCGAACCGCACCAGGCCGGCCTCCGCCAGCCGGAGCATCGCCTCGCGTACGGGGGTGCGGGAGACGTTGAGCTGCTCGGCCAGCCGATAGACCGAATAGAGCTCTCCGGGCCGCAGCTCCCCCGAGTGGATGGCCTCCCTGACCGCCTCGATGACCTGCTCGGTGAGACTGGACGTGCCGGCGACCGCTCGCACCGTCTGATCACCCTCCGGAGTGGGCCCGCCCGCGTACGGCGGCGCATTGACATGCAGCATGCTACATGCCAGGTTCCCATCGGGAACGCCCCGCAACCGGCATCACGCCCTGCCCGCGTGAGCCCCCGGATGGAAGGCCAGCGATCGTGATCGTCCCGAGCAATCCCGAGTCCGTCTTCACGTACGGCGCGCCCGCCCTCAAGTTCGGCCCCGGCGCGTCCGCCGAGATCGGCTTCGACCTCGGGCAGTACGGCGCGCGCCGCGTGCTGGTGGTGACCGACGCGGGCGTGGCGGCGACGGGCGCTCCGGCACGGATCGCCGAGCAGATCGCCGGGTTCGGCATCCACGCGGAGGTGTACGACGGCGTGCACGTCGAGCCCACGGACGAGAGCCTGCTCGCGGCGATCGGGCACGCCCGCGCGAGCGGCCCCTGGGACGCCTTCGTGGCGGTCGGCGGCGGATCGAGCATCGACACGGCCAAGGCCGTCAACCTGCTGACGACGAATCCGGGCGAGCTGATGGACTACGTCAACGCGCCGATCGGCGCCGGGCGTGCCCCCTCCCGCCCGCTCAAGCCGCTGGTCGCGGTGCCCACGACCACGGGCACCGGCTCGGAGAGCACGACGATCTGCGTGCTCGACGTGCTCGGCCTGAAGGTCAAGACGGGGATCAGCCACGCCCGGCTCCGTCCCGTGCTGGCCGTCGTGGACCCGGATCTCACGATGACGCAGCCGCCCGAGGTGACCGCGGCGGCGGGGATGGACATCCTCTGTCACGCCCTGGAGAGCTACACCGCCCGGCCGTACACCTCATACGAGCGCAGGCGGCCCGAGGAGCGCGTGCCCTACTGCGGGTCGAACCCGGTGGCGGACATGTGGTCGGAGCAGGCGATCCGGCTGCTCGCGGGCTCGTTCCGCACCGCCGTACGGCACGGCGACGACGCGCGGGCGCGGGGCGCGATGGCGCTGGCGGCGACGTTCGCCGGGCTCGGGTTCGGCAATGCGGGCGTGCACATCCCGCACGCCAACGCCTATCCGATCGCGGGCCGGGTGAAGGACTTCCACCCGCGCGGCTACCCCGGCGGCGAGCCGATGGTGCCGCACGGCATGGCCGTGGCGCTGACCGCTCCGGAGGCGTTCCGGTTCACCTTCGACGCGGACCCGGCGCGGCACCTGCGCATGGCCGAACTGCTCGATCCGTCGGCGGCGAAGCCGGACGAGCCGTCGGAGTTCCTGCCCGGCGTGCTGACCACGCTCATGCGCGACGTCGGCATCCCGAACGGCATCGGCGGCGTGGGATACGCGGAGGCCGACGTGCCGGCCCTGGTCGAGGGGGCGATGAAGCAGCAGCGGCTGCTCACCACCGCCCCCAAGCCCGTGCGAGAGGAGGACCTCGCCCGCATCCTCACCCGCTCGCTCGCCCTCTGGTAAGAGGGCCACGCATCGGCCGCCGTCCGGTGCGGGCCGGCTCCGGGGTCGCTCTGCGGTGCGGTGCGCAACCCACGCTCGCTTCACGTGCGAGCGAGCTGTCACAGTCGCCTCGCGGCATGGGCTCCGGCGGCGGGGCTGCGGTTGGGCGGGGCTGCGGTGGCGGGGCTTCTCGGGCAGGGCTTCTCGGGCAGGACTTCTCGGGCAGGACTTCTCGGGCAGGACTTCTTGGACAGGGCTCAGTGGTGCGAGAGGGTGGAACCGGAGCGGCCCTTGACCACGCGGAGCTGCGCGGGGATGCGCACCCGGAGCTCGGCGACGTGGCTGACCACGCCGACTGCCCGGCCGCCCTCGCGCAGGCCGTCGAGGATGTCGAGCACGTCGTCGAGCGTCTCGTCGTCGAGCGTGCCGAAGCCCTCGTCGACGAAGAGGGTGCCGATCTCGGCCCCGCCCGCCTCGTCGGTCACCACGTCGGCCAGGCCCAGCGCCAGGGCGAGCGAGGTGATGAAGCTCTCGCCGCCGGAGAGCGTGGCCGGGTCGCGTTCCACACCGGTCCAGGCGTCGAGCACGCGCAGGCCCAGCCCGCCGCCCGACCGGCCCCGGTCGCCCGCGGACCGGTTCAGGTCGTGCCGCAGCAGATAGCGCCCGCCCGACATGTGGTCGAGCCGCTCGTTCGCGGCGTCGACGACCTGGCGGAGGCGCTCGCCCAGCACGTACGCCGACAGCCTCATGTGCCACCGGTTGTCGCCGGACGTGCCGGTCGCCAGCTCGGCGAGCCGGCGCGCCAGGCGGTGCCGTTCCTCTGCGGGCCGGTAGGCGCGCAGCGCGGCGTCCAGTTCGGCGGCGAGCCCCGTGAGCTGGTCGAGCCTGGCCTTCGCCCGGTCGTGCGCCGAGGTGCGGGCGGTGTGGTCGCGCTCGGCGCGCTCGTGACCGGCTTCCAGCTCCGGCAGGTCGGCGGGGGGCTCGGCCGCCGCCGCGACCAGTTCGGGATCGGCGAGCAGCCCTTCGACCGTGGCCCGTTCGGCGTCCAGGTGTCCCAGCCGCTCGGACATCGCCTCCCGTTCCTCCGGCGTGCGCACGGCGGCCGAGGCGTGCTCCACGCTCGCGAACCCCTCCGCGCGGGCGGCCCTGGCCGCCTCGGCCAGCGCGGTCTCGCTCTCGCGATCGGCGGCGGCCGCCGTGGCCGCAGCCTCGGCGGCCTCCCTGAGCAGATCCGCCTCCTCACGCAGCCGGTCGAGGCGGGCGGCGAGCGAGGGATCCTCGCCCCGGGCGGCGTCGATCACCTCGGCCAGCCTGCGCTCGCCGGCCTCCAGCCCGTCCCGGTGCGCGCGGGCCTCGGCGAGCGCCGCACCGGTGCGCGCGGCCCGCGCGCCCAGCTCCTCCAGCTCGGCCGCGAGCCGGGCGGCCTGGGCGGCCAGTTCCTCTTCGGCGGCGGCCAGGGAACGGGCGCGTTCCAGCTCCGCCTCCGCCGTCGCGAGGTCGCCCTCCAGCCCGGCGGCGAGCCGCTCTCCCTCCGCGAGCAGCGCGTCCCGCCTGGTCCTGGTCTCGGTCAGCAGCCCGGTCAGCTCGGCCGCCCGGTCGCGGGCCGACTCCAGCTCCGCCGCGAGCCGCCCGGCCTCCGCTTCGGCCGCCGCGACCGCCGTCTCGGCCGCGCGCAGCCGCGCCAGCTCGTCGCGGGCGTCGGCGAGGGCGGCGGACGCGTCGTCCTGGGACAGGCCCCCCGCACGCGCCGCGGCGTCGCCGAGCCGCGACGAGAGCGCGGCGACGGTCGTCTCCGCCTCCTCGCGCGCCCGCTGGGCGGCCTCGAACGCCTCCTGCGCCGCCTGCTCGTCGTCCGCGGTCGCGGCCCGTGCGGCGGGCGCGGCGGGGCCGGGGTGTTCGGTGGCGCCGCAGACGGCGCAGGGCGCCCCGGGCACGAGCCCGGCCGCCAGCTCGGCGGCCATCCCGTCGATCCTCGCCTGGCGGACCTCCTGCAGCCGGTCGCGACGCTCCTGGGCCAGGTCGACGGCGGCGCGCCGGTCGTGCTCGGCCTCCTCCAGCTGGGCGGTCAGGGCGTCGCGCAGCCGCGCGGCCTCCAGCCGGTCCCCCGCCATCTGCGCGGCGGCCTCCAGCGCGGGGACGCGCGCGGCCATGTCGCGCAGGCCCCTGAGCCGCTCCTCGGCCCCGGCCAGCAGCTCCGGCAGCTCCGCCTGCGCGGCCCGGGCCCGCGCCTCGTCATCGGCGAGCCGGGCCAGTTCCGCGTCCAGCCGCGCGGCCTGCCCGGTGACCTCCCGCAGGCGCAGCGCGGCGTCCCTGACGGCCGTCAGGCCCGGCAGGCTCGCCGCCGCCGCACGCGCCCCGGCGAGCCGTTCCTCGACGTCGAGCCGCTCGGCCGGCAGGGCCGCCAGCCGCCGCGTCAGCTCCGCCTCCTGCTCGGTCAGCTCCGCCAGCGCGCGTTCGGCGTCGGCGCGCTCGCCTCGCACCTGCCGCAGGCGCTCCTCCTCCGGGAGGATCTGGCTCACCCGGGCGATCTCGTCGCGCCGCTCCCGCTCCAGCACGGCCAGCCGCTCCGGATCCGGCAGCTCGGTCTCGATTCGCTCCGTGTCGATTCGCTCGGTCTCGATTCGTTCCGTGTCGATTCGTTCCGTGTCGAGCCGCACGGCACCTTGCCGCGTGGCCTCCCGCCGGTCCGCGTCCGGTTCCCCGTCGGGCTCCGGACCGAGGCCGGGGAGCACGCGGAGCACGGCGTCGGCGGCCACCCACCGCGCCTTGGCGGCGGTCTCCGTCCGCTGGACGGCCTGCCGGATCAGCGGCGCCACCCGGTCGGCGCGGGCGGCCTCGTCGAGCATCGCCTCCAGGTCCGACCGCTCGTCCGCCGCCGCGTCGAGCTCCTGCCGCCGGGCGAGTGCGGCGGCGTGCCTGCGCTGCCGGTCGGCCAGGGCACGGCCCTCCTCCAGCCGGGCACGGGCCGACAGCAGCGCCTCCTGACTGGCCGCGCGGGCCGTGACCGCGTCGGCGAGCGCGCCGCGGGCGAGGCCGAGCGTCTCCCCCGCCCAGGCCGCGGGATCGCCGGCCTCCTCGGGCAGCGGCAGGTCGTCGCCCGCCGCGCCGCGCATGCGGTCGAGCACCGACTCGACCCGCTGGCCGAGCTCCTGCGCCTCCCGCCACGTGCGCGTGCGATGGTCGGCCAGCCACCGCTCCACGTCGCTGAACACCCGCACGGAGAAGAGCCGTTCCAGCAGCTCCCGTCGCTCCTCGCCGCCTGCCCGCAGGAACTTCGCGAACTCGCCCTGCGGCAGCATCGCGACCTGGCAGAACTGGGCCGCGGTCATGCCCGTCAGCGTGTTCACGAAGTCGCCGGCCTCGTCGCTGCGGGTGCTGCGCACGACCCACTGCCCGCCGGGCTCGGTCAGCTCCTCGACGCGGGCCTTGGCCTTCTCCTCGACCAGGCCGGAACCCCGCAGCTTCGGCCGCATCCAGGCGGGCGAACGGGTGATGCGCAGCCGCCTGCCCCGGATCGTCAGCTCCAGCGTGACCGACGGCCCGCGGTCGGGCGGCGCGTGGTCGCAGCGCAGGCTCCGGGCGCTCTCCCGCTGACCGGGCACCCTGCCGTACAGGGCGTAGCAGACGGCGTCGAGCACGGTCGTCTTGCCGGCGCCGGTCGGCCCGTGGATCAGGAACAGGCCCGCCTCGCCGAGCGCGTCGAAGTCGACCTCCTCGGTGCCGGGGAACGACCCGAACGCGACCATGCGCAGCCGATGCAGCCTCACCGGACCTCCTCGCTCGCCCGCGGGAAGCCCCCGCGTTCCCGAACCTCAACCCGCCCGGCGGACGACGGCCTCGCCCGCCCGGCCGCCGCGCCGTACCTCGCGGCGGGGCGGCCGTTCACGCGCTCTCCTTGATGCGGCACGCCTCGACCGCCTCCTGCAGCAGGCGCCGTTCGTCGTCGTCCGCGGGCTCGCCGCGAACCTCGCGGACGAAGTCGAGCGCCACCTCGATCTCGGCCCGGCCGGCGATCCTCGCCCGGGCCGCGGGCCCCTCGGACGCGCCGTCCGGCTGGAAGACGAGCGCCAGCGTGTGCGGGAAGCGCCGGCGCAGGCGCTCCATCGCCTCGCGCGGACGCACCGGGTCTGTGAGCGTCACCTGCAGCCAGTGGTCCTCGTAGCGCTCGAAGCGCCCGTCGGTAAGCAGGTCGTCGATGCGGCCCCGCACCGTGCTCACCGGCCGGGGCACCGGGGCGGGGACGAACTCCGTCAGACCCGAATCGAGGTCGGCCAGCCAGGAGCCCTTGGTATGGCCTGCCTCGGAGAAGGAGTAGGCGATCGGCGAGCCGCTGTAGCGGACCGTCTCGCTCATCACCTGACGGCCGTGCAGGTGCCCGAGCGCCGCGTAGTCGACCCCCGAGAACGCGCTCACCGGCACGTGCGCGACCCCGCCGACGCTGATGTCCCGCTCGCTGTCGCTGGCCTCTCCCCCGGTGACGAACGCGTGGGCGAGCACGACCTTGCGCGCCGCCGGGTGCGCCCGCACCCGGTCCATCGCGTACGTGATCGCGGCGGTGTGGCTGCGC
This sequence comes from Microbispora sp. CSR-4, assembly GCF_008033685.1. NCBI lineage: Bacteria > Bacillati > Actinomycetota > Actinomycetes > Streptosporangiales > Streptosporangiaceae > Microbispora > Microbispora sp. CSR-4. Next base: position 23,025 of record NZ_VJVX01000002.1, read on the forward strand.
TCGGCCAGCTCCCACGGCCCCTTGACCAGCTCGGGCTCCAGGTAGGGGATGCCGAAGAACGCCACGTCTTCGATCATCACCGGCTCCCAGGCCCTGGCGGGGTCGGTGCGCAGGTGCACCCGCTCCATGAGGTCGGCGCCGAATCCCAGCCGTACGGCGGAGTCGTGGTTGCCGCTGATGAGCACGGTGTGCACGCCGAGCGCCTTGAGCCTGGCCAGCGCCTCGTTGCACAGCGCGACCGCGTCGACGGGAGGCAGGGCGCGGTCGTAGACGTCGCCGGAGACCACGACGACGTCGACGTGCTCGGCACGCACGGTCTCGACCAGGTGGTCGACGTACGCCGCCTGGGCGCCGAGCAGGCTCTCCCGGTGGAACGACCGGCCGAGGTGCCAGTCGGAGCTGTGCAGGACACGCATGTCGCAGGAAGCTAACAGGTCCCTCCGACAAACGCGGCCCCAACGGCCCCTCTGGTGCATGACGCAAAGAAGGAGTAATGACTTAGCCTAGGTTCGGTATCACGAGTACGCATGGGGGAGCGGCCTCATGAACGTCGGCCGGGGCACTCTCGGAGTGATCGCCGGTGTGCTGATGGTGGCACTCGCCGCGGTCGGTCACTTGCTCTCCCCGCCGGCCTTCGACCCGCCACCTCTGTCCGCTTCGCCCCAGTTTCGCGACTTACCTCCCCAGCCCGCCGCGGAAGTGCGGCCGGTCGCCCGCACCGACAGGTTCCGCACCGAGACGCTCCTCGTGCCGGCGAAGAACGAGACGCTGAAGGCGACGATCAGGGCGCCCCTGTCCCCGGGACGCCATCCCGCGATGGTGTTCGTGCAGGGCTCGGGGTCGGGCGACGGCGGGGAGTTCACCCAGCAGGCCGAGTGGCTGGCCGGCGCGGGCATCGTCACGCTGGCGTACGACAAGCGGACGGTGGGCTACTCCTTCCGCAGCCGCGACTTCGGCCTGCTCGCCGACGACGCCCTGCGCATGCTGCGGGTGCTGCGCGCACGGCCCGACGTCGACCCGGCGCGCGCCGGCCTGTGGGGCGTCAGCGAGGGCGGCTGGGTCGTCCCGATCGCCGCCGCGCGTGATCCGCAGGCCGCGTTCGTGGTGCTGGTCTCCTCCCCGAACGTCTCACCGCTGCGCCAGGTCGCCTGGGCGCTGAACGAGCAGTTGCTGCGCCTGCACGCGCCGACCGGCGTACGCGACCTGCTCACCCGGGCGATGGGCGGGGTCGGCTTCGACTTCCTGCGGTACGACGGGGTGCCCGCCCTGCGCGGGATCACCCAGCCCGTCCTGGCGTTGTACGGCACCGACGACCCGTCCATCCCCTTCGTGGAGAGCACCGAGACGCTCACCGCCGCCCTGACCGAGGGCGGCAACACCGACTACACGATCCGCTTCCTCGCCGGGGCCGACCACGCCATGCGGATCCACGGCGGGCCGTACGTCCCGGACTACCTGCCCACGCTCGCCAACTGGATGAAGGACCTGCCGCGTACGGCCAAGCCCTCGGTGGCGATCGCGGGGGCGACGCCGGTGCAGCGTTTCGAGGCCGCCGACGTGCCTGCCGCGCCGTGGTGGGGCAACAGCACGATCCTGTGGCTCACGCTCTGCCTGGCCGCGGTCGGCTACGTCGCGGCGCCGGTCACCGAGATGGTCGTCCGGCTGCGCGGGCGCGACCTGCGGCTGCAGGCCAGGATGGAGGCCACCGTGCAACTGTGGCCGGCCCTCCGGCGGCGGCTGCGCAGGATGGCCTGGACCGGCCTCGGGGAGCTCGCCGCGGTCCTGGCGTTCATCACGCTCATCGTGCTGTTCTCGGTCAACCAGGCCGGCGCCTGGCCCGCCGTACAGGCCGGGTGGCTGGTCGTGCGCCTGCTCGCCCTCCTGATGCTCGTGCAGACGGTCACGACGTTCGCGGCGGTGACCGGCGGCCTGCGGGACGGCTGGGAGCCGACGCCCTGGCAGAAGAGCGTCCTCGCCGGTGTGCTCGGCGGGACCGCGCTGCTGCTGCTGACCGCCGCCTACTACGGGCTGTTCGACTTCCCCTGGTAGGCCGGCCTCAAGGTCGAGTCCCGGTCAAATGCCGGTATGGACTGTTCCCGCTCGTGCCGCCGACGGGTTTTCCGGGGCCCGTGTCGCTTCAATTGACGCGTGGTCACCCCTGATCTCGCACCCCGGAACGGCGCCCGGCCGTCGACGCGTCGCGGCCGCCCGGCGTCCGCGGCCACCGCCCTCATCGGCTGGGTGGCGCTGTCGGCGGTGCTGCCCGGGGCGGCGCACCTGCGCGCGGGCCGGTGGCGCACCGGGCTGCTCCTGCTCGGCGGCTACCTGACCGTGGTCGTCGCCGTCGTGTGCGTGGCCCTCGGCGCGGACGCCGGCCTCGCCGGACGCGCGCTCGGCTGGCTGGGCCAGATCTCGCTGGTGTTCGGGGCCTGTGCCGTCGCCTGGTTCTGGCTGGTCATCCGTTCGTACGTCGTCCTGCGGCCCGGCCGGCTGCCCCGCAGGGGGCAGGTCCTCACCGGCCTGGTCGCGGGCGTGCTCGCGGTCACCGTCGCGGTGCCGTTCGCGATCGCCGCCCGATATGCGCGCGTATCCGAGGAGACCCTCGACTCGCTGTTCGCCGCGCCGGCCGGGACCGGCCAGGCCGCCGGTGTCGTACGCCGGGAGGACCCGTGGGCGGGCCGCGACCGGGTCAACGTGCTCCTGCTCGGGGGCGACTGGGGCGACAACCGGATCGGGATGCGCACCGACAGCATCAACGTCGCGAGCGTGGACGTGCACACCGGCAACACCGTGCTGCTCGGCCTGCCGCGCAACCTGGAACACGTCCGGTTCCCCCCGGGCAGCGCCATGGCCGCCCGCTTCCCCTTCGGCTTCCAGCTCCCGGAGTATCACCCCGGCTGGCGAGAGGACCTGCTGTTCTCGGTGTGGCAGTACGCCGACGACCATCCCGAGCTGTTCGGCGGGCGGCGGAACATGGGCGCCGAGGTCCTCAAGGAGACGGTCGGCCACATCCTCGGCCTGCGGATCGACTGGTACGCCCTGGTCAACATCTGGGGCTTCGCGAAGATGATCGACGCCCTCGGCGGGCTCGTGGTGTCGGTGGACCGCGACATCGTCTACGGCCTGCACGACGAGGGCGTCGTCAGGGCGGGCACCCGGCGGCTGAACGGCACCGAGGCGTTGTGGTACGCGCGCTCCCGCACCCTCAGTGACGACTTCGACCGGATGCACCGGCAGCGGTGCGTCCTCGGGGCCCTGCTCTCCCAGGCCGACCCGGCCACCGTGCTGACGCGGTTCACCGAGATCGCGGCGGCCACCCGCAGGCTGCTCAGCACCGACGTGCCCCGGCCCATGCTGGAACACCTGGTGCCGCTGGCCTGGAAGGTCAAGCACGCCGCGATCACCAGCCTGCAGTTCGTGCCGCCGCTGATCAACACCGCCTATCCCGACTGGGACCGGATCCGGCTGCTCACCGCCAAGGCGATCCACGCCTCCGAGCACGCCCAGGCCGGTCCGTCCGCCCCACCGTCCGGCGCCCCGTCCGCTCAGGGACGGCACCGGCATCGGCACCGGCACTCGCCGCCGCCCTCCCCCACGCCCGTGCTCTCGCCCGAGGGAACGCCGAGCCCGATCGACGACGGCTGCGGGGCGCCGAGCGCGGCGATGACGAGCTGAGCCGGGCTCTTCCGGCCGCGCCCGCCTCAGACAGGAGCGCGGGTCAGACGCGGAACGACGCGCGGGCCATGCGGCGCACCCGGTCCTCGTCCACCGTGTGCCCGAGACCCGGCTGGGTGAGCGGCACCGCGACGACCCCGCCGGACGCGCCGACGGGCGGGAGCACCACCTGCGCGCTCTTCGGCGGCTCTGCGACGTCGCTGGGCAGCGAGCAGCCGGGCAGGCTGGCGACGGCGACCGTCGCGGCCCGGGCCAGCCCCGCCCCGAGGCCGCCGGTGCAGACGATGTCCCACCCGGCCTCCACCGCACGGTCGTGCGCGAGCCGTACGGCGCCGAGCGAGCCGAACTTCGCGGGACGCAGCAGCAGCGCCCGGCCCGCGTTGAGGCTCACCGCCTCGTCGAGCTCGGCCACCGAGGCCACCTCGACGGCGACCTGGGCCGACACCCGGTCTTGCAGGTCGGCGCTGGTCAGCAGGTCCTTGAAGGGGCGCTCGATGGCCACCACCCCGTAGGCGTCCAGCGCCTCCAGCTGCGCGATCTCCGTGTAGGCGCCGCGCCCGTCCACCGCGATGGCCAGGCCGGGATAGGCGGCGCGCACGGCGCGCAGCGGCTCGACGTCCCAGCCGGGGTGGACGTCGAGGGTCACGTGCCCGTAGCCCGCGCACACGTGCCGGTTCACCCGGGCGACCATGCTCTCCAGGGAGCGGTCCGCCGACAGCCTGACGGTCGCGATCAGCGACGTGCGGCTGCCGCCGAGGGCGTGGGAGAGCGGGACGCCGTTCATGCGGCCCCACAGGTCCCAGCAGGCCATGTCTCCGGCCGCGCCGCCGGGGATCTCCCCCAGCTCCGACGGGTGCTCCCAGTCGATGCCGATGAGCGCGGGCAGGGCCCGCTCGAGCGGGCCGGCCTCGGCGGGATCGACGGCCTCGCCCCACCCGACCATGCCGCCGTAGTCCGTGATCTTCACCAGGACGGTCTCCGGACGCCTGCCGTACGGCAGGGTCATCCTGAAGACCTCCAGCTCCCGGACACGCGGCACTCGGATCCCCTCGCTTCTCCCCCCGGACCCGCCGAAGGCCGCCCCGGCGGCGCCTCGGTGGCGCTACGTCCGGCCGGCCTGCTCTACGGCGGGATATCCGGGATTCCCTAGACCTCCATGGTGCCCGGTTCGCGGCGGTGCTCGAAACGGCCGCCCACGAGAGTGGCCGTGCCCGCCATGACGACCAGCAGGCCGAGGCAGGTCACGTACACCCACGGACGGCTCCCGTACGCGGCGAAAACGGCCCCGGTGACCGCGACGGCGACGACGGAGAAGACCGACTCTCCGATGCTCAGCGACGAGCTGTTGCGGCCCTCCTCCCCCGGCGCGGACAGCTCCAGCACCAGCACCGACAACGTCGGGAAGATCATCCCGATGCCCAGGCCCGCCACGATCCAGCCCCCGAAGACCACGAGGGCCGGCGTGGCGGGGATCACGATCAAAGCGGTGACGCAGATGCCGGCGGCGATCAGGGTCGCGCCGAGGCGGATGGTCATCGCCCGCGCGTGGGGCCTGCGGCCCTGGATCCACGAGCCGAGCGACCAGGCGAGTGCCCCGCCGGTGAGCGCGAGCCCGGCCTCGGCCGTGTTCAGGTGCCGCTCCTGCACCAGCATCAGCGGGACGAACACCTCGGCGGCGAAGAACGCTCCGGCGGCCAGGCCGCGCAGCGCGATCACGGTGGGCAGCCCGCGGGCGGCGCGCAGCGTCCCCTTCGGCAGCAGCTTCGGCAGCGTCAGCGCGAGGATCGCCAGCCCGGCGACCGCGAGGACGATCCCCGCGCCCGCCGCGCCGCTGCCGTACTGCAGCAGCGCCGCGCCGATCGCGGCGCAGACGCCCCAGGCGAACCGGGGCAGAAAGGCCCGGCCCATCGCCTCCCTGGGCTGCCCCTCCCCGGCGGGCAGTCCCCGATACATGATCAGCGCGGCGGGGAGCGACAGCACCGCCACGCCCAGGAAGATCAGGCGCCAGCTCCAGGTCTCCGCCACGAAGCCGGTGACGGCCGGGCCGACCACGGACGGCAGCACCCACGCCGCGGCCAGCACGGAGAACACCCGCGGGTGCATGGCCGAGGGGTACGCCTGGGCGACCAGGACGTACAACGCCACGTTGAACAGACCACCGCCGAGCCCCTGGAGGAACCGGCCCACGAGGAAGACCTCCATGTCGGGCGCGAACCCGGACACCGCGAGCCCGGCGAGGACCCCCGCCACTCCCGTCCACAGGGCGGGGTACGGCCCCCGGGCGTCGCTCCAGCGTCCCCCCACCACCGTGGCGATGACGTTCGCCGCCATGCCGCCGCTGAACGCCAGGCCGTAGAGGTGGTAGCCGTTCAGCTCCCGGCCGATGAGCGGCATCGCGGTGGCCACCGCCAGATATTCGAACGCCACGAGCATGACGAGAGCCACGATCCCGACGCTCAGGGCACGGTAGCGCCGGCTGAAGACGGCGGCTGGAGCGGTCATTACCGAAGACATGATACGGACATTACATATCACCGTCCGGGCGCGGGAATGCGACCTTGGTCGTACGACCGGCGCTCTATGGCGGCCGCCATGAGGCCGGGAAAGGCGTCCGGCGAGCAGGCGAAGACCGGCACGCCCATCGCGGCCAGCGCCGCCGCGTTGTCGTGGTCGTACTGCGGCGTGCCCTCGTCCGACAGCGCGAGCAGCACGATCACCTGGACCCCGGCGGCGGTCATGGCGGCGATCCGGCGCAGCATCTCCTCACGCGGCCCGCCCTCGTACAGGTCGCTGATCAGCAGGAAGATCGTGCCGGCCGGCCGGGTGACGAGCCGCTCGCAGTAGGCCACCGCGCGGTTGATGTCGGTGCCGCCGCCGAGCTGGGTGCCGAACAGCACCTCGACGGGGTCGTGCAGCCGATCGGTCAGGTCGGCCACGGCCGTGTCGAAGGCCACGAACGAGGTCTTGAGCGAGCGCATCGACGCGAGCACCGCGGCGAAGACCCCCGCGTACACCACCGATGCGGCCATCGAGCCGCTCTGGTCGACGGCCAGCACGACCTCCCGCTGGACGGCCCGCTGCCCCCGGGCGTACCCGACCAGCCGGGACGGCACGACGGTCCTCCGCTCGGGGAGGTAGTTGCGCAGGTTCGCCCGGATCGTACGGTTCCAGTCGACCTCGGCCGTCCTCCTGGGCCGGTGGGTCCTCGCCGAGCGGTCGAGCGCGCCGCTGACGGCCGTCAGGGTGCGCCGCGTCAGCCGGGCCTCCAGCTCCCGCACGACCGTGCGGACGACGGCCCTTGCCGACTCGCGTGCCCGCTCCGGCATCAGCCGGCTCAGCGACAGCAGCGTGCCCACCAGGTGCACGTCGGGCTCGACGGCCTCCAGCATCTCGGGCTCCAGCAGGAGCCGGGTCAGGTCGAGCCGCTCGATGGCGTCCTTCTGCATGACCTGCACGACACCCGCGGGGAAGCACTCCCGGATGTCCCCCAGCCAGCGGGCCACCCGGGGCGCGGACGCGCCGAGGCCGGCGCCGCGTTGCTCCTGCGCGTCGTAAAGGGCCGTGAGGGCGGCGTCCATCCGGGCGTCCACGCCTTCGAGCGTCCCCTCCGCCGCGCCGCCCAGCACCAGCCGCCAGCGGCGCAGCCGCTCCTCCTCGCCGTCCATCAGGCCCTCCCCGCGTGTCCCAGGATCTCGCGCACGGTCCGTACGGCCGCCGCGGCCGGCCCGTCGTCGTACCCGGCCTCCTCCTCGCCACCGGACGCCGCGCCGGAGCGGACCCTGCGGCCGATCATCCGCCGCTCCGGCGCGGGAAACGCCCCGAACGTGCGCCGCAGCAACGGCAGCACGTCCACGAACGCCTCGGGTGACAGGCCGGTGAGCCAGGCGTCCACGACGGCCAGCAGGCGCGGGTCGTGGACGAGCAGCAGGCCGCCCCCGGACAGGAAGCCCTCCATCCAGGCCGCCGACCGGGCCGGGAGGTCGCCGGACGACATCGCCCGCGCCATGCGGGCGGCCACGTCGTCCTCCAGCGCCTCGGCGTCGAACAGGATCCGCACGATCCGGCCGTCGAGCAGCCCCGGCAGGTCGTCGCGCCGGGCGATCCCCGCCAGCGTCGCGAGCCACCGGCCGCCGCCCATCAACCCGGCGGCCGTGTGGACGCCGTCCATCAGCGCCGCCATCTCCCGGGCCGCGTCCTCGTCCAGCCCCGTGAGGGCGGGCGACAGCCCGGCGCAGATCCGCGCGAGCATCGACTCGGTGACACCCGCGAGGCCCTCGGTGCCGCGCACGTCCCCATAGCGGCGGGCCCGCACGAGCGCGGGCAGCGCCCCCATGAGGTGGCGCACCTCGCCGTCGAGCGCCGCCCGGTCCTCTATCCGCCCCAGGACATACGTCAGCGCGTCCGGCAGGTGGGCGAGCAGGCAGCGCTCGACCAGCGCGGCCAGCTCGGGCAGGCCCGCGCCGTTCGCGAGGTCGCGGACGCGGGCGGTCGCCGCCGCCTCGACCGTGATCCCCCACACGGCCGCCTCGATGAGGGCCACGTCGAGCTCCGGACGCCACTCCAGCGACCACGACTCCTTGAACGTCCCCTTGCTCCGGGCCCGCCGTGGCGTCCCCCAGGGCACGCCCAGCAGGGCGAGCCGGTGCAGCAACCGGCTGCGGCCGAGGTCGAGCGGCCTGCGCAGGTCGAGGTCGTGCTCCCCGGCCATGACCTCGGGCTTCATGCGCAGCCGCCGCTGCTCGTCGCGCAGGTCACGCCGCAGCGGCACCATCGGCGTGGCGTCCGGCACCCGCCCGAGCCGCTCCCCGACGACCATCCGCCGCCGGACCAGCTCGACCGGCAGCTCGTCGCCGCCGCACAGCACCGCCCTGACCGCGTCGGTGACCTCCGACAGACCGGCGAGCGGCCTGCCGCGCAGCGCCGCCAGGCCCTCGGCCAGCCGTACGGCCTCGATGACGTGCGCGGAGGAGACGGGCAGGCCCTCCTCCCGCAGGATCGCGGCGGCGCGGGCCAGCCAGCGCTCCACGGGGTGGTCGGGCGCCGTGAACAGGTGCTCGTACCACCCGGGCGCGCCGACCCCCGCGCCGTAGCCCGCTCCGGCGGCGAGCCGTCCGTGGGTCCACGGCACCCAGGTCACCTCGACCCTGACCTTCGGCAGGCCGCGCAGCAGCCGCTCGTCCTCAGCCGCGGAGGGCAGCCCGCCGGGCCCGTCCGGCGTGCCCGGGCCCGGCCCCGCGGTCCGGCCGGTCTCCCGGGCATGTCCCCCGGGCACTCCCGGTGCAGGCGAGGCCGGTGCAGGCGGAGTCGGCGTGGGCAGGGTCGGTGCAGGCGGAGTCGGCGTGGGCAGGGTCGGTGCAGGCGGAGTCGGCGTGGGCAGGGTCAGTGCGGGCAGGGTCAGTGCGGGCAGGTGCCAGGCCCCGCAGACCACCGCGATCCGGGTGAAGCCCTCGCGCGTCGCCTTCCGCAGCGTCCTGCGCATGTACGCCTCGCGCCGGGCCTCGACGCCCTCCGCGACGTGCCCCTCACGCGCGGCCCGCATCGCCTCGGCGACCACGTCGAGCGTCCCGGCCTCGCCCCGGTGCTCGACCAGGTCCTCCCACCACCGCTCCGGGTCGTCGTATCCCGCCGCGCGGGCGAGCTCGCCGATGGGATCGCGGCGTACGGGGTCGGCGTCGAGCGCGAGGCTGTGCGCGGCGGGCAGGTCGCAGAACCGCACCTCGACGCCCGCCCTGACGGCGTAGGCGATCGCCTGCCACTCCGGGGAGAACTCCGCGAACGGCCAGAAGGCGGCCCGCGACGGCTCTCCCGGCACGTACGCCAGCAGCGCGACGGGCGGGCGCATGCCGGGATCGGCGGCGAGCGCCACCAGGGCGTCGGCCTCGGGCGGGCCTTCGACGAGCACCAGATCGGGCCGGATCCGGTTCAGCTCGTCGCGCACGGCCCTGGCCGATCCCGGCCCGTGGTGCCGCACCCCCAACACCGACACCCCCGGCACCGGCACCCCCGGCACCGGCACCCCCGGCACCGGCACCCCCGGCACCGGCACCCCCGGCACCGGCACCCCCGGCACCGGCACCCTCGGCACCGGCACCTCCTGCGCCGGATCCTCCGGCCTGCTCCCGCCACCCGAGTGGCCCCGGTCGTCGTGGTCGTCGCCACTCCGGGAACCGCCCCGGCCGCCACGCCGGTCGCCGTCCGGGCCGGGGAAGGCGCCGGCGGCGATCTCAGCCGGCATCGCGGCAGGCCCGGTAGAAGTCACGCCAGTCGTCGCGGTCGCGGACGACCGTCTCCAGGTATTCCTGCCAGACCACGCGGTCGGACACCGGGTCCTGGACCACCGCCCCCACGATGCCGCCCGCGACGTCGGCCGGGCGCAGCACGCCGTCCCCGAAGTGGGCGGCGAGCACGATCCCGTTGGTGACGACCGAGATGGCCTCAGCCGTGCTGAGCGTGCCGCTTGGCGACTTGATCTTGGTCCGCCCGTCGGAGGTCACGCCCGCGCGCAGCTCCCGGAAGACCGTCACAACGCGGCGGATCTCCTCCAAACCGGTCACGGTCTCCGGCAGCTCCAGGGCGCGGCCGAGCTGCGCCACCCGCCGGGCCACGATGCCGACCTCCTCCTCCGTGCTGGCGGGCACCGGCAGCACGACGGTGTTGAACCGCCTGCGCAGCGCGCTCGACAGCTCGTTGACCCCGCGGTCGCGGTCGTTGGCGGTGGCGATGACGTTGAAGCCCTTGGCCGCCTGCACCTCCTCCCCCAGCTCGGGGATCGGCAGCGTCTTCTCGGACAGCACGGTGATCAGGGCGTCCTGGACGTCGGACGGCATGCGGGTCAGCTCCTCGATCCTGGCCAGCCGTCCCTCCGCCATGGCCCGCATGACCGGGCTCGGCGTCAGCGCCCCTCGGGACGGGCCCTCCGACAGCAGCCGCGCGTAGTTCCACCCGTAACGCACGGCCTCCTCCGCCGTGCCGGCCGTGCCCTGCACGAGCAGGGTCGAGTCGCCGCTGATCGCCGCGGCGAGATGCTCGGACAACCAGGTCTTGGCCGTGCCGGGCACGCCGAGCAGCAGCAGTGCCCTGTCGGTGGCGAGCGTCGCCACCGCGACCTCGACGATCCTGCGCGGGCCGATGTACTTCGGCGTGATCTGGCCGCCGTCCCCCAGCACGTAGGTCGTCACCGCCCAGGGCGACAGCCGCCAGCCCGGTGGGCGCGGCCGGTCGTCGGTCTTCGCGAGGATCGCCAGCTCGTCGGCGAACTGGTCCTCCGCGTGCGGGCGCAGAATGCCGGTCACTCAAGCTCCTTCAGCATCTCGGAACGGAAGCGCAGGGTCGCGGCCAGCTCGGGGACCTCCCCGGCGTGCTCGTGCATCGCGGGGTCGAACCGCTCCCCCGCCAGCCGGATCAGCTCACCGGCGTTCCACGGCTGCGTCCGCGTGGTCTCGACGATCTTCTTGAGCACGGCCCTCGCCAGCCGGTGCCCCCACGGCCGCGGCACGCCGCCCAGCATCATGCCCATCTGGCCGTCCACGGGATGGCCCGCCACGAGCTCGGCCGCCCGGCGCGACCGCTCCTCCGGCGGGAGCACGGCCAGCAGGTCGGTCAGCGGCTCGGCCTCGAACAGGGCACGCGCCCACGTCGCGTCCCGCTGCAGGATGGCGGCCCTGGTCCAGCCCATGCGGACCTCACGCTGCCAGTCGCCGATCCGGGCCGCCGCGATCTCGTCCGGCGGCATGCCGAGGTGATCCGGCCAGAACGACAGCGGCGTGTGCGCCACCACCTGCTGGAGCCACCAGCCCCGCGCCTCCATCCCGGCGGGCGGCCGCGCCCTGACGCCGTCGCGCTCCATCTCGCCGTCGCACTCCGGCGGCGGCTCGGCCCGCAGCCGCGAGCCGTCCCCGGTCACGAGACGGCGCGCGCGTGCGGTCATGCGCAGGGCCAGCCGCGACCGCGGCAGGCGGGTGAGGAGGTCGGCGGCGGCCTGCCGCACCTCGCGGCGCCGGTCGTCGAGCACCGCCTCCAGGAACGGTTCGTCGGCCATGCCGAGGCCGTCGGCGAGGATCGTCACGAAAACAGCCCGGTCTTCCGGCGTCTCGGCGCTCCAGCCGCGTTCGAGCAGCTCCCGCGCGGCGGCCGGGTCACGGCGCCGCAAGGCGGCCAGGAAGGCACGCCTGTCGCCGCTGGTGCCGAGCTCCCACACCTTGTCGGGCGGCACGTGCGCCGGCTCCGCCAGCAGATAGGCCCATGCCGCGTTGAGACCGGCGAGCCAGCGGCCCCGGGCTCCGGTGACCGCCCCCAGGCAGGCGCGGATCGACCGGTCGCGGGCCCCGAGGTCGAGCAGCCCGGGAATCATCTCGGCCGGGACCCGCCCCCGCCGCGCCGCCGCCGTCTCCAGCCACTCGGTCAGCAGCCTGCTCTGCTCCCCCGCGAGCATGCGGGCCAGCCGGTCCGCGGCGGCGCCGGGTACGAGAGGCATCGTCTCCGCCGGCGCGGGAACCGGCGGACTGCCCCTGCCCGGTCGCCGTCCCGCGCGCATCCGCACCACCTGCTCGGCGGCCCGCTCCAACAGGCTCTCCGGCGGGACGGCGCGGCGGCCGGCGCCCACCAGCGCGGTGGAGACCAGCTCCTCCCACGAGACCCGTCCGGCCTCCCATCGCCCGGAAACGGCACGCGTCATAACCGCACCGCCCCGCCGTCCTCGTTCCACACCGTCAGCGGGAGCAGCCCACGCGGCGTCCACTCGGCGGCGACCGTCACCGGCCGCCCGCCGGAGACGGCCAGCAGGCGCCACGGGACGCCCGCGGACGGATGCAGCGGAAGTGCGTTCCCCTCGTCGTCCGCGAGGCCGTCCGGGCACGGCACGGCCCCGTCGAGCACCAGCGGCCAGGAGTCGGTCCAGGGATCGGCGGCGAGCACCTCGGCGATCAGCGCGGGCACCTGGGAGACCTTTGTGCCCGGGGGCGGCCCGGCGTCGACATGGCCCCGCCGCCCGGCCACCAGGGCGCGCAGGGGCGAGGCCCCCGGATAGAAGGCCAGGTCGGCGTCGATCGTCGTGCCGGGCGGCGGAAACGTGTCGAGCGGCTGCCCGGCCGGCGCGAACGACAGCACCATCGCCAGACGGCCCGTCGTGCGTCCGGCCAGCCACACGCGACGGGCGACCAGCCGGTCCTGCTCCTCGTCGCGGCAGCCGACGACATCCCAGTGGTCCCGAACCGCCGGGGTGGCCAGGACCGACTCCCTCGTGACGGGGAATCCCACCCGCGCCCGCACGGTCTGCCGCAACGGCCCGGGCAGCGCGGCGGCACGGCGATGGGCGACCGCGAGCAGGTGAAGCAGCGCGTACTCCCCGAGCAGCAGGCCCGGCCAGTCTTCGGCGCCGAGCACCCGCGAGAGCCGGGTGACGGTCCCCGCCACACCCGGCGCCTGCGCGTCGACCAGGCGTCTCGCGAGATCCTCCCAGTCGGCCGGCCCCGTCTGACGGGCCTGCGCGATCCCCTGCCCGATCTGGTCGGCCAGCCACCGCTCCAGCTCCGACAGGCCCGCGGCGACCCTGCTCTCCCGCTGCTCGGCCTGGCTGCGCCCGGCCGCCACCCGGCCACCGGCCCCGGCCCCGGCCCCAGCGCCGGCCCCAGCGCCGGCATCGGTCTCGGCATCGGTGCCGGCACGGGCGCCGTCCACCCCCGCGTCACCCGTGTCCCGGGTCGCGGCCTGGCCCCACCGTGTCATCACCCGCCGCACAGTAGCCCCGGGCTCCGACAATTAGCCGCGCCCGCGAAACGGGGCCGATCCGGGCCCGGCGGCGGGGCGGAGCACGTCCCTTCTCACCCACGCGAAAGCGGATGGGCGGAAGGCTCCCGGCGTGCCGGAGAGCCTGGCGCTTCCTCCCCCATGTGAGCGGACGGGCCCGCGCCCGGGCGAAAGTGTCGGAGCCGTCTGGCAGAGTCGGGCCCGTGAACGACATACCCGAGGTGAACTATTCGAAGAAGTGGGACGGCGATCGCCGGTCCACCCCGCCCCTCGTCGGCGACGAGCGGGAGATCCTCACGGCCTTTCTCGAATGGCAACGCGAGACGTTCGCGATGAAATGCGCGGGGGTCCCCGGCGATCGGCTGTCGGACAAGGGAGTGCCGCCGTCCGGGCTCAGCCTCCACGGCATCCTCCGGCACGTCGCGGGCGTGGAGCGGTGGTGGTTCCGCATCCAGTTCGCCGGTGAGGACGTCCCGCTCCTCTACTACTCCGACGACGACCCCGACCAGGACTTCGAGGATCTGGACGGAGACGTCGAGGAGGCGTTCGCCGTGTGGCGGGCGGGGTGCGCGCGCTCCCGTGAGATCGTCGCCGCCCACTCGCTGGACGAGACCGGCGTCCCCCGCGCCACCGGGCAGCCGATCTCGCTGCGCCGCATCCTGGTGGACATGATCGGCATCTACGGCCGCCACAACGGGCACGCCGACCTGCTCCGCGAGCGGATCGACGGCGCCACCGGATATTGAGGGCTGCGGGAGGCACAGCGGGTTCTCGCCCTCGATGGACCGGGAGCTCACGTCGTCGCAGATCGTGGTGACCGGCGATCTCGCCGTTGGCGCGGACGACCACGTCCGGCTCCGGCTCCGGGACGTCCCAGGACGAGTCGGGCCGTACGGCGATCGCCTGCCCGTGCCCGCGCCCCCGCCGGCCGAGCGACTTGAAGAACAGCTCGGGGTGGGGGGCGTCATACGCCTTCTCGTAGACGTCGGGGCCGCGGCTCTCCTCTGTGGGGGTCCGGACGGCGGGCCCGGGCCGGTGCCGCTGCTGGGCGAGCACCTCGGCACGGCCGGCCACCGGAACGGGTGGGCGCCGACGTCGGGGGCACGGTTTTGTCGGGGCCGCGTGTCATACTCGCCTGCGTGGTTGCGCGTACGCCGCAAAGAGTGCTGATCGGGCGTTCTGCCGAGCTCGATCGGCTCCTGGGCGTGCTCGACTCCGCGGCGGCCGGGCTCGCGGGGGTCGCCCTCGTGGGCGGCGACGCGGGGATCGGCAAGACGCGGATCGTGACCGAGCTGTGCGACCTCGCGCAGCGGCGGGGCTTCGTGACGCTCACCGGCCAGTGCGCCGAGCTCGGCGACGCCCTGCCCTATCTGCCGCTCGCCGACGCCCTGCGCGGAGCCGCCGACGCCGACGGACCGGTCGGTCCGGCCGTCACGGCCCGTCCCGCGCTGCGGCGGCTGCTGCCCGGCGACGAGGCGGGCCCCACGGAGGCGACGACCGGGGGGCTCGCCCAGCAGCGCCTGTTCGGGTCGGTGCTCGACATGCTGTCGGAGGTGGCCGGGCGGCAGCCGGTGCTGTTCGTGTTCGAGGACCTGCACTGGGCCGACCGCTCGACCCGCGACCTGCTGGTCTTCCTCACCCGCATGCTGCAGCGCGAGCGGGTGTGCCTCGTCGGCACCTACCGTACGGACGACCTCCACCGCCGCCACCCGCTGCGCCCGGTCCTGGCCGAGCTGCGGCGGCTGCCGCTGGTCACCTCCGTCGAGCTGCCGCCGCTCGGCGACGACGACATGGCGGAGTATCTCGCCGTCCTCGACCGGTACGGTGAGGGCCCCGCGGGGCCGGTGGCGGAGCGCGGCCTGACGACCGTGATCGAGCGCGCCGGCGGCAACCCGTTCTTCGCCGAGGAGCTCCTGGCGGCCGGCGCGGGCGCGGCTGCCCGGAACGCTCGCAGACCTGCTGCTCGCCCGGGTGGAGACCCTGTCCGACACCGCCCGCCAGGTGCTGCGGGTCGCCGCGGTGGCCGGCCGCCGGGTCGGTCACGACCTGCTGCGCGACGCGACCGGGCTCGGCGACCTGCCGCTGGAGGACGCGCTGCGCGAGATCGTCTCGCAGCGGCTGCTCACGGCGGGCAGCGACGGCTACACCTTCCGGCACGCGCTCCTTCAGGAGGCCGTCTACGACGACCTGCTGCCGGGCGAGCGGACCCGCCTGCACACCGCGTTCGCCGCGCTGCTCGCCGAACGCGGCGGCGCCCCCGCCGAGCTGGCCCATCACCATCTCGCCGGGCACGACCTGCCGGGCGCGCTGCGGGCGTCGGTGGAGGCCGGGCGGATGGCCGCCGGGCTCGGCGCGCCCGCGGAGGCGCACCGGCACTACGGGCGGGCGCTGGAGGTCTGGGACCAGGTGCCGGAGGCCGAACGGCTGGCCGGGGCGAGCCGGCCGAGGATCGCGCTGGCCGGCGCCGCCGCGGCGGCCGCGGCGGGCGACTACCACCGGGCGGCGGAACAGGTGCGGCGGCTGCGCCATGAGACCGACGACCCGGCCCTGATCGCGGAGACCGGCGAACGCCTGTCCTATTACCTGGCGGACGCGGGCGGCGACGAGGCCGAGGCGGTCGCGGCCGCCCGGGAGGCGGTGGACGCCGCGCCGCACAGTCCGCTGCTGGCCAGGGCGCTGGCCACCTACGCCCGCGCGCTCTTCCGGCAGTACCACGACAAGGAGGCGGCGGCGACGGCGGCCAGGGCGCTGGAGGTCGCGGAGGCCACCGGCGCCCGCGACGCGGAGGCCAGCGCGCTCGTCTCGCTCGCCCTGCTCGAGGAGGAGTTCGGGACCAGCGTCGAGCAGGCCGTCGATCTCCTCACGCGCGCCACCCGCCGCCCCTCCGGCGACCTGTCCATCGACCTGCGGGCGCGTTTCAACCTCGCCCGCATCCATTACGAGAACGGCGCCCTCGCTGTGGCCGCCCGCATCACCGAGGACGGCGTACGGCTGGCCGAGGAGACCGGGCTCAACTGGAGCACGTTCGGCACGGACCTGCGCTTCCTGAACTACCTGGTGCACTACGCGGACGGCGACTGGGACGCGGCGGAGCGGCTGGCGGGAGGGTTCGGCGTCCGGGTCGGCACCAGGGCCGAGGCCCAGTTGTCGTCGTTCGCCCTCTTCGTCGAGGTGGGCCGGGGGCGCCCGGGCGCCGAAGAGAGACTGCGGTGGCTGTCCCGCTTCTGGTCGGACGACCTGATCAGCTACATGGGCCGCGGCATGGCGGCCGAGCACGCGCTGTGGCGCGGCGACCCGCACACCGCGCTCGACCACGTCAACGCGATCGTCGCGGTGCTCGAACCGTTCGATCCCAGCCTGATCCGCATCGCGGCCACCGGCCTGTGGGCGCTGGCCGACCTCGGCCGGACCGGCGAGCCCTGCGACGACCTGCTGCGCCGGGCACGGTGGGCGGCGGAGAACGGGCCGAACGGCCCGCGAGGCCGGCTGGGGCCGGAGGGAGTGGCCTGGCTGGCACGGGCGGAGGCCGAGTGGCACCGCGCCAACGGCACGGAGGATCCGGAGGTCTGGCGGCGTGCCACCGAAGCCTTCGGCTTCGGCTTCGTCTACGAGGAGGCGCGGTCGCGGTGGCGGCTGGCCGAGAGCCTGCTGCGGGCGGGTGACCGCGCGGCGGCCCGCGTCGAGTGGGAGCGCGCGGTGCACGTCGCCGCCGCGCTCGGAGCCCGGCCCTTCCTCGAAACGCTGAGGGCGGTCGGGGCACGGGCCGGATTCCCCGACCCGACGGCGGCCACCCCAACGGCGACCCCCACGGTCACCCCAGCGGACGCCTCGGCGGTCTCCACGTCCGCCCACGACGGCGAGGCGCAGGAGACCGCCGCCGGTGAGCCGCCGGGAGCGGCACGCGAGCCGGGGCGGCTGGCCGCGCTCACCACGCGTGAGCGGGAGGTGCTGGCCCACGTCGCGGCCGGCCTGGCCAACCGGGAGATCGGCGATCGGCTGTTCATCTCGCAGAAGACGGTGAGCGTGCACGTCTCGAACATCCTGGCCAAGCTCGGCGTGACCAGCCGCACCCAGGCCGCCGCGGTCGCCCTCCAGGAGGGCCTGTCGCCGGGTGCCCCGGACGGAAATACTGTGTAATCAAGGCGTGGCACCAGCAACAATTCCGGAGGTCAGCGGTGGCTGTGCAGATCGTTTCCGTCGTCGCGGGTGAGGAGCTCGCTTCGGGCACGCCGTACGAGTCCGTCAACCCGGCGCGGCCCGCGGAGACGGTGGCGACCGTCCTGCTCGCCGGCGCGGACGACTTCGCCGGCGCCAGCCGCGCCGCGTCGGTCGCCCAGCGGGAGTGGGCGCGCGTCCCCGCTCCGGTGCGCGGCCGGGTGATCGCCTCGATCGGCCGCCTGGTCGAGGCCAACACCGAGGCGCTGGCCCGGCTGGTGACCGAGGAGATCGGCAAGCCGTACGCCGAGGCGCTGGGCGAGGTCCGCGAGATCGTGGACACCTGCGACTTCTTCCTGGGCGAGGGCCGCCGCCTCTACGGGCAGACCGTGCCGTCGGAGATGCCCGACAAGAGCCTGTTCACCTTCCGCGTCCCGGTCGGCGTGGCGGCGGTCGTGACCGCGGGCAACTTCCCGGTGGCGGTCCCCTCGTGGTATCTGGTCCCGGCGCTGCTGTGCGGCAACGCGGTGGTGTGGAAGCCGGCCGAATACGCCGCGGCCTCCGCGCACGCGCTCTATCGGCTGTTCGCGGCGGCCGGGCTGCCCGACGGCGTGCTCAACATCGTCTTCGCCGACGGCGAGCAGACGTACGCGGGACTCGACCGCGCGCTCGGCGAGG
Organism: Microbispora sp. CSR-4; assembly: GCF_008033685.1. Lineage (NCBI taxonomy): Bacteria > Bacillati > Actinomycetota > Actinomycetes > Streptosporangiales > Streptosporangiaceae > Microbispora > Microbispora sp. CSR-4. Next base: position 41,277 of record NZ_VJVX01000002.1, read on the forward strand.
GCACCGTGCAGAAGGTCGGCTTCACCGGGTCGAGCGCGGTCGGCCGGGCCGTCGGCGAGCTGTGCGGGCGGCACCTGCAGTCGCCCTGCCTGGAGCTCGGCGGCAAGAACCCGATGGTCGTCATGCCGGACGCCGATCTCGATCTCGCCGCCGAGGGCGCGCTGTTCTCCGGCTTCGGCACCGCCGGTCAGCGGTGCACCTCCCTCGGCACGGTCATCGTGCACGAGGACGTCCACGACGAGTTCCTGCGCCGGTTCACCGCCCTCGTGCGCGACGCGAAGATCGGCGACCCGAACGGCGACGTGCTGTACGGCCCGCTGCTCGACCACAAGTTCGCCGAGCGTTACGAGGAATACCTGGGCTGGATCCAGCCGCACCACACCGTGCTGCCGGGCCCGGTCGGCCGGATGGACGGCGAGGGCCTCTACTACCACCCCGTGGTGGTGGACGGCGTCCGTCCCGATGACCGGCTGTTCCTGGAGGAGACGTTCGGTCCGATCGTGGGCGTGACGACGTTCGCCACTCTCGACGAGGCGATCGACCTGGCCAACCGGCCCGGATATGGCCTGTCGTCGTCCATCTACACCTCCGACCCGAAGGCGGTGTTCCGGTTCCGCGAGGGCGTGTCGGCCGGCATGGTCAGCGTCAACAACTCCACCTCCGGCGCGGAGGCCCACCTGCCGTTCGGCGGGAACGGCAGGTCGGGCAACGGCAGCAGGCAGAGCGGCATGTGGGTGCTCGACCAGTTCACCCGCTGGCAGGCGATGAACTGGGACTACTCAGGCCGCCTGCAGAAGGCCCAGATGGACGTGGCGGAGATCACGCCCGATCTGGGCTTCCGCCTCTGACCCGGAGGACCGTTCACCGCGCGTTCTCCCAGGCCACGGCCGGGGCGTCCTGCCCGGGACCCGGGAGAACGTCCCGGACTCGGCTCGAAGAGCCGTGACCGGAAGAGCCTGGGCCGGAGAACCACGGCCCCCGCGGGCCCTTCGCCGGGCGCCTCTTCCGGGCCATGCGCTCGGCGCGCCGTCCGTCCACGATCGCGGCACCGGCGGCCGTGGCGCGGACGGGAAACGGATCCGGGTGGCGCTCCACCAGGCCCACGCGCTCCGGCTTGGTCACCATCTGGGTGATCGCCGACGCGGTCCCGGAAACGCCGATCCCCGGCGGGCGGCGCCCACCGGGGATCGGATCGCAGGGCCGGACGGCCAGGACGTCTCAGGCTCAGGACTCCGGGCCTCGCCTGCCGTCGTAGCCGAGCAGCCGCATCGCGACCTCGGGGTCCATGGCCGCCGCGAGCAACTGCGCGCGTTCGGCGGCCCGGTCTCTGGCCTCCTCGGCCCGCCGCCGCCCCGCCTGGTGTGAGCGGACCAGCAGGAACGCGACCGCGATGCCGCCGATCACCGCGACCAGCGCGACGGCCAGCAGGACGGCCGTGCCCGCGGGCACGCCCGCGACGGAGGCGCCCGCCGCGCCGGCCGCGCCCCGCGGCGCGGCGAACAGCAGCACGCCCAGGAGCATGAGCAGCACCACCGCCACGACCACGCCGACGACCGCCCACAGCGCGCCGTACGACGCGCGGGACGGCTCCGCGGACGACCGGGCGAACGGCGGGGCCGGGGCGACCGGCGGCGGCGAGCCGCTCCACGGCACGAAGTCCGGCTGCGCCGGGGCGACCGGCTGCGTCGCCGGGGGGTGCCCGTTGCCGCCGGCCAGGCCGTTGGGCGGCGGCGCGACCAGCACCGGCGCGGTGCCGCCCGAGGACGCCGGCACGACCGACGCCTCGATGACCCGGCTCCGGGGCAGCGGAAGCTCGACCGGGACCTCGCTGTGCGCCTTGTGGGCCGCCGCCGCGGCCGCGTGGTAGGTCTCGATCTCCTCGTAGAACTCGTCGGAGGTGTAGACGGTGCCGTCGATCAGCGGGCCCATCCTGCCCTCGATGACCGCGACCACGTCGTCGCCGTTCAGCGTCTTGTGCTGCTCCAGCGCGTGCGCGACCGACAGCACCTCGCGGCGGTTCTCGCGCAGCAGCTCGGCCGTCTTCTCCAGCAGCCGGCTGAGGTTGAACTCGATCCGCTCGGGGAGCATGTCGGGCACCATCTCGTCGCGCCGGCCCGCCGGAGTGCCGGTGAAGCCGATGCCGCCGCCTCCCGGCTGCGGCTGGGCCGCCTTGCCCTCGCGCAGGCCGAGCTCCTGCAGCGCCGGCAGCGACGCCACCCCGATGCCCATGCCCCAGTGGGCCTCCATGAGCCCGGTGATCGCGGTCGCGCTCTGCAGGTCGCCGGAGACGCCGGAGGAGTTGTCCTCGCCGAAGAACATCCGCTCCCCCGCCAGCGAGGCGAGCGACACCATGATGTCGGCCTCGTACTCCGACTTCCACCGGGTGAACTGGTCCTCCGGCTTGATGCTGGCCACCATGCCGAGGTAGTCGGCGCCCTTCTCGATCGTCGCCAGGTCGATCTCCAGGTGGTGGCGGGTGCGGTAGGCGGCGACCGCGTGGCACGCCTCGTGCACCGCGACCGCGTGCCGCTCACGCTCGATGTATTCGACGTCCTCGGGCGGCCCGAGCTGCTTGAGCCGCTTGGCCCGCATCACGTCCGACCAGGTGATGGTCTCCCGGCCGTCCCGGATCGCGGTGATCAGCGACTCGTTGACCAGGTCCTTGATGGTCGCACCGGTGGCGTACGGCGTGATCGTGGCGAGCTTGTCGATCTGCTCGTCGGTGAGCTGGTGGCTGACCTTGTCGAAGTAGCCCTTGTACGTGCGGATCCGGCCCGCCTTCGAGGGATAGCCGACCTTGTAGATGCGGTCGATGCGGCCGGGCCGCAGCAGGGCGTCGTCCAGCGCCTCGGGCAGGTTGGTGGCCATCATGATGAGGATGCGGTATTTCGGCGGCGGCTTGGGCCGCATGCCGAGCAGCCTGCGCACATAGCGGTTGACGAAGCCGCGCGGCTTCTTCAGGCCGGAGATCTCGGTGAGCAGCGCCTCCAGCGTGCCCATGCCGCCACCGCCGCCGCCCATGCCCGCGCCGTACACGAGGCGGTTGACGAAGGCGCCGGTGCGCGGCATCCGCGCCGGCGCGGCCTCGGCGGCCGGGCCCGCTGCGTGACGGCCGAGCACCGTACGGGTGTGCGGGTCGAGGTAGGCGAAGCCGTTGCAGCCGGAGTCGGCGAACGGCGCCGGGACCGACCTGCCCCAGCCGCCGGGTCCGCCCTGCGCCAGCGCGCCGCGGCGGCCGAGCGAGTCGGCCTCGTCGAAGAACACGATGACGCCGCCGTACCGCAGGGCCAGCTTGCGCAGCTTGCGGAACAGCGACTTGACCTTGAGGACGCCGACGCCGAAGAACATGTTGATGAACGCGCCCGGGTCGACGAACACGTACGGCTTGCCGGTCGAGCCGGCGACCGCCTCGGCCATGAGCGTCTTGCCGGTGCCGGGCGGGCCCCACAGCAGGATGCCGCTGGGCACGTAGCCGCCCCTGGCCTCGATCTCGTCCGGCTTCTCCAGGAAGACGATGTTCTCCTTGACCCGCTCGACCACGTGGTCCTGGCCCCAGACGTCGGAGAAGCGCGTCTTGATGTCGTCGGGGTAGTAGACGTCGACGCCGCCCCGCGACAGGAACCAGAAGATCGCGACGAACTGGCCGACCGCGACCACCATGATCAGCATGAGCTGCAGGACCATGGGGAGGAAGCCCCATACCGTGGCCGGCACGCTGTACAGCGCCTCAAGCGGCGAGACCTGCTGCACCTTGCCCAGCACCAGCGCGATGATCGCGATCCACACGGCCCACTTGATCGCGCGGGAGATGCGGTAGCGGTTCCAGTCGTTGAACCTGCGATGCGACCAGCGGTTCCAGCCGCCGAAGACCCTCTGCGTCCAGAACCGGTGATAGCCGGCCGAGCGCTCGCTGATGAGGAAGTGGATCTGCCGGACCACCTCGATGCCCGCCAGCCACAGCACCCACGACGCGTTCCGGACGGTCATCACCGCGGCGTCATAAGGGGAGATGATGCCCTCGTACGTCGCGATCTCGTTCCAGTACAGCACGCCGAACGCGACGGCGAGCAGGATCAGGAACTTCGTCCGGTCCCACAGCGGCAGACGTTTCCTGGTGAGCGGGTCGCGGTCCACCGGACCCGACCCCGGCTCGCGAAGCCCCTCGTGGTGCTTCGGTGGGAGGGCCGTACTCATATGAGGGGCTCCTTCACGGGTTGATGAGGTGCTTGACCTTGAAGGACTTGACGACGGTGCCGATCTCGGCGGCCCGCTGGCGGTAGCACGCGGGCGAGCAGCGGATCAGCAGAGTGGACGCCGTCGTCCCGTCCGCCGACAGGTAGGCCGTCCTGTCGAACGTCTGCACCGTGTCTCCCACGCGGTAGTTGTAGACGGTGTGGACGCCGCGGACGCCGTCCGTGATGGGCAGCACCTCGTCGGCGAGCAGCTCGAACCCCGTCAGGCCGCTCGCCTCGAACTCCTTCTGCTGCTCCTCCGTCAGCGGCACCGGCATCGGAGGGGAGACACGCAGCAGATTGAGCGACGCCGCGTTCTGCTCGGCCTCGCTGAGCTTCTGCACCTTGGCGAACACGAAAGGCTTGTCGTCGTTGCCCGCGGAGCCCAGGACAAGGTGCGTGAGGGACGGCTCGTCGTAGGCGTCGAACGCCGCCGTCCACATCGCCTGCCTCGCGAGTTGTGCGGTGGCGGAGTCGGCATCGCCGAAGAGTTCCTTGTCGAGCGTCTTCTGGTCGATCTGCCGCCATGACGCGGGGACCTTGAAGTAGGTGCCGCCCGTATCGTCGCGTACGTAGGTGTATTCGGGGCCGGCACAGCCGGACAGCACAGAGGCGGCCATCGCCGCCCCCACGACCGTTCCCACCACCCCGGTCCTTACCCGCGGTCTTTCCACCAGGGCCCAACCTCCGCTTTGCGGGTCTACGAGGTAGTAGTGCCCGTTTTCCAACTATCCTTCCCAACGGTAAGTCTGCGACGCGCCGGAAAACTAGACCAAATCTTGCTCGGATCTTGGCTCATCCTGTTATCCGGACCCTCTCGCCCCACCGGCTCCGATCGGCCGCGGACCCACCCTTGATGCCGTACCCCGAAGGGCGACCGGCGAAAGCGGTTTCCGGCACATCCGGCGGTCCCGGCCTGCGCGGGGGATCCGCTTTGCCCACGCGGGACATGACAATCGGAAGACCCGCGTAGTGAGATCGGCCGGGGTCGGATGAGCGGATCGATGTAACACCTGACTGCCCCGAACACGACATCTGGATGCATGACGTCAGGAATCACCGTGGGGAGGGCTGGCGCAGATGAAGCAGGTCTACGAAGAGGACGGCACCGGCGAGGGGCCGGACGGCTTCTTCGGAGTGACGGCGGAGCGCATGTTCTCCGAGGTGTGGTCCCGGCAGGTCCTCACGGTCAGGGAACGGCGGTTGCTGCTGCTCGGCCTGCTCGTCGGCCAGGACATGGACGACATGCTGGAGCTGCACCTCGAGACCGCCCTGCGCTCGGGCGAGCTGAGCCCGGCCGAGCTGCGCGAGACGGTCGTGTTCCTCACCCTGTACGCCGGGTGGCCCCGCGCCGCCCGGCTCAGCGCGAAGGTGGAGGAGCTCATCGCCCGCACCTCCGAGGCGTGAGCGCCGTTCCGGCGCCGGACGAGGGGACCTCCATGGTGGGTACGCTGCCGTCATGCCCACCGCACTCATCACCGGCGCGACCGCCGGGATCGGCGCCGCCTTCGCGCGCCGCCTGGCCGCCGACGGATTCTCCCTGGTCCTGGTGGCCCGTGATCAGGAGCGGCTCGCCGCCTCCGCCGAGGCCCTGCACAAGCGGTACGGCGTGCCGGTCGAGCCGCTGCGCGCCGACCTCGCCACCGACGAGGGGATGGCGGCGGCCGAGCGACGGCTGACCTCCGGCATCGACCTTTTGATCAACAACGCCGGGTTCGGGCACCACGGCGGCTTCCTCGACACCCCCGTGGAGGACGAGGTGCGGATGCTGCGGCTGCACTGCGAGGCGGTGCTGCGGCTGACCCGGGCGGCCCTGCCGTACATGATCTCGAAGAGGCGGGGCGGCGTGATCAACGTGGCCTCGGTCGCGGCGTTCCTCCCCGGCGGCACCTACAGCGCCAGCAAGGCGTGGGGGGTGAACTACAGCGCCTCGGCGGCCGACATCGTCAACCGGCACGGCGTGCGGGTCATGGCGCTGTGCCCGGGGTTCGTACGGACCGAGTTCCACGACCGGGCCGAGCTCGACATGTCCGGGCTGCCGCGCTTCGCGTGGCTGTCGGCCGACCGTGTCGCCGCCGACGCGATGCGCGACCTGGCGCGCGGGGCGTGGGTGAGCATCCCGTCGGCCCGTTACAAGGCGGTCGCGACGCTCGCCCGGCTCCTGCCGCTCAACCTGACCGGCCGCGTGGCGAGGCTGCGCTACCGCTGAGTCACAGCCGTTCGACGTTCGGGCCGCGGCAGCGGCCCCGGGTGTCGAAGACGAACCGGCTGGCCCGCTGCACCAGGTCGTAGTCGTAGCAGTCCTGCCCGCCGAGCACGACGACCGCGTCGGCCCTGGCCAGCTCGGCGGCGTCCGGCTCGACCACCTCGACCCCGGCGGGTACGACGAAATCGTCGGGGCAGCGGTCGTCGGCACGGGGGTCCGCGGCCCGCACCCGGGCGCCGAGCCGGCACAGCGTCTTGGCGACCTCGACGGGCGAAAGCCCCAGCAGCAGGATCCTGCTGCCCCTGATCGAGCGGCACCTGCGGTTCAGCGCGAGGCCGAGCCGGTCGACCACGTGGGCGGGCATGTGCGCGTTGACGTCGTTGGCCGCCTCGACCAGCCGGAAGCCCCGCCCGACGCCGCGCCGGATCCCCCACGGCAGGTATGTCACGTCGAGCGGCAGGCAGGGATCCTCGATCCCCGGGCAGGGCACCGGGGTGGCGTGCCCGAAGGGCGTGGTGGCGGCGGCCTCGACCGCCTCCCACACGTCGACGCCGAGTTGCGCGGCGAAGATCGACAGCTCGTTCGCCAGGGCCGCGCCGACGTGCGCGCGGGCGGTCTCCAGCAGCGCGCACATCTCCGACACCCGGGGCGAGGAGACCGGGACGGTCTCCCGCACGAGCCTGCCGTAGAAGTCCGTCACCGCCCGCAGCGAGGCCGCGTCGACGCCCGAGACGACCTTGGGGGTGTTGCCGAGCCGCCAGCGCGGGTTGCCCGGCTCGGCCCGGTGCGGGCTGTGGCCCAGATGGAAGTCCTCCCCCGCGCGCAGCCCCGACCCCTGTTCGAGCAGCGGCCGTACGAACTCCTCGGTGGTGCCGGGATAGGCGGTGCCCTCCAGCACCACGGTCGCCCCCGGCCGCAGGAACGGGGCGATCCGGCGGACCGCCGAGCCGAGCGGGCCGAGGTCGGGCGCGCCGCCCCGCATCCGTACGGGCGGGGTGAGCACGCAGACGTCGAACCCGGTGGCGTCGTCCGCGTCGGCGCTGGCCGCGTACCTGCCGGAGGCGTGCGCGGCGGCGAGCGCGTCCGCGCCGACGCCTTCGGCACACGGCTCCCCCGCGTTGAGCCGCTTGACCCGCCACCCGTCCTCGTCGAGGCCGACGACGCGGAATCCCGCCTCCACGGCGCGCATCGCCAGGGGCAGCCCGGCCGGGCCCTGGCCCACGACCACCAGCTTCTCCGCCACGCTACGACTGTAGGAGTGATCCCTCCGCCACCCCCGGGATTGGCGGACGGGACGGCTGTAAGGCTTGGGTACGGATAGGGAAAAGTCTCTTCCGGCGGCGTCCGGGAGCCCAATCGGAAGTGGGACCGCGGACTAGCTTCTCCGACATGATCAGGGAGGAGCCAGCATGAAACCGGACGACCGGATTCGTGTCATGGAAATAATCGCCCGGATGAACGTGAGCGGTCCCGCCACCCAGGTCACGGGGTTGTGCGAGCGGCTCAGCCCGGTGGAGTTCGACCACCGCCTCTACACCGGATACGTCGACGGAGGCGAAGGCGACCACCTGCAGCTTCGCGACGCGACGATCCCGGTCCACCGGGTGCCGGGCCTCGGCCGCGCGATCAAACCGGCCGACGACTATCGGGCCCTGTTCCGGCTGACGAACGCGATGCGCGAGTTCAAGCCACATATCGTGCACACCAGGACCACCAAGGCGGGTGCGCTCGGCCGCCTCGCGGTGCGGCTGTCGGGGGTCGGGGCCGCCCGGGTGCACAGCTATCACGGCCACCTCCTCGACGGACAGCTCTCCCGCCTGCGGCGGGCCGCCTACGTCCGCACGGAGCGCCGGCTGGCGAAGATGACCGACCGCCTCGTCACGGTCGGCGCCCGGGTGCGCGACGACCTCCTCGCGGCCGGGATCGGCCGGCCCGAGCAGTACGTCGTCATCCCGCCGGGCGTCGAGCTCGCCCCGCTGCCCGAGCGCTCCCAGGCCCGCGCCTCGCTGGGCGTCCCGCTGGACGCGCCGATCGTGGCGTACGTCGGCAGGCTGAAGAAGACCAAACGGCCCGACCGGCTCGCGGAGGTCGCCAAGGCCGTGCTGGCCCGGCTGCCCGGCGCCCGGTTCCTCGTCTGCGGCAGCGGTGAGCTGAAGGAGGAGGTGGAGCGGGCCGTCATGCCGATGTGGGAGTCCTTCCGGCTGCTCGGCTGGCGGCGCGACGTCGAGACCGTGTACGCCGCGGCCGACGTGGTGCTGCTCACCTCCGACAGCGAGGGCACGCCGCTGGCGCTCGTGGAGGCCGGCATGGCGGGCCTGCCGGTGGTGGCCACGCGAGTCGGCAGCGTTCCCGAGGTCGTCATGGACCATCGCACGGGATTCCTGACCGAGCCCGACCCGGACGAGATCGCCGACCGCCTCGTACGGCTGCTGGTGGACCCCGGCCTGGCGCGGCGGATGGGCGAGTCGGCCCGGACATGGACGGGCCGGGCGTTCTGCGTGGACCGGCTGGTGGCCGACACCGAGGCCCTCTATCGGACGCTGCGCGGCGCGACGCGATCGGAGGTGGGCAGCCGATGACGCCCTTTCCGGCACTGGCGCCCGCGCTCGCGGGAGCGGTCGCCTGCCTGCTCTCCGCCGTGTGCCTGCGCCCGGTGCGGCGCATGGCGCCCTACCTGACCGGGATGGCGCTCGCGGCGGCCACGGCGGGCGCCCTGATGACGGCGTACGGCGCGCCGGACCGGTGGGTGAGCGCGATCCTGCTGGCCGCCGCGGCCGTGGCGTTGCTCGGCCTCATCGCCGACGTGGGCGCGCTGCCGCTCGTCACGCGGCTCATCGTGGAGTCGCTCGCGGCGGGCGGTGTCGTGCTGTGCGGCGTCCAGGTGACGCTGACGGGCGACTGGCTCGACGGCCCGGTCAGCGTGATGTGGATCGTCGCGATGACCAACGCGTACGGGCTGCTCGACCGGCTCGGCGGCGCGCTGGCCGCGGTCGCCGCCGTCACCGGCGCGTTCCTCTCCGTGACGGCGCTCGTGCTGGGCGACCCGGCACTCGCGGTGCTCCCGGCCGCCCTGACCGGGGCGTGCCTCGGCGCCATCCCGTACGGCAGAGCGCGGGGCAGGGCACGGCTCGGTCCGTCCGGGTCGCTGTTCGCCGGGTTCGTCCTGACCTGCACGGCCGCCGGGCTGACGGCCGGGCGCGGCACGGCCGTGATCGCGGCCGGGCTGCTGCTGCCGGCGCTGGCCGCCATCGTGGGGGCCGGGGCGTACGCCGCCCGCCGGGAGGCCCGGCGGGCGAGCCGGGCGACCGGACCGGCGCGGAAGGCGGCGCCCGCGCTGTGCGGCGTCTCGGCCGGCACCGGGACGGCCGGGCTCGCGGTCGCGCTCGGCTGGGTGCCCGCGGGCGCCGCGGCCACGGCCACCGCCGCGACCGCCGCCGCGGTGCTCTGCTGCACGCCCCTCAGGCACGGCCTCTTCACGCGCCTGCGGCGCGGCTACCCGGCGCGCCCTCGGCAGGCGTTCAACCCGGCGCGCCTCCGGCACGGGTTCGACTCCGCGCGCCTCCGGCACGACCATTCCGAGCGTGCGAGGTGGGCATCGTCGCGGATGACGGCCGGCGACGACCGGTCGCGCGGGCCTGTGCCGCCCCCGCGCTCCGCGGCCGGAAATCCCCCGCCGCGCGTCGTGCGGCGGGGGTGACCGGGATCAGCGGCCGATGTTGGCCTCGTGGCCGATGGACAGGCCCGAGTCGACGTCGAAGAAGTGCAGGTTGTGCGTGTCGACGACGAGCTCGATCTCCTGGCCGGGACGGACGTGGCTGCGGGCGTTGACACGCGCGGTCCACAGCGACTTGTCGCCGGTCAGCGGCAGCGTCGTCTCCTCGTCGTCGCCGTCGTGGGCGGCGGCCACGGTGTCCTTGTGCTCGACCGGCGGGGCGTCGATCGTGAACAGGACGTTGATCTCCGAGCCCAGCTCCTCGGTGACGTTGGCGCGGACCGGGATGCGCACCCACCCGGCGCTGTTGCCGCTGGCCGAACCGGCGTCCTCGAAGTCGGAGGGCCGGATGCCGAGGATGATCTTGCGGCCGATGTAGCGGTCGAGGCCCGGCTTCTCCGCGAAGGTCGAGTCGGGGACGGGGAGGCGGTAGCCGGCGAAGGCCACGGCCGCGCCGCCGTTGTCGCGGACCAGCTCGGCGTAGGTGAAGTTCATGGCCGGGGAGCCCATGAAGCCCGCGACGAACAGGTTGACCGGGTCGTCGAACAGGTTCTGCGGGGTGTCCACCTGCTGGAGCACGCCGTCGCGCAGGACGCAGACGCGGTCGCCGAGGGTCATGGCCTCGACCTGGTCGTGGGTGACGTACACCGTGGTGACGCCCAGGCGCTCGTGCAGCTGGTTCAGCGAGGCGCGCATGGAGACGCGGAGCTTGGCGTCCAGGTTGGACAGCGGCTCGTCCATGAGGAAGGCCTGGGGCTCGCGGACGATGGCGCGGCCCATCGCGACACGCTGGCGCTGACCACCGGACAGGGCGGCCGGCTTGCGCTTGAGGTACTGCTCGAGGCCGAGCATGCGGGCGGCCTCGTTGACCCGCTTCTGGATCTCCGGCTTCGACATCTTGCGCAGCTTGAGGCCGAAGGCGAGGTTCTCCTCGACGGTCATGTGCGGGTAGAGCGCGTAGTTCTGGAAGACCATGGCGATGTCGCGGTCCTTCGGGGGAAGGTGGTTCACGACACGGTCACCGATGACGATCTCGCCGCCGCTGATGTCCTCCAGGCCGGCGATCATCCGCAGGGCGGTGGACTTGCCACAACCCGACGGGCCGACCAGCACCATGAACTCGCCGTCCTTGATCTCCAGGTTGAGGCCGTTCACGGCCTTCACCCCGCCCGCGTAGATCTTGTCGACGTTGTTCAGAACGATTGAAGCCATCCCCAGTCCTTCGCGTTCCCGAGCCAAGATGATGTGGATACGTTTTCATGACTCTCCCGTGAAATACCGCCTATTGTCAAGATTTCGGTAGCAAGACCCATGGAACCATGGTGGAATCGTTTCCATGAGTGGTCCAGTGCAGCGACGGATAACCATCAAGGAAGTGGCGGAGGCCGCCGGGGTCGGGGTGGCCACCGTGTCCCGTGTCCTGTCGGGCGGCTCGGCGAGCGCGGAGACCCGCGAGAAGGTGCTCGCCGCGGCGGCGCGGCTCGACTACCGGCCGAGCGCGCTCGGACGCAACCTGAGGCGCCAGCGGACGGGCGGCATCGGGCTGCTGGTCCCCGACATCACCGACAGCTTCTACGCGCGGCTGGCCGACGGTGTGCTCTCCTGCGCCCGCTCGTACGGCGAGCCGGTCACGGTGGGGGTCACCGGCGACGACCCCGAGCGGGAGGCCGAGCTGATCGGCACGCTCATCGAGCAGAGCATGGACCGGCTCATCGCGGTGCCGTCCGGGGACGGCGAGATGTGGGGGCCCGCGCTGCGCGCCGGGCTCAACGTCGTGTTCGCCGACCGGCGGGTGCGCGCCGACGTGCCCAGCGTGGTGCCCGACGACCGGGCCGGGGTGCTGACGGCCGTGGAATACCTGGCCGGGCTGGGCCACCGGAAGATCGCCTACCTCGGCAGGCACGGCCAGTCGCAGCGGGTCGCCGCGTTCACCTCGGCGATCGCCTCGCTGGGCCTGCCGGCCGACCGGGATCTGGTCGTGCACGCCCGGTCGAGCCGCGACTCCGCGTACGCGGCCGCCGCGGGCCTGCTCCAGCACCGCGCCGACGTCACGGCGGTGATCGCGGGCGGCAACGTGCTCGGTGAGGCGGCCGTGCTGGCCGCTCGCGAGCTGGACGTGCGCATCCCGAGGGACGTGTCGCTCATCATGTTCGACGACGTGCCCTGGGCCGAGCTGTGCTCCCCGCCGCTGACGGTGATCTCCCAGCCGGCCCAGGACATCGGCTACCGCGCCGCCGAACTGGTGTTCCGGCAGGGCAGGCGCCCTCCTGCCGTCACGCTGCCCACCCAGCTCGTCGTGCGGGCGAGCTGCGGGCCGAAGGCGTCGGCTAGGAGATGACCTTCTCGATCGCCTCGGCGATCTCCGGGGCCTCGGGGACCACGCGGGGGCGGAACCGGGCGACCACCTGGCCGTCGGCGGCGACGAGGAACTTCTCGAAGTTCCACTGGATGTCGCCCGCCTCGCCCTCCGTGTCGGGGGTCGCGGTCAGCTCGGCGTACAGGGGGTGCCGGTCCGGGCCGTTGACCTCGGTCTTCTCCAGCAGGGGGAAGTCCACGCCGTACGTCGTGGAGCAGAACTCCTTGATCTCCTCCGCCGAGCCGGGCTCCTGGCCCATGAACTGGTTGCAGGGCACGCCGACGACCGTGAACCCCTTCCCGGCGTACGCCTTGTGGAGGGCGACCAGGCCCTCGTATTGCGGGGTCAGCCCGCACCTGGACGCCACGTTGACCACCAGGGCGGCCCCGCCGCCGAGCAGATCGCCGAGGGTCGTGCTCTCGCCGTCGATCGTGGTCACCGGAATGTTGAGAACGCTCATGTCCGCACCCTAAACGAGCGTCGCGTGCGGTCTCGCCGCAGGGCGTGCCGCGCCGCGCACGGTAAGCCGCGCCTCGTGGAAGGGTCGGCGTTGGGGGGCGGATCGGCAAAGAACCGTCCGCGGCGTGCCGCAGATGCCGTCGCGGAGGCGGGCGGCCGTATTTCAATCCGCGTGAGGACCCGTCGCGGTGCCCGCCGGAAGCTCTTGATGATCCGGTGCGGGCCGAGCGGACGGCGGCGCCCACGCCATGGGCGCGCGACCGCGCGGCGGGCGCACGCGCGCCCGCCTTCCGCACGCGACCCGACGACAAGGACCGATTTGGACAGCAACAGCGTTCTACGCAGCACAGTCGCCGCCGTCATCGCGGCCACCGTCGCCGGTGGCGGAAGCGGAGTGGCCTGGGCCGGCGAGTGGGCCGCCCAGGCCGGGACCGGAGAGACGGCGCAGACCGGAGAGACGGCGCAGACCGGGGAGACGGCACGCACCGGAGAGAGCGTGCGGCCCGTCATCCACGTCGGAGTGTGGAAGACGCCGGTGACGGCACAGCCGCCGCGGTTCCGCCGGGCGCCGGCGAAGCTCCGCAGCAAGGCGTACGCCTTCCGGCTCGTCACCCGCAACACCTGGTCGGGCGAGCAGTTCCAGTGCCTCGACAGCCTCTGGACCAGGGAGAGCAACTGGAATCACCGGGCCTACAACCCGGGCTCGGGCGCCTACGGCATCCCGCAGGCGCTGCCCGGTCACAAGATGGGCTACGCCGGCAACGACTGGCGGTTCAACCCGCAGACCCAGATCAAGTGGGGGCTGCGATACATCAAGGGCCGATACGGCTCGCCGTGCGGCGCGTGGGGCCACTTCCGGTCCCACAACTGGTACTGACCCGGCGGAGGCGCCCGGCCTACTGCCGGGCGCCTCCACGACCGGCCCGCGCGCCGCCGCGCTCGCCCTCCCCGGCGCCGGTATGGGCGTCCGCCCGCGCCGCGGCCCGTACGGCCATCGCCTGGACCAGCAGTTCCAGGCCGAACTCGAACTCCTCGTCGTGGTCGCAAGAGTCCAGATGCGACCGCAGCTCGCTCAGCACGGGAAACAGCGCCGGATCCACCTCGGCGACCGTCGCGCCGCCCCGTACGGGAGCGAACGTGGGGGTCACCCCCACCTCCCGCAGCAGCGAGCCGACGACGTACGCGATGAACATCCGCAGCATCCGGACGGCCTCCCGGCTGTCGAAGCCCGCCTCGCGCAGGGTCGCCAGTGCGCGCTCCACCGGGAGAAGGCCCGCCGTCGAGTTCAGCTGCCTGCTCACCACGACCATCGTGCACCGGGGATAGTGATGGGCGATGCGCCGGAAGGCCCGCGCCTGGATGCGCACCCGCTCGGTCCAGTGGGCGGACGGGTCGTCGGTGAAGCCGATCCGCGACAGCACGTCCTCGGCGACCGCGTCGAGCAGCGCGGCCTTGCTGGGCACGTGGTTGTACAGCGACATGACGCCGACGCCCAGCTCGGCGGCGATCCTGCGCATCGAGACGGCGTCGGCGCCCTCTCTCTCGATGAGCTCCACGGCGGCGGCCACGATGCGGGTGCGGTTGAGCATGACCGAATCCTCTCGCCGCCACATGGTCTCCGTCCATTGACGTACGTACAGCGTACGTGACACGCTCGCAGGGATACGTACGGTGTACGTCGAGGGAGGTCCCCCGTGTCGACCCACGAGCTCTACACCATCCCCGCCGAGCTCTCCACGTGGGACGTGGAGATGACCGGAGCGGCCCGGTTCACCTGGGAGTACGACGAAGGCCGCGACCGGATGCTCGCCCTCTACCAGAAGGGCAAGGACAAGCAGTGGGACTCCGTCAAGCGGATCGACTGGGACCTTGAGGTCGATCCCTGCAACGTCCTCGGCGTCCCCGACACCACGCTCGCCATCTACGGCTCCCCGCTGTGGGACCGCATGGACGCCCGGCAGCATGACGAGGTGCGCAGGCACAACGCCGCCTGGCAGTTCTCCCAGTTCCTCCACGGCGAGCAGGGCGCGATGATCTGCTCGGCCCGGATCGTGGAGTCGGTGCCCGACCTCGACTCCAAGTTCTACGCCGCCACGCAGACGATGGACGAGGCGCGGCACGCCGAGACGTACGCGCGGTTCCTGCAGGAGAAGGTCGGGCTCGCCTACCCCATCAACGAGCACCTCAAGGCGCTGCTCGACAGCACGCTGAACGACTCGCGGTGGGACATGCCCTACCTCGGCATGCAGGTGCTGATCGAGGGCCTGGCCCTGGCCGCGTTCGGGGTGATGCGCGACATCGCCACCACGCCGCTGCCCAAGCAGATCCTCGCGTACGTCATGCAGGACGAGGCCAGGCACGTGGCGTTCGGCCGGATGGCGCTGCGCGACTACTACCGGAACCTGTCCGAGGCCGAGTTGCGCGAGCGCGAGGACTTCGTCATCGAGGGCTGCTACCTCATGCGCGACCGGCTGCGCGGCGCGGAGATCTGGGAGACCATGGGGCTGTCGCGGCAGGAGTCCGCCGAGGCCATGGAGTGTGTGGACCGGTCGGAGTATCTGCGGCTGTTCCGTGCGCTGCTGTTCAGCCGGATCGTGCCGTGCGTCAAGGACATCGGCCTGTGGAGCCCCCGCCTCCAGAAGGCGTACGCCGACATGGGCGTGCTCGAGATGGCCGGGCAGAGCCTCGACGCGCTGATGCGGCAGGACGAGGAGATCGCCGAGCGGCTCGACGCGGAGCGCTTCGCCCGCGAGGAGGAGGAACGGGCGGAGGAGGTCGCCGAGACCATCGCCGCCGCGGACGACTGACCAGGGCTCGTGACCCCCACGGCCGCGGACGTCGGAGAGATTCGCGGGCTTTGTCCACCTGTGCAGGGAATCCTTGTCATACTCCGTCTTCGTGACTGTGGAGCTGACGCAGAGTGGCCGCGGGTCTCGCCGCGTCGTGATCGGGGTGATCGGCCTGGTCCTCTTCCTGCTCGCCGGCGCGGGCGGGTTCGCCGTCGCGTCCGGCTATCGCGCACAGGACACGAAATACTGCGGCCACGAGTGCGTTCCCGGGTTGAAGATCGGCACCGTGGTCGAGGCGCTGCAGGGCCGGGGGCACACCTGCGCCGACAACAGGCAGCTCTGGTCCTGCGAGCTGAAGATCGGCAAGGTGCGGTTCGAGGCGGACCTCTTCCGGGTCGCCAAGGTGACGGACTTCTACGAGTACATCGGCAAGATCGAGGCCAGGATCGTCGACCCCGGCACCACCACGGCGGCGGCCGGGCTGGATTACATGTCGTGGTTCGCGACGCTGCCGCACCGCGACGACCCCTCGACGGCCAAGAAGGTCGGCGGCTGGCTGGCCGAGCAGCTCGCGGGCGACGGGGATGTGACCTACGTGCTCGACTGGGAGTACACGCTGGAGCGGAAGCCGGGCACCCGGTCCGTCGAGCTGACGATGAAGCGGAGACACTGATGGCGGCTCCACCCCCCGGCCGGCCGTACTCTCCCGACGGCAGGTTCTGGTGGGACGGCGCCGCCTGGCAGCCGGTTCCGGTGCAGCAGCCGGTGCAGGCCGCGCCTCCGGGCACTCCCCCACAGCCGGGCTTCCCCGTGCCGCCCCCTCCGGGGCCGCAGGCGCAACCGGGCTTCCCCGTTCCACCGCCCCCGGGCTCACAGGCGCAACCGGGCTTCCCCGTGCCGCCGCCCCCAGGCTCGCAGGCGCAACCGGGCTTCGCCGTGCCGCCGCCTCCGGGGCCGCAGACGGCTCGGCCGTACGCCGCCGGGCCGCAGGCGTGGACACCGGCGCACGATCCTGCGGGGCCGCCCGGTTCCGCGGCTTCCGTCCCGGTCCCGCCGGACGCGCCGCGCCGCCGGGGGACGGCGGTGTTCGCGCTGGTCACGGCCGGCGTGCTGATCGCGGCGCTGGCCCTGGGCGGGGCCGCGGGCGCGGCCGTGGGACTCGCGACCACCGAGCCGGTGACGGACGACCGCGCGCCTTCCTTCCCCGGGAGTTTCCCCTCGGAAAAGCAGCGTTACCTGCCCAAGGTGACGTTCGGCATGCTCGCGGTGGACTGGCTGCAGGGGGCCGGCTCCTGGACCTGCGCGACGTCCACGGCGGCCGACCCGGTGACCGGCGCCACGAAGAACACGATCTGCCGGCCGGGCGACGCCTCCCGTCTCCACATGTCCGTCTCCATCTGGTACGACGCGCCGGACAAGGTGCTCTCCGTGAAGGCCCGCTGCGATCTCGGCGTCGGATCGAAGGCGTGCACGAACCTGTTCGCCATGATGGCGGACACGCTGCTGTCTCCCGACCGGACCCTGCGCGCACGGGCGGCGAGCTGGGCGAAGAAGAACGCGGCCAAGGCGGCGGTGACGTCCGTCGGCGGCGTCCGGCTGGAGACCGCCCTGCGCCCGCACACCATGGAGGCCGTGCGGGCGATCTGACCTCCGCTGCCGCCTGGGCGCCCGCCTCGCCCGGGGGGATTCACGCGCTCGCGCCACGATCCCCGCCGGGAAGACCCTCTCCTCACCGACGACCCGGCGCGATGACGCCTCGTGGCGCGCGGGACGGTCTCGCCCGCCTGCGCGGGACGTGCGGTGTTCAGAGGGCCATCGTGAGCACCATGATCAGCGCCGCGGCGGCGACGGCGAGCGCGCCGGCCCAGACGATGCGGGCGTCCCTCCGGCCGTCGACCAGGCTTCCCTGCCGCAGCGCCCGTTCCAGGCGGCGGTGGCGGATCCCGGTGCGCAGCAGCAGCACCGCCCCGGCCAGCGCGGCCGCCGCGAAGGGGACGGCGAGAACGGGCAGATCCTGGCGCACCGAGATCCCGGCCGCCGCGATGCCCGAGCCCGCCATCGTCACGGCCGTGCGGACCCAGGCCAGCCGGGTCCGCTCGCTGTGCAGCCCGGGCCTCGGCTCGCCGCTCACGCGCCGATCACCGTTCCAGGACGATGAGGAGCAGGGCCAGTACGGCCACCCCGGCCACGCCGTACCCGAACATGGGGGCCAGGGCGGGCGGCGGGAGCGCGCGGTCCTGCCGGAGCGCCCGGTCGATGTGCCGCCAGCGGGGATAGGCCGAGCCCGCCGCCACGGCGGACAGCAGCACGAGCACGACGGCGAGCAGCGTGCGCACCCACGGCACGAAGACGTCCTCGGGGACGACCGCGATGGCGATGCCGCCCGCGCTCAGTGCGAGGGAGGTGCTGATCCAGGTGAGGAACGTGCGCTCGTTGGCGAGGACGAAGCGGGGGTCGGGTTCGTTCTCTTCCATGCGATAACGCTATTTCTGCCCCTTTTCCCCTAGATTTGCCGGGTTGCCACTTCTACCGTGCGTGGGGCGACGCCGTCCGCGTCGTCGTGGCGGCCAGGTGCCGCAGCCTGTCCTCCGACTCCGAGCCGGGCTCGGCGGCGAACAGGTCCATCCCCTGCAGTTCGGGGTCGCCGGGCAGGCCGACGAGCTCGGCCGACAGCCGCAGCTCGCCCACGACCGGGTGATCGAGGACGTAGTCGCGGTGGGTGGCGGCGGCCACGTGATGCTCGTGCCACAGCCGCCCGAACTCGGGGCTCTGCCGGCAGATCGCGTCGACGTGCTCCATGATCTGCGCGTTCCGCGGATAGCGCGCGGCCAGCACGCGGAGCCGGGCCACGTGCTCCCGGGCGAGCCGCGGCCACCCGTCGCCGTGCATGCGCCTGAACCCCTCGTCCAGGAAGATCAGGTGCCCGATCGTCCTGCGCTCTTCCGGCATCGCGGCGAAGTCGGCGAAGACCGCGGCCGCCAGCGTGTTCCAGGCGACCACGTTGACGTGCCGTCCGAGGACGAGCGCGGGGGTGAGCACCAGCGAGTCCAGGACCCGCTGCAACCCCGGCCTGACCGGCGCCTGCGCGACGTCGTGACCCCGGTGCGCCGGGCGGGCCAGCGCGTGCAGGTAGGCCCGCTCGTCCCCGGTGAGCCGCAGCGTGTCGGCGATCGCGTCCAGCACCTCGGCCGAGACGTTCCGGCCGTTGCCCTGTTCCAGGCGCGTGTAGTGGCTGACGCTGACCCCCGCCGCCAGCGCCAGCTCCTCGCGGCGCAGGCCGCGCACGCGCCGCGTCCCGTCGGCCCTGTACGGCAGGCCGACGTCCTCCGGCCGCACGCGCGCCCTGCGGGACTTGAGGAACTCGCTCAGCTCGACCCCTCGATCCACATCGTCAAGCCTAGGCAACTTCTGAGTAGTCAGAACGCGGTGCTGGCTGAGGTGCCGGGCCCGCGATCAGGCTGCCCGCATGAGATCTGCGTTCCCGCTCATGCTGCTCGGACTGGGCAGCTCGATCACCGCCCTCGACTTCACCGTCGTCTACGTCGCACTGCCGCAGATCGCCCACGAGGCCGGGTTCTCCCCGTACGCGCTGCAGTGGGTGGTCAGCGGCTACGCGGTGCCGTTCGGCGGCTTCCTGCTGCT
The DNA here is from genome assembly GCF_008033685.1 of Microbispora sp. CSR-4. Lineage (NCBI taxonomy): Bacteria > Bacillati > Actinomycetota > Actinomycetes > Streptosporangiales > Streptosporangiaceae > Microbispora > Microbispora sp. CSR-4. Next base: position 60,673 of record NZ_VJVX01000002.1, read on the forward strand.
CGGGGGCCGCCTGTCCGATCGGCTGGGCAGGCGGCGCATGTTCGTCGCCGGCCTGCTGCTCTACGGCGTCGCCTCGCTGCTCGGGGGGCTGGCCTCCTCTCCTGTGCCGCTGATCTGCGCCAGGGCGCTGCAGGGGCTCGGCGGTGCGGTGCTGATGCCCGCGACCCTCTCCCTGGTCGTCACCATGTTCGAGGAAGGACCGGCCCGCAACCGGGCGATGAGCGTGTGGGCGGCGTGCGGCGCCGCCGGGCTCAGTCTCGGCGCGCTGCTCGGCGGCGTCCTCACCGGCGCGTTCGGCTGGAAGGCGGTCTTCTTCGTGAACGTGCCGCTGACCGCGGTGGGCGCCGCCGCGGCGTTCGCCGTGCTCACCCCCGACGGGCCGCGGCGGCCGGGCGCGATCGACCTGCCGGGGGCGCTCACCGGCACCACGGGCGTCACGGCACTCGTGTTCGCCGTCGCGCAGGGCCCCCGGTGGGGGTGGCTCTCCCCCGGCGTCCTGGCGTCCGCCGTCGCGGCGGCGGGGCTGCTCGCCGCCTTCCTCGTGATCGAGGCGCGCGGCCGCGACCCGTTGCTGCCGCCGCGGCTGCTCGCCGTCCGGAACACGGCCACCGGCGCCGGGGTCATCCTGGTCTACGGCCTGACCCTGCAGTGCGTGCCGTACTTCCTCACGCTGCACTTCCAGGACGTGCTCGGCTACGACGCCGTCACGTCGGGCCTGGCCTTCCTCGGGCCCACCCTCACGATCACCGTGGGCAACCTGGCCGCCGAACGGCTCATCCCGCGCCTCGGGCTGCGCGGCACCCTGGTCTTCGGCGTCGCCGTGGGCGCGGCCGGAACGGCGGTGCTGGCGTGGCGGCTGTCGGCCGACGGCTCCTACCTCGGCCTGCTGGCCGGTCTGGCCGGCTTCGGCCTGGGCGCGGGCGTGTGGTTCTCCGCGATGTTCATCCTTGCCTCGACCGGTGCGGCCCCGCAGGAGCAGGGCGTGGTCTCCGGCCTGTCCTCCACCGTGCTGCAGGCGGGCAGCGCCGCGGGCCTGGCCGTCCTGGTCGCGGTGGCCGGTCGCGACACCGCCGGCCTGACCGGAGAGGCGCTGCGCGCGGCCACCTCGGACGGCCTGCGCTCGGCCGTCCTGGTCGCCGCCGTGGTCTCCCTCGCCGGTGCGGCGCTGGCGGCGCTCCGTCCGGCCCGGAGGAACCGCGCCGGAGGAGACCGTACGGTGAAGGACCTTGCGCAAGGAGACCCGGCCGGAGGGGACCCGGCGGGAGGGGACTCGGTCGCCCCCGCGGGCCGCGCCTGAGCGGACGGCGCGGCGCGGGCGGCCGGGTCAGAGACAGGCCTGGCTGACCTCGCGCAGGTAGGTCGCGCCGTCGGTGGCGACCTTCTGCGCCGCGTCCACCGCCGCGTTGGCGTCGTCGACATCGAGCTTCTGGAGGCTGTCGGCCAGCCCCTGAAGGGCGTCCCTGAGCGTGGTGTCGGCGGCCTTGTTCGCCATGTCCTCCAGGTCGGCGGCACCGTCCTCGATCTTCTTGCGCATGGCGTCGGGGTCGTTCACGACCGCGCCGATGTCGCTGATGGTCCGGCTGACCAGCCGCGTCGCATCGGCGCACGTCTGCGCCTTCCCCGCGCTCGCGCAGCCGGAGGCGAACAGGACGGCGGCCGCGCAGACGGCGGCGAACGGGAGGAGTCGCATGCCGATCACCCTACCCAACGGCGGCCCGGCCGCCGTGGCACCCGATCATGCCCATGGGGGCCTCCGCGCCCATCCCTGGTCACGCGTCCATCAGTCGTCATCACCTCGGCGACGATCGCGCGGAAGTACCCCGCGACCTCACAGGCGAATGCGGTCCTGGACAGTCCGGTCCCGCGCAGGGCCTCGCCGTGATCAAGGACGACCACGGCCAGCACTCCCGCCAGCAGCGACCACCACAGGGCCGAGGCGATCGCCCGCGAAAGCCGTGAGGATCTCCGGAAGGACGCCCGCAGCCGGTCGCGGTGGAAGGGCACGTGGCGCAGCTCGTCGGCGAGGATCCGGCCCGCGACCTCCGAGGCGAGCAGGTCCCGTACGCCGTCGCGCACCGCGCGGTAGTAGCCGAGCGCGACCACCTCGGCGAGCATCAGGACCATCAGCTCCATGCGGAGACCGAGGAGCCGCCGGAGCCGTACGAAGACCGCGTCGGTCCAGTGACCGGCGATCGTCGCGGCACCCGCCGCCTCCAGGAGCCGGCCCAGCAGGCGGGCGTGCTCGCCCTCCTCGGCCACGAACAGGCGGACCGCCTCCGCGTAAACGGGGTCGCCCGCCCGGCGGGCCTTGTCCATGAGGCGGGCACCGTCGCCGTCCTCGCCGACCTGGAACCGCTGGAGGCTCCGTACGAGGGCGGGCTCCAGCCGTGCTCCCGCGCCCCAGTCGGGGTCGCCCCAGGTGCGCCGCAGCAGCGCCGCGCCCTCGAAGTCGTGTAACCAGGCGGTGAAGTCGCCCGTGTCGACCGTCGTCGTCATGGTCCCCGAACCTACGGAAGCGATGTGCAGATCACGAGGGGGAGTTCGTGGAGGTTCGGCGCACCCGGCACCCGGCACCCTGCACCCTGCACCCTGCACCCTGCACCCGGCGCCGGGGAGGGCGCCGGGCACGGGATCGCGCGCCGTAGCATCTGCGGCATGGGGAACTGCGAACACATGCTCGTCACGGCCGACCCGGACCCGCTCACGCCCGGAGGCTGCCAGGAGTGCCTGGAGCGCGGCATGCGATGGGTCCACCTGCGCAAGTGCCTGGAGTGCGGCCACATCGGCTGCTGCGACTCCTCTCCCGGCAAGCACGCCACCGCCCACTTCAAGGAGACCGGCCACCCGGTGATCCGCTCGTTCGAGCCGGGAGAGGACTGGCGCTGGTGCTACGTCGACCAGCGCCTGGGCCAGTAGACCGCGCCGCCGAGCCAGTAGACCGCGCCACCGGGAGCCCGCGGACCGCGCTCGGCGCGTGGACCGCGCGTCCGAGCGCGCTCAGCCGCGTTCGAGCGCCGCCTCCTCGAAGTCGAGCTCCTGCATGACCCGGTGGAGGACCTCGTCGTCGATGCGCCGCTCGTCGCGCAGCCGCACGAACACCTCACGTTCCGCGGCGAGCATCTCGCGGCGCAGCCGCCGGTAGAGCGAGGCGGGCGTCTCCTCGCCCTCGGGGCCGGTGCCGCCGCCGAGCCGCTCCCAGGCGTGCAGGGCCCGGCGCTCGGCGCGGGTGCGCAACTGGTCGACGACCTCCTGGTGGACGTCCAGCACGCCGTCGGCGGTGAGCTCCTCCAGCCGCGCCAGGGCCGCGGCCGCGGCGGCCTGCTGGGCACCCGCCTCCGCGAGGTCGTCGCCGTACCGCTCCTGGGCGGTGGAGACGCCCAGCCGCCTGATCAGCCAGGGGAACGACAGCCCGTGGACGATCAATGTGCCCACGACGACCGCGAACGTCAGGAACAGCAGCAGGTTGCGCTGGGGGAAGTTCTCGGGGAGGGCGAAGGCCGCGGCCAGCGACACCACCCCGCGCATCCCCGCCCAGCTCGTCAGCACCATGTTCTGCACCGACGGCGCTCTGGGCTCCTCGGCGCGCACCCGCTTCGACAGCATCCGCGGCAGGCAGGTGCTGGCCGGCACCCACACGAACCGCACGAGGACGACCACCAGGAACAGCACGATCGCGTACGTCGCCAGCTCCCCTGGCCGCTCGCCGCCCAGCCCGGCGATGATCGGGCGCAGCTGCAGGCCGATCAGGGCGAACACGATCGACTCCAGCACCAGGTCGGCGACCTTCCAGACCGCGTTCGACAGCAGCCGCGTGCCGTACGTCGTCCGGCTGAGCTCGTGGCCCAGGTAGATGCCGACGATCACGACGGCGATCACACCGGAGGCGTGCACGGCCTCGGCCGCGAGATAGGCGGCGTACGGCACGAGCAGCGAGACCCCGTTGGCGCTCAACGGGTCGTCGAGCCGTCGCAGCACGAAGCCGGACAGGTAGGCGATGGCGAGGCCGATCACGACGCCGAGCCCGGCGGCGAGGAGGAACTGCCCGCCGATGCCGAGCAGGCCGGCGGCGGCGCCGGTCAGCGCGCCCACCGCGGCCCGGTAGGCGGTCAGCGCGGTGGCGTCGTTGAACAGGCTCTCGCCCACGAGGATGGTCAGCGCGCGTCGCGGCAGGCCGAGCCTGCGGCCGATGGCGACCGCCGACACGGCGTCGGGAGGGGCGACGATCGCCCCGAGCGCGAAGGCCGCGGCGAGCGGGAGATCGGGGATGATCGCGTGCGCGACGAAGCCGACCACCACCGTCGTCGCCAGGACGAGCCCGACGGCCAGGAGGCCGACGGGCCTGGCGGCGTCGCGCAGCCGCAGATATGAGCTGTCGAGTGCCGCCGAATAGAGCATCGGCGGCAGGAAGACCACCAGGACGATGTGCGGGTCGAGGCTGTAGTCGGGGACCCCGGGCACGTAGGACGCGGCCAGGCCCGCCACCACCAGGAGCAGTGGGGCCGACCAGTCACGCCATCGAGCCAGGGCTGCGACGCCGAGGGCGCCGGCCGGGAGCAGGAGGAACTGCAGTGCTGTTGCTGTGTCCATCAACCGATGAGGTTACTTACAGCTGGAACTCCCGCCGACCGTGGCCCTCAAACCGTGGTCCTCACCACCCGCGCGACGCCTCCCAGCCCTCTCCGTCCTCGTCCGACCACGGGATCGGGGAGTCCCCGGAGGGCCGCCCGCCGCGTCGCCCTCGGCGCTCGCGCTCGGGGTGCTGGTCAGGAGCCTGACCCGCCGGCCACTGCTCCGGCCGCAGGCGCTCGCCCGTGGTGTAGAGCGGCGGTTCGGTCGCGTACTGCTCGTTCGGATACTGGTCGTTCGCGTACTGCTCGTTGACGTACGGCCGGGCCGGGCCGAGGCCGAGGGGGTCGCTCGGGTCGACCGCTCCGGGCTGCGGGGCCTGGGGTTGCGGGGCCTGGGGTTGCGGGGCCTGCGGCGCCGGGCGGTAGGCCGGCTGCGGGCCGGTCTGGGCCGCAGAGGACGCGACGAGGCGGTCCTGGGTGGGGGTGCCCCGGGCGACGAGCACGTCGTTGGGGCCGAGCGCGGCGGGCGCCGGGGAGGCCTCGGGGGCCGGGGCGGGCGGCGGCACCGGCGGGGGGGCGTACTGTCCCGTTCCCGGATAGTCGGGGTACTCGTAGTCGGACGGGGCGGCCTGCTCCGGATAGCCGGCGTCGCGCCCAGCGTCACGCGACGCGCGGCGGCCCCGTGGGGCGTAACCGTCCTCGCCCTGCGCGTAGCCGTCGCCGGCCCTGCCGTACCCGTCCGGGGCCTGGCCGTAGCCGTCGGGTGCGGCGGCGTGGCCCTCGTCGGCGGCGTAGCCGTCCCGGCCCTGGCCGTACGGGGCCCGGGACACGGCGTGCGGCCCGGTCTGGGGCGCGCCGTAGAGGTCCTGGCCCCCGTATCCGTCACCGGGCTGCCCCGCGTACCCGTCCGGAGCGCCGTAGCCGTCCTGGCCTCGCCCCGCGTACGGATCGTGGACCTGCATGGCGTACGGGTCGTGCACCTGGGTCGCATAGGGGTCCTGCCCCTGGTCCTGCGGGTGCGCGGGATACGACGCGTCCTGGGGGGCGTAGCCGTCCTGGCCCGGCGCCCCCTGCCGTGGGAACGGTCCCGTCCCGGCGTCCTGTTCTTCGCCGCCGGCCTCGGCGAAACCCTCGTCGAGGGTGTCGATCAGCCGTCCCACGTCGTTCATGGGCATGCGGAAACTGGCCGTGCACATCTCGCCCCGCCACAGGCTCAGCACCAGCGTGCCGTCGTGCCACGTGACCCGGAGCACACGGTCCTGGCCTCGCGCGTCGAAGAACACCTCGCCGAACGAGGGCAATGGGACAACTTCCGACATGGCAGACATAGTGCCTTTACCTGCCCTTTTCCGTCCACTCGATCTCGGGAACCCTCGCGAAACTTCCGTTTCTTCCCTTTTCGACCTCACTGGGTAGATCGTTGTTGACCTTGAGAGCACTGACATCTCAGTGTGCCATGCGCGCCGGGAGGGAGTTCCTGGAACGCCAGGATGTGGTGGGGCGGACACGCACAGGATGTCGGTCACACCGGGTAGCGTTCTTCCGTGCCCAAGGACTGTGCCGATCTTCCGCCCGTCGAAGAACTCCTCACCGCCGCGGTGACCGCGCTCGGCGGGGTCGAGCGCCCTGGGCAGGTCAAGATGGCGCAGGCGGTGCGCGACGCCATCGAGAGCGAGGAGCACCTCGCGGTGCAGGCCGGCACCGGCACCGGCAAGTCCCTGGCCTATCTCGTGCCCGCGATCAGGCACGCGGCCGAAAGCGGCGACGCCGTGGTGGTGTCCACCGCCACTATCGCGTTGCAGCGCCAGCTGGTCGACCGCGACCTGCCCCGGCTCGCGGACGCGCTGGAGGGCCTGCTGCCGCACCGTCCCGAGTTCGCGATCCTCAAGGGCCGCCGCAACTACCTGTGCCGCCACAAGATGGCCGCCGGGATGCCCGACGACGAGGACGACCAGCTCTTCGACCCGCGCGAGGTCAGCGCCACCGGCCGGATGGTCCAGCGCATCCAGGAGTGGGCCAACGACACCGAGACCGGCGACCGCGACGAGATCGTGCCCGGGGTGAGCGACCAGGCGTGGCGGCAGTTCTCCGTGACGGCCCGGGAGTGCCTGGGGGCCCAGCGGTGCCCCAGCGGCGCCGAGTGCTTCGCCGAGCTCGCACGGGAGCGCGCGGGCGCGGCCGACGTCGTGGTGACCAACCACGCGCTGCTGGCGATCGACGCCATGGAGGACTTCGCCGTCCTGCCCGAGCACGACGTGGTCGTGGTGGACGAGGCGCACGAGCTGGTCGACCGGGTGACGTCGGTGGTCACCGGCGAGCTGTCGGAGAGCACGGTGAACCTCGCCGCCCGCCGGGCCGGGCGGCTCATCGAGCAGGGAGTGGCCGACCGGCTCCAGGAGGCGGGCGAGGACCTGCGGGCCCTGCTGGCCGTCGCCCCGCCCGGCCGCGTCGACACCCTGCCGCAGTCGCTCGGGATGACGCTCGCGCTGGTGCGCGACGCCGCCTTCGCCTGCATCACCGCCCTCGGGCCGCGCAACAAGGACAAGGACGACCCCGAGAACGCCGGGCTCCGCAAGGCCGCGTTCACGGCGCTCGACGAGGTGCACGACACCGCCCAGCGGATGCTCGACGCCTTCGGCCCGGCGGCCGGCCGCGACGGGGCCGGGGACGACGCGGAGGACACCGGCGATCCGGAGGACGCGCGGGATTCGGCGGCTTCCCGGGGCGGCGGGGGCGCGGACGCCCGGTCCGAGGAGGTCCACCGGGCCGAGGTCGTCTGGCTGGAGGAGGGGCGCGGGCGCGTTCCCCCCACCCTGCGGGTGGCGCCGCTGTCGGTCGGCGGCATGCTGCGCGACAAGCTGTTCGGCGACCGCACCGTCGTTCTCACCAGCGCCACGCTCGCGCTCGGCGGCTCGTTCGACAGCCTGTCCCGCCAGTGGGGCCTGCGGTCCGGGGAGTGGACCGGCCTCGACGTCGGCTCGCCGTTCGACCATCCGCGCCGGGGCATCCTCTACGTCGCCACGCATCTCCCCCAGCCCGGCCGCGACGGCCTCCCCGAGGCGTACGTCGACGAGATCGCCGAGCTCATCGAGGCGGCCGGCGGCCGGACGCTCGGCCTGTTCTCCTCGATGCGGGCCGCGAAGGCCGCCACGGAGGCGCTGCGCGAGCGGCTCGACGTGCCGCTGCTCTGCCAGGGCGACGACTCGACCTCGCAGCTCGTCAAGCAGTTCGCGGGCGACCCCGCCACCTGCCTGTTCGGCACGCTGTCCCTGTGGCAGGGCGTCGACGTGCCGGGCCCATCGCTGACCTTGGTGATCATCGACAGGATCCCGTTCCCGCGTCCCGACGACCCGCTCGCCTCGGCCCGGCAGCGGCACGTGGCGGCCACGGGGGGCAACGGCTTCATGGCGGTGGCGGCCACCCACGCCGCGCTGCTGCTGGCGCAGGGCGCGGGCCGGCTGCTGCGGTCGATGGACGACCGGGGCGTCGTCGCCGTTCTCGACCCGCGGCTCGCCACAGCCCGTTACAGCGGCTTCCTGCTCAACTCGCTGCCGCCCTTCTGGCGCACCACCGACCCCGCGAAGGTCCGCGACGCCCTGCGCCGCCTCACCGCCGGCTCCTGACCGGGGCCGAAGATCAGGCAGGGCGTCAGGCCCCCGCGTAGAGTGCGGGGGCATGAGCGCTGACGCCCCTGCCACGCCGGTATGCCTCACTCAAGGCGGCCGGCCGGCCTTCGTCGTGAACGTCGAGGTCTTCCTGGAGCAAGACGGCCGGTGGCTGCTCATCCGGCGCGGGAAGCAGGAGGCTCACGCGCCCGGCACGCTCGCCGGTGTGGGCGGCAAGGTCGAGACCGACGGCGATCCGGGCTGCCCGCCGTGGACGGCACGCGGCCTGCGCCGCGCGACGGCACAGTCCGGCACGCCGAGGTAACCGCCGGATCGGCGCGCGCCCCGGGGCAGGGGAAGAGAGATCAGGACGTGGGGGCCGGGGGCAGCGGGCCGAGTTCGGGCCGCTTGGGGGCGAGGCCGTCGCCGGAGGAGGTGCCACGCAGGCGCCGCCCGATCCACGGACCGAAGTGTTCCTTGAGCCACTGCATGTCCTCGCGGCGCTTGGCCCTCGGGTCCACCCGCTCCCGGGGCGGCCAGGTCTTGCGCCAGTCGTCCTCGCCTGGCAGGCCCAGCACGTGCAGGACCCGGGCCGCGACCAGGCGGTGGCCCTCGGCGTTCATGTGCAGCCGGTCGTCGCTCCAGGCCCGCCAGTCCCGCAGCCCCTGCATCGACCACATGTCCACCAGGTGGCAGCCGTACAGGTCGGCGATCGAGCGGACGTGCATGAAGAAGATCGCGAACTTGCCGCGCAGCTGCCGCATGATCGGGGTGTCCCGCGGGTCGGTCCCGGTGAACAGCACGACGTCGGCGCCGGTGGCCCGCAGGGTCCGTACGGCGGCGGCCAGCTTCTTGGCCATCTGGTCGGGGTCGGTGCCGGGCCGGATGAGGTCGTTGCCGCCCGCGCAGAAGCTGATCAGGTCAGGCTTCATCTCGACGGCCACGGGCACCTGGTCGGCGACGATCTGGTCGATGAGCTTGCCCCGCACCGCGAGGTTGGCGTAGCGGAAGTCCGGGTCGAGCCGGGCGAGCCGCTCGGCGACCCGGTCGGCCCAGCCCCGGTAGCGGACCACCTCACCCGGCGCCGGAGGGGGCGCGTCCGGGAGGGGGTCGTTGAGCCCCTCGGTGAAGCTGTCTCCGACCGCCACGAACGACCGGTAGCCCATGATCCCTTCTTTCGTCACTCGCCCATGTCCGCGATCGCGCGCAGCGCGAGCTCGTACGACCGCATGCCGAACCCCGCGATCGTCCCGGTGGCCACCGCCGCCACGACAGAGGTGTGGCGGAACTCCTCCCGCGCGTTCGGGTTGGAGATGTGCACCTCGACCAGCGGAGCCGTACGCTGCGCGATCGCGTCGCGCAGCGCGTACGAATAGTGGGTGAAGGCGGCGGGGTTGAGGACCACGGGGGTCCTGCTGTCGGCCGCCTCGTGGATCCAGCTCACCAGCTCGGCCTCGTCGTCGGTCTGCCTGACCTCCACCGACAGGCCCAGCTCGCGGCCGGTCTCGCGGCACAGGGCCGCCAGGTCGTCGAAGGTCTGCGCGCCGTAGACGTCGGGCTCACGGCTGCCGAGACGACCCAGGTTGGGCCCGTTCAGCACGAGCACCTGCCTCATCGGGCGACCTCCCGGTAAGCGGCTTCGAGCAGCTCTTCTGACGGGTTCTCCAGGCGGGCCGGCTTGGCGATGTCGTCGAGCACGACGAACCGCAGCACCGCTCCCCTGGCCTTCTTGTCCACCCGCATGTGGTCGCGCAGCCGCGGCCAGGCGTCGGCGCGGTAGGTGGTGGGCAGCCCGACCGACTCCAGGATCGAGCGGGTGCGGTCGACGACGTCGCGGCCGATGCGGCCGTCGAGATGGGACAGTTCCGCCGCGTAGACGAGCCCGATGGCCACGGCCTCGCCGTGCCTGATGCGGTAGTCCTCGACCCGCTCGATCGCGTGGGCGAGCGTGTGGCCGTAGTTGAGGATCTCCCGCAGGCCGCTCTCGCGCAGGTCGGCCCCGACGACGTCGGCCTTCACCCGGATCTTGCGCTCGACCAGCTCGCGGGTGTGCTCGCCTTCGGGAGTGCGGGCGGCGGCGGGGTCGTCCTCGACCAGCATGAGGATCGTGGGGTCGGCGATGAACCCGCCCTTGATGATCTCGGCGAGGCCGGCGACGTAGTCCTCGCGCGGCACGCTCGCCAGCGTGGCCAGGTCGCACAGCACGCCCTTTGGCGGGTGGAAGGACCCGACCAGGTTCTTGCCCTCGGGGGTGTTGATGCCGGTCTTGCCGCCGACCGCCGCGTCGACCATGGCCAGCAGCGTGGTCGGCACCTGCACGACCTGGACGCCGCGCAGCCACGTCGCGGCCGCGAACCCGGCCAGGTCGGTGGTCGCGCCGCCGCCGACGCCGACGACCGCGTCGGAACGCGTGATGCCGTAGCGGCCGAACGCCGACCACAGCTCGGCCGCGACGTGGACGGACTTGGCGTCCTCGCCGTCGGGCACGGGCAGGGCGACGACCTCGAACCCGGCGCCCTCCAGGGTCTCGCGCACCGGCCTGGCGATCTCGGGCAGCCCGGCGGGGTGGATCACGGCGACCGTGCGCACCTTCGCGTCCAGCAGCCCCGGCAGCTCCGCCAGCACGTCGGTGCCGACGACGACGTCGTACGGGCTCTCGCCCCGCACGGTGATGCGCGTCGCGGTCACAGCGCCGCCTCGATCTCGGTCACCACGTCCTCGGGCTCGCGGCCGTCGGTGGCGACGGTGATCGCGGCGAGGCCCTCGTAGATCGGCCGGCGCTGCTCCATCAGCTGCCTGAGCCGGCTGCGCGGGTTCAGCACCAGCAGCGGCCGGGCCGAGGCGAGGCCGACGCGCTTGACCGCCTGGTCGAGCCCGACCTGGAGGTACACGACCCGATGGCCGGACAGCAGCTTCTGGGTGTGCTCGTGCAGGATCGCGCCGCCGCCGAGCGCGAGCACGCCGGAGTGCGTCTCCAGCGCGTCGCGTACGGCCTGCGCCTCCAGCTCGCGGAACCGCTCCTCGCCGTCCTCCACGAACACGTCGCTGACGGTCTTGCCGGCGACGGCCTCGACGTCGGCGTCGGTGTCGCGGAACGGCAGGCCGAGGCGGTCCGCGAGGAGCCGCCCGACCGTGGACTTGCCCGAGCCGGGCGGGCCGATGAGGACCGCGGCGGGTCCTTGGGACACCGATTGCATGATCACAAACCCTATTACTTGATGACCAGGGACGACAGGTAGCCCGACAGGTTGCGCGCGACCTCTTCGACGGAGTCGCCGCCGAACTTCTCGACGGCCGCGTCCGCGAGCACCAGCGCCACCATCGCCTCGGCGACGACCGCGGCGGCCGGGACCGCACAGACGTCCGAGCGCTCGTGGTGCGCCTTGGCCGGCTCGCCGGTCAGCACGTCGACCGTGGCGAGCGCCCGGGGCACGGTGGAGATCGGCTTCATCGCGGCGCTGACCCGCAGCGGCTCGCCATTGGTCATGCCGCCCTCGACGCCGCCGGCCCGGTTGGTGATCCGGCGCACGCCCTGGGGGGTGTTCTCGATCTCGTCGTGGGCCCGGGAGCCGGGGCGGCGGGCGGTCTCGAAGCCGTCGCCGACCGCGACCCCCTTGATCGCCTGGATGCCCATGAGCGCCGCGGCGAGGCGGGCGTCGAGACGCCGGTCCCAGTGGGTGTAGCTGCCGAGACCCGGCGGCAGGCCGTAGGCCACGACCTCGACCACACCGCCGAGGGTGTCGCCGTCCTTGTGCGCCTTGTCGATCTCGGCGACCATCGCCGCGCTCGCGGCCGGGTCGACGCAGCGCACCGGGTCGGCGTCCACCGCCGCCATGTCGCCGGGACCGGGCAGCACGTCGCGGGGCGCGCTCGCCTCGCCGATCGAGACCACGTGGCTGACGATGTCGACGCCGAGGGCCTGCTTGAGGAAGGATCGGGCGACCTGCCCGAGCGCCACCCGGGCGGCGGTCTCCCGCGCGCTGGCCCGGTCGAGCACCGGCCGGGCGTCGTCGAAGCCGTACTTCTGCATGCCGGCGAGGTCCGCGTGGCCGGGGCGGGGGCGCGAGCGCGGCGCGTTGCGCGCCTGGCCCTCCAGCACCGCCGGGTCGACCGGGTCGGCGGCCATCACGGTCTCCCACTTCGGCCACTCGGTGTTGCCGATGCGGATCGCGACGGGCGACCCGAGCGTGCGGCCGTGCCGTACGCCACCGGAGATCGTCACCTCGTCCTGCTCGAACTTCATCCGCGCCCCGCGGCCGTATCCGAGACGGCGGCGCCGCAGCGCCTCTGCGAGGTCGGCGGTGGTCACCTCCACCCCGGCGGGCAGGCCTTCCAGGATCGCGAGAAGCTCGGGGCCGTGTGACTCCCCGGCGGTCAACCAGCGCAGCATGGGGACAAGTCTTCCATGTGCACCCGACTGCGGCGTCCCCCTGACACCCCCATGACCGTATGCGGATGCCCCCAGACCGGAAACCGCACGTGCTAGCCACCGGGGAAAACCCCTGGGAAGACCCCTGGGAAGACCCCGGTGAGAGCCACCGCGGCGAGGGCCCCCACGAGCATGAACGGGCCGAACGGGAACTCGGTCGTGCGGGTGGCCCTGCGGGCCAGGAGCAGCCCCACGGCGTACAGCGCACCGAGCACCTGGCCCGCCATCCCGGCGACGACCGTGGCCTGCACGCCGAGCGCGCCGGTGAGCAGGCCGATCAGCCCGGCCAGCTTCACGTCGCCGAGCCCGAGGCCCGTGGGACGGGCGAACCACAGCACGGCGTAGACCGCGCCGAGCGCGCAGCCCGACGCCACCGCGGGCAGCAGGCGGCCAGACGGCGCGAGCAGGGCCAGCACGATCGGGTAGGACGGCAGCGTGATCGCGTCGGGCAACCGCCAGGTCTTCCGGTCGATCTCCGCGAGGGCGGCCCCCACCGCCACCGCGTACAACCACGCGGCGAGCACCCAGCCGTCGTGGACGCGCCAGGCCACCAGCGCCGCGGCGAGCGCGGTCGCGCCCTCGACCGCGTACGGCGGGCGGGGCAGCGGCACGGTCCGGGCCGCCGCGGCGAGGGCGGCCCGCGCCTCCGCGCGGCGGCTCTCGCGCCGGGCGTCCTGCTCCGGGCCGAAGCCGCCGGCGACCGCACGCGCGTACGCACCGGCGATCAGGCCGAGGACGGCTGCGGCGAGGACGACGAGGGGCACGCGGCCGACCCTAACGCCCGTACGCCGCCCGGGACCGGTCCGCGGACTCCCCTGTGGACAACCACGTTCCTGTGTACGGCCGGGCGGCCGGCTGCCGGGCGGCTCGTCCCCGCCCACAGCGGGTCACGGGTCACCGGACATCAGGCCAGGGCCAGGCGGACGGTCCGGGCGCAACGGCGCAACGGCGCGCCGGGCGTCCGCGGGCGATGGCTTCACCAGCGGCCGAGGCGGGGCTCACGCGCGGCGGCGGTCACCCGGCGGCCGACGCGGACTAAGGCGACGCGGACTGAGGCGAGGCGGACTAAGGCGAGGCGGGCTCAGACGCGGCGACGGTCAACGAGCGCCGGTAGCGCTCAAGCGCGACGGCGGTCACCAGCGCCGGCGCCGCTCAGGCGCGGCGGCTCCACCAGCGGCGGCGGCGCTTGTCCTCCGCGGTCCCCAGACGGGCCACCGTGGCGCCCGGCACCTCGCGGGCGAGGCGGTCCACGGCGGAGGCGTCCCTCTTGGCCTCCTCCACCGTGGCGAGTGCCTGCAGCATGCCGCCCTCGATCACGAACGGGACCGGCCCGGCCACGTCCACCACCACGGCCGCCGCGCTCTCGTGCCGCGCCGCCTGGCAGACCTGCGGAGCCGTGGCCTGCACCGGCCGGGCGTCCGGGCGCCATCTGCGCATCGGCTCGGTCCCGGTGAAGGCGAGCACGGCCTCACGACCGTCCTTGCCGACCAGTTTCGGGAGGGCCATCTCGCTCTCCTTCTCCTGGCGCAGGCCGTGCTCCCCCACTTCCGACTCGGTGAGCAGCGCGACCACGGGCACCAGCAGCCGCGCCCCGGCGAGCGCCGCCAGGACGTCGGCCGCCGTCGCCGTACCGGCCTGGAACGCCGACAGCGCGGACGCGACGGGCGCGTCGGTGGCGCCGTCGTCGTCGGGGCGCAGCGGCTGCGGAATGACCGGCATGTCTGCGACCTTACCGCCCGCCCCTGGCGGTGCCGCACACGCTCGGCCCCGCCCGGACAGCCCGGCCCGGGAGGCCGGAACAGCCAGGCTGGGAGGCCGGATCTGCCCAGGCCGTGCGGCGGGATCAGCCCAGGTCGGCGATGGCGATCACCGGGCCGCCGCCGGACGGGCCCTGGTGGACCGCCGCCACGGAGACGAACACGGCCGGGTCTCCGGTCACGCCGGCCGCCACCCCTCCGACGGTCGCCTTGATCTGGCGGTGCCAGTGGACGTCGGAGTCGTCGAGCATGATGTTGCGCCGCCCGCGTACGCGGCCCGACGGGTCGGCCTCGCACTTGATGAACAGGTTGACCAGCCGGTCGCCGAGGTCGCTCGGATGCGGCCGCTCGGGCAGCTCGATGCCCGCGCTGCGGATGGCCTCCCAGATCCCGTCGGTGTCCAGGGCGTCCTTCATGACCGAGTGGCCGGCGCGGTAGCGGCCACCGATCCCGCGTACGTTGCCCACCACGACGATCTGGGCCCGGTCGAGCTCGACGCCGCTGGAGCACGAGGCGACCGACGAGTAGAGCGACAGGTCCTTGTGGATCTGCTCGGCCGAGGGCGTCTCGATCTCCCCGAGTGCGACGGCGATGCCGAGCGCCGTGGTGGAGTTGGAGATGTCCATCGACTTCAGCGTGTCCTCGGTGACGACCGTCTGGCCGCGCTCCTTGGCGTCGGTGATCGTGGACAGCGTGAGCAGCGGCGTCTTCGTCTGCACGTAGTGGACGTCGGCCGGGTCGTCGATACCGGCGATCTTCATGGCCTCGCGCACCCCGGCGGCCACCTTCTCGACCATGGCGGGCCTGCCGATGTCCTCGGGGAGGATCACCTCGCTCATGGCCACGCCGACGCTCACCCGCGGCTCGTCGGTCCGTACGGCCGTGGCCGGGTCGACGGTCGCGAAGATCGTCGCATGCGGGCTGAGCACGCCGTCGGTGCCACCGGACCACACGAGGGGCACCTGCGCGACCTCCTCGGCGGTGCGCGTGCCCTTCGCCACCAGCACCTCGCGGAAGGCCCGGTCGGCGAGGATCCGCGTGTAGTCGTTCACGCCGCCGTTGCCCTCGGTCTTGCCGATCACGGCAAGCACGCGGTCGGCCTCGATCACGCCGTCGTCGATCAGCCTCGCCAGCCCGGAGGCGTCGGTGACGCTCTCGATGGGGACCTTCCGTACCTCGATCGGATCCGGCACTATCTCTCCACCCCTCTGTACACCCTCGTACCGATATTTCCTGACAGCGCGGCACCGATGTGGTGCAGCGAGGTGATCACGGCCCGGCCCCCGGTCTCCTCGGCGAAGCGCAGGGCGGCCTCGACCTTGGGTCCCATGCTGCCTCCGGCGAAGTGACCGGCCGCCTGCAACTCGCGCAGGGCGGCCACGTCGATCTCCCCGATCGGGCGGGCGCGGGGCGTGCCGAAGTCCACGGCGGCGTTCGGCACGTCGGTCGCGATCACGAGGTCGGTGGCGCCGACGGCGACCGCGAGCACGGCGGCGGCGAGGTCCTTGTCGATCACGGCCTCGATCCCGGTCAGCGTGCCGTCCTCCTGCCGCACGACCGGCACTCCCCCGCCTCCGGCGGCGACCACGGTGAATCCGGCGTCGATGAGCGCGACGGCGGCGGAGGCGTCCAGGATCTCCACGGGACGCGGCGAGGCGACCACGCGGCGCCATCCGCGGTCGAACCTCCGCCAGGCCTGGCCGTGCCCCTCGAAGCGGCGCGCCTCCTCCTCCCCGAAATACCGCCCGATCGGCTTGACGGGGTCCTGGAACGCCGGGTCGGCCGGGTCCACGAGCGTACGGGTGACGATCGCCGCCACCCGGGCGTGCCCCAGCTCATGCTGCAGGGCGTTCATGATGAGCGTGCCGATCGTGCCCTGTGTCTGGGCCACGCACCAGTCGAGCGGCACGGGCGGCACGACGTGGGCGGCGAGCTGGTTCTTCAGCAGGAGGTTGCCGACCTGGGGGCCGTTGCCGTGGGTGAGCACCACCTCGTGCCCGGCCCTGCTGAGCGCCGCCACGTGGGCCATCGCCTCGCCGATCGCCCGCTCCTGGTCGGCCGGGGACGCGCTCCCGTCGGGAGCCGTCATGGCGTTGCCGCCCAGTGCGATCAGTACGCGTCCGCCCACATCCGGAAACTATCCAGCCCCATCCGGGCCTTCATTGGCGAGTCTCGCCCACCCCTGCCGCATCCATGGGCAGATTTCACCAAGCCACAGCGAAGAAGCCGGGCGGCCTCCCGGGTGAATGGCCGCCCCGCCGCTTGCCGGCTCCCGTCCCAGGCGGCTTCTGCCAGAATGCTCGCCTCTGCCCCCCTTATGTTGGAGATCCGCATGGCGATGGCACAGGCGCGTCCCGGGCTCACACATGAACGTGTCAGCATCTTCGCCGACGCGATATTCGCGATCGCGATCACGCTGCTCGCCCTGGAACTACCGCGCCCGGAGGGCGAGGACTTCCGGCGGCTGGGATCGTTCTTCGGCGACCACGTCGGCTCCTTCATGGCCTTCGCCATCGCCTTTCTCATGCTCTGGTTCACGTGGCGGGCCCATCACACGCTGTTCGACCAGATTGAGCGGGTGTCCCAGCTGACTCTCCTGCTGCACATCCCGCTGCTGTTCTTCGTGGTCTTCCTGCCGTACACGACGTCGCTCTTCGGCGAGACCAACGCCAGCCGGCTGCCGGCCGAGGCCGACGGCAGGGCCCTGGCGACGGGCCTGTTCGCCGGCAACGAGGCCATCCTGCTGCTCGCCCAGGGCGCGCTGTTCACCCTGGTGCTGGCGCAACGCCTGCACCGGCCGGACGCGGACGTGCAACGCCTGCGCGCCAACGCCTTCATCTACTGGGCCATCGGGATCTACTGGCTGCTGACCGCCGCGGCGAGCGCGTGGACGGTCGACGCGGTGCCCTTCCTGTGGCTGGCTACCCCGCTCGTCGCCGCCGGCACGGTCCGGGTGCTCAGGATGAGACGATGAAGCCGCGCAACACGTCGGCGATCTCGTCGACCTCGGTCAGCTTCCCCGACGCCACCGCGCTCACCAGGTCGTAGGCCGAGTCGTCATCCATGTCCACCTCCACGCCGTTGTAGGCGAGGAAGACCACAGTGGAGACCCAGGCCACCCGCTTGTTCCCGTCGACGAAGGGGCGGTTGATCGCCAGTGAGTGCAGCAGCGCGGCCGCCTTTGCCAGGAGATCGGGGTATGCCTCCTGGTCGAACATCCTCGCCCGCGGCCGGTGGACGGCCGAGTCGAGCAGGCCGAAATCCCGGAGCTGGGGTGTGCCCTCAACGGCCAGTTCGGCCAGATCCAGAACCTGCTCGACCGAGAGGTAGCGGGTCACTGGGCGAGGCGGTCGAGCACCGGCTTCCAGCGGCGCACCGCCTCGACACCGAGGCGATGTACCTCCTCGTCGGCGGCATGCCGGGAGAGGTACTCCTCCACCGCGGCGACGACGATCTGCTGCATGCTCCGGCCCTCCTTCTCGGCGAGCCGCCGGAGGGCCTCGGTCTGCTCGTCGGTCAGGCGAAGCGTCATGGCCATGCCCGCATCCTAGGGATGCCGTGTCGCGCCGGCACCGGAATTGAGAGCCGGCGCTCCGCCATCACGCCACGTCCGCGCCGAGGCGGCGCAGGCGGGTCACCGCCTCGTCGATGACCTCGTCCCGCTTGCAGAAGGCGAACCGCAGGTAGTGGCGCCCCCGTTCGGGATGGTCGTAGAAGACCTGGGTCGGAATGGCCACCACTCCCGCCAGCTCGGGCAGCCGGCGGGCCAGTTCCAGGCCGTCCTCGAAGCCGAGCGGCCGGATGTCGGTCTGCACGAAGTAGGTGCCGGCCGGCCGCAGCACGTCGAACCCGGCCTCCGTCAGGCCCGTCATGAGGCGGTCCCGCTTGGCCTGCAGGGCCGCCCGCTGGGCCGCGACCCACTCCATCTCCTCGCGGAGGGCGTACGCGACCGCGACCTGCCAGGGGGCGTTCGCGGTGAAGGTGAGGAACTGCTTGACGGTCTGCACGGCGGCGGTGAGCGGCGCCGGAGCGCACACCCAGCCGGTCTTCCAGCCGGTGACGCTGAAGGTCTTGCCCGCGGAGGAGATCATGACCGTGCGCTCGCGCATGCCGGGCAGCGTGGCGAGCGGAATGTGCTCGACGCCGTCGAAGGCGAGATGCTCGTAGACCTCGTCGGTCACCGCGATCAGGTCGTGCTCCTGGCAGACCCGCGCGACGCACTCCAGCTCCTCGCGGGTGAACACGGTGCCGGTCGGATTGTGCGGCGAGTTGACCAGGATGACCCGGGTGCGGGGCGTGATCGCGGCCTCCAGCTCGGCCGGGTCGAAGGTGAACCTCCCCGCGTCGACACGCAGCGTGACCGACCTGCGTACGGCTCCCGCGAGCGCGACGGCCGCGGCGTACGAGTCGTAGTAGGGCTCGAAGAGAACCACCTCGTCGCCCGGCTCGCAGAGCGCGAGGATCGCCGCGGAGATGGCCTCGGTGGCGCCGACGGTGACGAGGACCTCCCCGTCGGGGTCGTAGGCGAGGCCGTACCACTGCTTGCGGTGCTCGGCGACCGCCTGCCTCAGCTCTGGGAGGCCCGGTCCTGGCGGGGACTGGTTGAGACCGCCCCGCACGGCCTCGATCGCATGCTGCAGCATGCGCTCCGGCCCGTCGGTGTCGGGGGAACCCTGACCCAGGTTGATCGATCCCGTCTCCACGGCCAGCTTCGTCATCGTGGCGAACACGGTCGTCCCGAACTCCCGCATCCGCCGCACCAGCGGCTCTCTCACTCCGTTACTCTATCCGGAAGCCAATAAGCGAACAAATGATGCCACCGAGCCTCAACAGCCAATACCTCCGACACGGGGAACCGCCTGCCGTTCTTCCCATAGTCGTAGGTGAATTAGCTTCTCGGAACATGGCGATCCTGCTACCATCCTCGTCCATTGCGAGTGCCCGAAGTCCTCAGCTCACGATTGGCACTGGTTGCATGAACGACACTCCCACGCTACATACTTCGATCGCCGACTACGCCGATATAACACTGGAGGAGCTACCCGACAGGCAGGCAATTGAAGCGTCTACTGTTACGTTCAATTCAACCAGTTGATTGGTGTGCATCAAAACACCTTTGACGACGAAGGTTGCAGTGGCCGGCTGCGACCTGGCTACCGTAGCTCCGCAGTTGCCTGAAAGCCTCGTCATGGACGCATCCTACGAGTAACCTGCCAAGAAGGCGGTGGGACCGCCTTCCGGGAAGAACGTTCGAAGGAGCCGGTCTTGCCACGTCGTCGGACCTCCTGGGTTCTGACTACATCAATCATCGCGGTCGTCCTGCTGCCGACCGCGACCAATGTCGCCTCGAACGCCCTTCCCGATTCCTGGCGATCGAACCTTTGGCTGGCATGGCCCATCTGCATACTGCTCGCGATTCCCGTACTGGTCATGGAGCTGCGCACACGTCATGGCGCCCCTGCCGAGCATGCACCTCCCCCGGTGACGGTCGCTCCGAAGACCGACACTCAAATATGGAATATTCCAGCACCCGTCAAGGAATTCAGCAATCGCAGAGCGGAGTTCCGCAGGATCGGCACCATACTGATGCGAGGAAGCGGTCGGGCGCTTCTGCTGTGCGGCATGGGAGGTATCGGGAAAACGCAACTCGCTCTCGCTTACGCACACCGCCGGCGCTCGTCCCTCACTCTGGGGTGGCGGGTGTCCGCGGGCAGCCGAACGTCGGTGGTCTCCTCCCTGGCCGAGTTGGGCCGCCAAATGAACCTGGCTTCCACCACTGCCGAGTCCACAGCCAGGAAAGTCGTCGACCTGCTGAGCGAGCGAGAGGGATGGCTCCTCATATTCGACGATGCAAAGAGCTGCGAAGATCTCCTGGATCTGATACCCGTCACATCAGGCGGGCAGGTCCTCATAACTTCCAGAAACCCACAATTCGATCGTCTCGCGGAAACGCTGCTCCTCGAGGTGTTCCCCCAGGAGGAGGCCGCCCGGTTCTTACGCAACCGTGCCGGAGACGCCGACCAGGACTCCTCCGCGGAACTGGCGACGAGGCTCGGGGGTCTGCCTCTCGCACTGGAGCAAGCGGGCGCCTACTGCCGTGACTCCGGCATCGGGCTCCGCGACTACCTGCAGCGGTACGACTCCAGTCGCGCGCGTCTGCTTAGACAGGGCTCGGGCCACAGTCGTGTCAGCGTGGAGGCGACTCTCGATCTTTCCTTCGACTGGGTGATGCGGCGCAACCCTGCAGCCATGCAGCTCCTTCGCGTTCTCGCGTTTATGGCGCCCGCTGACATTCCTCGAAACCTGCCCATGATGAGTCCGTCCGTGCTCCCTCGTGCGCTCGCGCGCGCCTGCGCCGATGTCGTGGCCCTCGATGAGGCCATCGCGACGCTCCTGCAGGCCTCCCTTCTCACCTCGGCCACCGCCGAGCATATCCGCGTGCACCAGTTGATCTCAGACGTGCTTCGCGACCGGATCACGGCCGACGGAAATCGCGGACTGCGATGGTTGCGCGGCTTGCGAGCGGTGTTCACCCCGAGGAGAGACCCGTCCTCGTCCTGGAGCGTCTCACGCTGGCTGAAGGCGGCCCTGACTCTCCTGTGGGCGGGCGTGCAGGTGAACGAGCGGGACCCGGACGGTTGGAGCCGCGCCGCCACACTGCTTCCCCATGCTGACCGGGTCTGGACCTACCTGGTGAACGGAGAGGTGACATTCCGTCAAAAAGAAATGGTTCTTGCCGCCCAGCTGTTCGGCGAGCTTGGCATTCGGCTGTTCCGAAAAGGCGACTACGCGGTGGCCGAAGAGTTGTGCCGCCGAGCCTGGCGGATCGGCCAAGAGGTGCTTTCAGAAACGGATCCACGCCTGCTGCGCCTGGCGAACTGCCTTGCCCAGGTGACCCACGGCCTTGGAAAGTTGAGCGAGGCAAAAGACCTTTATGAACAGGCACTCTCTGTTTATCGCCGCGACTATGGGGAAGATCATCCAGACACGATCCAGACGATGAATGATCTGGGCGGTGTCCTCCTGGAACAGGATGAGCACCTACTCCAGGCGAGACGCATCTACGAGCAAGTCGTTACTACGCGGCTTCGCACACTCGGCCAGCGTAACGTTCACACTCTCATGTCAATGAACAACCTCGGCAAGGTGTGCCGCTATCTTCACGATCTCCCCACTGCACATGCTCTTGCCACGGAAGTAGTGAGAATCGGGAGCGAGTTGCTGGGAGAGGAACATCCCGACAATCTTGTCTGGATAAACAATTTGGCGGAGGTCTCGCGCGCTCAGGGAGACTTAGAAAAGGCTCGCGCGCTCCATGAAAAGGTCCTCACACTGCGACGCAAGGTACTCGGCGAGACACATCCTGCGAGCATCGTCTCCATGAACAACCTCGCCCGGGTCATCCGCCTGCTCGGGGACGTGCCTTCCGCCCTCCAACTGTACGAAGAGTCCCTGGCACTGGCCCGCCAGGTCTTGGGGGAAGATCACCCGTCCTTTACCGCAGCAGAAAAAGGGGTGCAGGAGTGCCTGGCGGACCGTCACCTGCTGGACGACGGGAATGACTCCTCATAGGGTCGGCCGCGAAGTAGGTCCGCTCCACCAGGGTCCTGGATACCTGCGCAACCTGGAGGGCGTCGCAAGGGCGAGTTAAATAATTACCAAACCTGTCGGGCCCACAGAACCGAGGCTATGAACTCAATGGCACTCAAGCGGCCGCCTCTAGCCACCCTGCCCTTCCGCCAGTTCGTGCTCAAGGTGGCGAGCAGGTGTGATCTGGCCTGCGACCACTGCTATGTGTACGAACACGCCGACACCAGCTGGCGGGGACGGCCGGTGGTGATGTCCGACGAGACCGCCGTCCGGGCGGCGGACCGGATCGCAGAGCATGCCGCCGAGCATCGAATCCAGACGACGCACGTCGTCTTCCACGGAGGCGAGCCCCTCCTCGCCGGGATCGAGCGGCTCCGGCGTTTCGCACGGACGCTCCGCCGGGCGGTCGAGGGTGTCTGCAACCTCGACCTGCGCATCCACACCAACGGCGTGCTCCTGTCACGAGCGTTCTGCGACATGTTCACGGACGAGGGCGTCAAGGTCGGCGTGTCGATCGACGGCGACCGCGTGGCGAACGACCGCCATCGGCTCTACGCCAACGGCCGCAGCAGCTACGACCAGGTCATCCGGGCGATCACCCTGCTGCGGGACCATTACCCGCATCTCTATGCCGGGCTGTTGTGCACCATCGACGTCCGCAACGATCCCATCGCGGTATACGAGGCGCTCGTCGCGCTGCGCCCTCCGCGCGTCGACTTCCTGCTGCCGCACGCAACGTGGGACAACCCCCCACTGCGGCCCGCCGGCCGGGACACCGCCTACGCCGACTGGCTGATCACCGTGCACGACCGGTGGCGCGCGGACGGCAGGCCGGTCCCGGTCAGGATATTCGAGTCGATCATCCTGACCGCCTCGGGCGGGGACAGCCAGACCGAGTCGCTCGGCCTGCGGCCCTCCGACCTCGTCGTCATCGAGACCGACGGTTCCTACGAGCAGGCCGATTCGCTCAAGACCTCCTTCGACGGCGCGCCCGCGACCGGATATGACGTCTTCCGTCACTCGCTGAACGAGGCCGCGGGGCATCCCGGCTTCGCGGCGCGTCAGGGCGGCCTGGACTCCCTGTCCGAGGAGTGCCGCCGCTGCCCGCTCGTCGCCAGCTGCGGCGGCGGCCTCTACGCGCACCGCTACCGGACGGGCTCGGGCTTCGCGAACCCCTCGGTTTACTGCGCCGACCTCTTCCGGCTGATCTCCCACCTGGTCGCCTACGAGCGCCGGCGCCCGGCGACCCCCGTCCACCGGCTGCCGGTCGCCACCGTGGACGCCATGGCGTCGGGAAGCGTCACGTCTGACGACGTCGCCCTCCTGCGCGCCCCGCAGCTCAGCAGAGCACGGCTGGCGGCGCGCCGCACGGCGACGGTCGTCGCCGACGAGGAGTCCTGGTCCGTCCTCGTGGACGCGGAGCGGGCGGACCGCGCCGCGGTCGACGACCTGCTGAGCCACCCCTACGTCCGTGCCTGGGCGGCGCGCTGCGCGGCCGTCGATCCCGCCTCGCTCACCACCGCCGACACGGGTCATCTCGCCGCCGTCGCCGCGGTCGCCGCCGTACGGACCGGTCTGGCCGTGAAGGTGACGGTGCCGGTCGTCCAGGACTTCATTCATCTGCCCGCCCTCGGCCGCATGCGCGCGGCCGGAGAAGACCGCGCCGATGTCGAAGCGCACGACGGGTCGTTCGCCGTGAGGGTCGGCGGCCGATGGCATTCCGAGGACAGCGGGCTCTGGGAGCCCGTCCGCCTGGTCGGCGGCGCCGGGATCCGTCTGCTGCTCGACGACGTCGATCCTTATCGCGACTGCTACGGCCTGCCCGTCGAGGACCGGCTCAGCGCCGAGACCGCCGCCGGATGGGACGAGGTCGTCCGTGCCGCGCTCGACCTCCTGACCGATGATCAGCGGGCCGCCATGCGCGACGGCCTGCGCGTCGTGACGCCCCTCTCTCCGTCCGCGACGGGCGCGACGAGCCGCGCGGCGTACGGCGCGATCGCCCTGCCGCTGAGCGCCGGCCCCGAGACGACGGCCCGGCTGCTCGCCGAGCATTTCCACCGGGCCCAGCTCGGGGCGCTGCTCGACCTGCTCGACCTCGCCGGCGGCGACGCGAACCACGAGCGCCTGCTGTGCGATGCCTACGGGCTCCTTTCTGTCGCCGATCTCCTCGGTGAGAAGGAACTCGAGCGGCTGATGGAGACGATCGGCCAGATCACCGACTGGGCGCTCCCCGCTGTGGGGCGTCGGTTCGCCAGGCAACTGGCCGACGCAGCCGCCGCTCGCGGCAGCCGACTCACCACGACGCGGCGGGAGTGAAGCAGGGGAGACAGTGAGCCAGTTCAGAAACGGCCACATCGTCACGTTCTACTCCTACAAGGGAGGGACGGGAAGGACGATGGCGCTGGCCAACACGGCCTGGATCCTCGCCTCCAACGGCCACCGCGTGCTGGTCGTGGACTGGGACCTGGAGTCTCCCGGCCTGCACAAGTTCTTCCGGCCCTTCCTCGACGGAGACATGATCAGCGGCACGACCGGCGTGATCGACCTGATCAAGGAGTTCGCCTGGGCGGCGACCCGCCCCGAGCCGCGTCCCGCCGACTGGCACACCCGGTACGCCGACGTGGGGCGGCACGTCCTGTCGGTCGAGTGGCCCCACTTCCCCGACGGCGGCTCCCTCGACTTCCTGCCCGCCGGACGGCAGAACCGCGACTACTCGTCGCTGGTGTCCACGTTCGACTGGGACAACTTCTACGAGCGGCTGGGCGGAGGGCAGTTCCTCGATGCCCTGCGGGTGGACATGCGTCGCGGCTACGACTACGTGCTCATCGACAGCCGCACCGGCCTGAGCGACATCGCCGACATCTGCACGGTCCACTTCCCCGACACCGTGGTGACCTGCTTCACGCTCAGCGCCCAGAGCATCGAGGGGGCCGCGCGGGTCGCGTCGGAGATCGCCGAACGGTTCCCCGACCGCCGCATCAGGATCCTGCCGGTCCCCATGCGCGTGGACGACGCGGAGAAGGAGAAGCTCGACGCGGGCCGGGCCTTCGCCCGCAGCCAGTTCGAGGGGTTCCCCAGCGACCTCGGCCAGGACCAGGCCGGCAGCTACTGGGGGGCCGTCGAGATCCCCTACAAGCCGTTCTACGCGTACGAGGAGACCCTGGCGACCTTCGGTGACGCGCCCGGCTCGCCCGGCTCGCTGCTGGCCGCCTACGAGCGGCTCACGGGCGTCATCACCGGAGGCCGGGTCTCGTCCCTTCCCCCGCTGGACGAGGAACTGCGGCTGAGTCACCGGGAGCTGTTCGTCCGGCGCCGCCCGTCGCTGTCGAACGACGTCAGCCTGAGCTACGTCCCCGAGGACCGGTTGTGGGCGGAGTGGATCGCCGCCGTGCTCACCCAGGCCGGCATGCGGGTCCGTACGCAGGGGGGCGAACGCGAGGAGGACGAGAGCGGGCAGGCGCGGACGCCGGAGGCCGCGGGCCGCACGGTCGCGCTGCTGTCCCCCGCCTACCTGCGCTCACGGCAGGCCCGGGAGACCTGGCACGCCGCCGAGGGGCCCGCCACCCTGTCCGCTCACCTCCTTCCCGTCCGCGTGTCGGACGTCCGGGTCCCGCAGACGTACGCCGACCCGCCCGCGCTGGACCTGTTCCGGCTGGACGAGCAGCACGCGGCCGCCGCGCTGCTGCGCGCCCTCGACCGCCCGGCGGGCACCGAGGCCGTGGGGCAGGGAGGGACGCCGCGGTATCCCGGCATCCAGCCCGCCATCCTGAACCTGCCGACCAGGAACGCCGCCTTCACCGGCCGGGGCGAGGTGCTGGAGCGGCTGCGGGACCAGTTGGTCGGCGGCAGCCAGGCCGTGGTGACCCAGGTGCAGGAGGGCCGCACCCAGGCCCTGTTCGGCCTCGGCGGCGTGGGCAAGACACATCTGGCCATCGAGTACGCCCACCGCTTCATGAGCGACTACGACGTCGTGTGGTGGGTGTCGGCCGAGCAGCCGGAGCTGCTGAACGGAGCGATGGCCGATCTGGCCGAGCGGCTGGGCATCAGGATCGGCGACAACCTGGCGGAGGCGGCGCTCGCGGCCAAGGACGCCTTACGGCGGGGCGAGCCGTACGCCCGCTGGCTGCTCATCTTCGACAACGCCAACAGCGCGGACGACGTGCAGACCTACCTGCCCGGCGGCTCCGGCCACGTGCTGATCACCTCGCGCAGCCAGACCTGGTCGCAGATCGCCAAGCCGCTGGAGATCGACGTCTTCACCCGGGAGGAGAGCCTGGAGCACCTGCGGCGCCGGGTCGCCGATCTCAGCGACGAGGAGGCCGACCGGGTGGCGGCCGCGCTCGGCGACCTGCCGCTCGCCATCGAACAGGCCGGGGCGTGGCTGCAGGAGACCGGCATGAGCGTGGACGAGTACGTCGACAAGCTCGCGAAGCAGCCCGTACGCACGCTCGCGCTCGGAGACTCCCCGACGACCTATCCGACGCCCGTCGCCGCCACCTGGAACGTGTCGTTCCAGCGACTGCGGGAAAAGTCGCCCGCGGCGGTCCGGCTGCTCCAGTTGCTCGCGTTCTTCGCCGCGGAACCGGTGTCGCTGTCCATGCTGTACGGCGACGAGACGGTGCGCTGCCTGGTCCGGTACGACGACTCGCTGCGTGAGAAAATCATGATCGGGCGGCTGGTGCGCGAGCTGAACAGGTTCGCCCTCGCCAAGGTCGACCAGCGCAACAACTCGGTGCAGGTGCACCGGCTGGTGCAGGCCGTGCTGCGCGACCAGATGGACGACGACGAGCGCGAGCGCACCGTCCACGAGGTGCACCGCATCCTCCTGGGTGCCCGCCCGCGCGAGGGCGACACGGACGACCCCGGCAACTGGCCGCGCTACGACGAGATCTGGCCGCACCTCGCCCCGTCCAACGCCGAGGAGTGCGACGAGGAGGAGACCCGGCAGCTGCTGATCGACCGCGTGCGCTACCTGTATCGGCGCGGCGAGTTCGACCGGGCGCTGAGCCTCGGCCGCCGCCTGGAGGAGCTGTGGATCAGGAAGCTCGGCGACTACGACCGGCAGACGCTCTACCTGCGGTTCCACATGGGCAACGTGCTGCGCTCCCAGGGCAGGTACCTCGAGGCGTGCGATCTCAACCGGGCGATCCTCGAAGACCAGCGCAGGGTCCTGCCCGACCCGCATCCCCACACCCTGCAGACCGCGGGGAGCCTCGCGGCCGACCTGCGCGCGCTGGGCGAGCTGAGCGAGTCGCTGCGTATGGAGCAGGAGACCTACGCGCGGACCAAGGAGCTGTTCTTCGACGACCACCCGCGCGTCCTCGCGGCGGCCAACAATCTGGCCGTCGCCCTGCGGCACGTCGGTGACATCGGCGCCGCGCGCCGGCTCGACCAGGAGACCGCGGACAAGCGCCGCGAGGTGCTCGGTCCCGCCCACCCCTTCACGCTCCTGTCCGAGACGAACCTCGCTCTGGACATCCGGGAGGCCGGAGAGTACGCGAAGTCGGCCGACCTGCTGCGCGAGACGCTGAACAGCTACGGCGAGGTGTCCGGCCCCGAGCTCCCCGACACGCTGAACACCGCGCGCAGCCTCGCCGTGTCGCTGCGCGAGACCGGCGCGCTCGCCGAGGCGCGGCGGCTCACCGAGACGACCTACGAGCGGTGTCTCCAGCGCTTCGGTCCCGAGTCGCCCGACACCGTCGCCTGCAAGCTGAGCCTCGCCTGCGACCTCGCCGCGTCGGGCGACAGGCGACGGGCGTACGAACTCGCCTCCGAGGTCAGGGCCAGCTACGAAAGCAAGCTGGGCGCGGACAACCCCTACACCCTGATCGCGGCCAACAACATCACGATCTACCTGCGGCACCTGGGGGAGCTCGCCGAGAGCCGGGCGCTGGGCACCCGGACCCTCGCGACGTTGCGGCGCAAGGTCGGGCCCGACCACCCCTTCTCGCTCGCCTGCGGTGTCAACGTGGCCAACACCCTCGGAGACCTGCAGGACTACCCCGAGGCCGAGAAGCTGCAGCGGGACACGCTCGACCGGCTGCGCGCGGTGCTCGGCCCCCATCACCCCACCACGCTGATCTGCGAGGCCGACCTGGCCGTCACCCTCCGCGACGTCAGGCGGACCGACGAGGCGCGGGTGCTGCGCGAGCCGCTGCTCGTCCAGCTCCGCCGGATCCTCGGGGAGGCGCACCCGGTCATCGCGGCGGTGCTGGACTGGCGCCGCGTCGACCGCGAGCTGGAGCCGCTCCCCTGGTGACCCGGGCGGCCAGGCCGATCAGGCCGCCCGTTCGTCCCTGGCGAGCCAGCCGAGCAGGTCGGGCAGCACGTGCAGGGCGTGGAAGTGCGCCGCGCCCCGCTGGATCCGCACCGTGGCGGTAGGTATCCGCCCGGCCAGCCAGCGGGAGTGGCTGACCGGTGAGAACACGTCGTCCTCGCCGTGCCACAGCAGCGTGGGGACCCTGATGTCGGCGGGGTCGAACCCCCATGGCGAGCAGAAGGCCATGGCGTCGTCGATCCAGCCGTACGCGGAGTTGCGCACGGCCTCCGCGTAGTTCTGGACCAGCATCGTCCGGATACCGGCGTCCGCGATCACGCTCCTGTCCGGCTCGGGCAGCTCGTCGTAGAGGGCGTTGACGAGCCGTACGGGGTCCTCGCGGATCTCGGCGGCGGTCGGGCCGAGCCGCGCCGCGAGCCGCGCCCGTCCCTGCATCGCGGTCATGTACTCCGCGATGTTGCCCTCGGACATGCCGTCGAACCAGTCGAGGCCCTCCGCCTCCCGCGGCGCGAGCCCGACGAGCACGGCGGCCCGGGTCACCCGGTGAGGGATCAGGGCGGCGCAGGCCAGCGCGTGCGGCCCGCCGCCGGAACGGCCCACCACCGCGAAGCGGTCCAGCCCGAAGTGGTCCGCGATGGCGGCCACGTCCGCGGCCACGTCCCCCACACTGCGGCCCTCGTGCCGGTCGGAGTCGCCGTACCCCGGGCGGTCGTAGGTGATGAGCCGCACGCCGAGCCGATAGAGCAGTCCTTCACGTGGAAGGGGGCCGATCCTGCTGCCGGGCGTCCCGTGGAGCAGGAACACCGGTCTTCCTCCGTGGATCTTTCCCCGTTGCGCGACCGCGAGGCGCCGCTCGCGATCCGCCGACCACACCCCGTCCGTCAACGCCGGGCCCTCCGTGTCGATCGTCGAAGGATCTCAGGCCCAGGATCCTCCGAACCGGTGTGACGCGAAAGGGCCCGGCGGCCTCGGAACGGCAACACCTTTCCCGGACGGCCCCTGGAGCGCTCCCTTTTGGCGGGTTATTTTCGATAAAGGCACGTGCCGCCCAGCGAAGGACGAGGATTTATGGCCTTTCCCGCGAGCTACGTGGTGCGTGCGGTATTCGCGGGCCTGGCGGTGGCCGCACTGGTGACCGGATATATCGGCCTTCAGACCTATGCGAAAACGCTGAATCTGCCGTCGGGTCCCCTCGATCTCCTCTACTGGGACCTGCAACTGTTCGTATTCGACTCCGCGCCGCTCGACGAGCCGAAACCGCTGCCGGGCCTGCTGGAGTTCGCGCGTTTCGCCGCGCCCGGCGTGACGATCTACACCCTCGTCGACGGAGCCCGCCTGCTGTTCGCCGCCGAACTGCGGCGGTTGCGGGCGCGCAGGTCGAAGGAGCACGTGGTCGTGTGCGGCACGGGATCGCCGGCGCTGGCCCTGGTGGAACGGCTGCGCGCGACGAGCACGCGGATCGTGATGATCGGGTCGGCTCCGGTGGCCGCCACCGGCGATCGCAGGGTGCTCTACGTCAGGGGCGACGCGCGCAGCCCCGCCACCCTCCGCGCCGCCGGGATCCAGCGGGCCTCCGTCCTGTACGCCTGCGAGCCGGACAGCTCGGCCAACACGGCGATCGCCCTGGCGGCGCACGGCGTGGCCAGAGCCGACGGCAGGCGGCCCCTGTCGGCGTACGCGCTGATCTCCGATCCCGACCTGTGCGCCGCGCTGCGGGCCCGCCGGCTGAGCCTTCCCGGCAGGCCCCGGCTGCGTCTCGACTTCTTCAACCTGGACGAGCTCGCCGCCCGGGTGCTCCTGGACCGGCACCCGATAGTGAACGAGCAGCCTGTCGTCGTCATCGGGCTCGACGCCTTCGGCCGCAGCCTGCTGGTCGAGATGGCGCGCAGGCGGCGGCTGATCCCCGCGCCGTACCCGCTGCCCGTGACGGTCATCGACGCCGACGCCACCAAGACCGTCGAGGCCGTGTGCCGCAGGTTCGAGTTCGTGGCCGAGACGTGCGCGCTGACCACGCACGACGCGCCGCCCGGCGACCTGCCGCTGGGAGAGCTGCTGCCGTCCGAGCCGCCGCAGCGGGTGTTCGTGTGCCATCGCGACCAGGACCTCGCGCTCAAGACCGCGCTCACCTCGCTGCGCCTGTGGAACTGCGGGCCGGGATCGCTCGTGGTACGGGTCGAGGAGGCCGGCACCTTCAGCCGGGCCTTCGATGACGTCCATCTGCTGGAGGGGCTGTCCGGCGCCCTGCGCGTCTTCGCGGTCAACGAGGAGGCCGGCGACCCACGACTCATCGGGGAGGACCTGGTGGAGACGCTCGCCCGGGCGATCCACGAGAGCTACATCGTGGAGAACACCGCGCGGCGCCACGTGCGGGCGACCAACCCCTCGCTGGTGCCGTGGGAGAGCCTGCCGTCCCGTCTGCGGGCGGCGAACCGGCGGCAGGCCGAGGACATCGGCCGCAAGCTGACGAGCATCGGCTGCGCCCTCGCTCCCCGCGTGGAGCCCGAGCTGCACTTCGCCTTCAAGGACTACGAGATCGAGCAGCTTGCGATGATGGAGCACGAACGGTGGCTGCGGGACCTGGTCGCCGACGGATGGACCCGCGGCCCGGTCCGCGACGACGAGAGCAGGAGGCACCCCGACCTGGACAGCTGGGACAACATCTCGGACATGGCGAGAGAGAAGGCCCGCGACACCGTGCGGAACCTGCCGCGCATCCTGGCCACCGCGGGTTTCCAGATCGTACGGGTCGGCTGAGCGAGTGAGCGGGGTGCCCACGATCGCGTTCACCGGCCACCGGGGCCTGCCCAGGGACACGGCCGTCCGGATCCGCCGCGCCCTTCGGGCCGTTCTCGCCGGCCGGGGCCGGCCGCTCGTGGGCCTGTCCTGCCTGGCGGAGGGGGCCGACCAGCTCTTCGCCCGCGAGGTGCTGCGTGCCGGCGGCGAGCTCGACGTGATCGTGCCCTCCGCCGGATATCGGGAGAGCCTGCCCCGCGCGGCCCGGGCGGGATACGACGAGCTGCTCCCGCTCGCGCGGCACGTGCACACGATGCCGTTCGAACGGCCGGAACCGGTGGCGTACATGGCCGCCTCGGTCTTCATGCTGGAGCGGGCGGACGAGTTGCTCGCCGTCTGGGACGGGCTGCCGGCGCGCGGGTACGGCGGGACTGCCGACGTCGTCGCGCACGCCCGCGAGCAGGAGATGCGGGTGCTGGTGCTCTGGCCGCCCGGCTCGCGGAGGGACTGACACGAAGACGGGCACGAAGGGGACGGTCGGGGTGAAGGCGGCGGCGGACAGGATCCGGCGGGTCGACGCGCTGCGCGGGTTCGCGGTGTGCGGGATCATGCTGGTCAACGCCTGGCAGCAGAGGGTGCGGCACGGGCCGACCTCGATCGACTGGGTGATGACGAACCTGTTCCAGAGCCGCTTCTACCCGATGTTCGCGTTCCTGTTCGGGCTGTCCTTCGCGCTGTTCCTGCGCTCGGCGGGGCTGCGCACGCGGCGCCCGCGCGTCGTCATGCTGCGGCGCCTGGCCGTGCTCGCGGCCCTGGGCGCGGCGCACATGCTGATCGACCCCGGCGAGGTGCTGCTGCCGTACGCGCTGCTGGGGGTGGTCCTGTTGCTTCCGGCGAGCCTGCTGCCCCGGGGGGCCGTGCTGCTGGTGGGCTGCGGCGTCCTGGTCGCCTCCGTGCTCGACCCCCATCCGTACGTGCTGATCACCGCGCTGTTCCTGCTCGGCCTGGCCGCCGCGCCCGGCGGGGAGGCGAGGAGGGGCGCCGGGCGCCTCGGCGGGGCCGACGGCCTGGGCAGCGGGCCGCTCCTCGGCGCCGTGTGCGGTACGGCGGCCCTGCTCGCGGCCGGGCTGACCTGGTGGTGGAACCACGCGCCGCCCGGCGGCGGGGTCTACCAGGCGGCGGCGCTGTGCGGCGCGGCGGCGTACGCCACGGCGTTCCTGCTGGTCGCCCGTCGTACGGCGGTGTTCGAGGCGCTGGGCAGGATGACGCTGACCAACTACGTGACGGGCACGACGGTGATCGTGGTGGCGATGCCGCTTCTGGAGGCCGACCACACGGGTGCCGCCGTCGTGGTGCTCACCGTCGTCACCGTGGCCGTGCAGGCGGTCTTCTGCAGGTGGTGGCTCGCCCGGCACCGGTACGGCCCGCTGGAACGGGTGTGGCGCACGCTCACGTGGTGGGGCACCTCCCTGGACGACTCCGGAGGCACCTGGTGGGGCACGGCGGCGACCGGGCAGACTGTGATCCGTGACCCGCGTAGCGCTGTGCCAGATTCCCGTCGACCACGACCCGGAGACCAACCTCTCGACCGTGCGTGACGCCCTCGCACGGGCGCGGGGGGCGGACCTCGCCGTGTTCCCCGAGGCGACGCTCGCCCGGTTCGGCCCGGGAATCCTCGAGACCGCCCAGCCCCTGGACGGCCCGTTCGTCACCGGCCTGGCCGAGGCCGCGCGCGAGCACGGCACGGCCGTCATCGCCGGCGTCTTCGAGACCGCCCCGGACGGCAGGGTGTGGAACTCGGCCGTCGCCCTGCGGGAGGACGGCTCGCTCGCCGCGGCCTACCGGAAGATCCACCTGTTCGACTCCTTCGGCGCGAAGGAGTCGAAGCTGGTCGCGCCGGGGGACGTCCCGGAGGTCGTGGAGCTGGCCGGGCTCAGGATCGGCCTGATCACCTGTTATGACGTCCGCTTCCCCGAGCTGGCCCGCGCGCTGGTGGACCGGGGCGCGGACACGTTCGCCGTGATCGCCGCCTGGGGCTCGGGCCCGCTGAAGGAGGACCACTGGACGACCCTGGTGAGGGCCAGGGCCATCGAGAACACAACCTGGACCATCGCGGTCGGTCAAGCCCCCAATCCCGCCATACCGGACGGGTTCGGTGTGGGCCGCAGCATGCTCGTCGATCCGATGGGCGTCGCCCGGCATGACCTGGGCACGGGCCCCGGCGTGCTGATCGCGGAGATCGACACGGCCTGGACCGAGACCGCGCGCGCCACCCTCCCCTCGCTCGAACACCGCCGGCTCGGAGTCGGCAGATCGTAAACTTGGCCCCATGAGCGAGCCGGGACGCAGGACGCGGATGCAGAAGGTGGTTCCGCCGCGGCTGCTCGTGCCGTACCTGTCGGGCCGTCGCACGATCATCTCCGGCTACGTGTACCGGGTGCAGGACTGCGACCGCCTCACCACACCCGCCGCGCTCGTCGAGGCCCTCGACCTGAGTTTCGACGGATCGGAGCTGACGCCGGACGTGCCCGAGCTGTACATCATGCGCTGGGACGCGCGGGACATCGACACCTACGTCGTCCCGTACGGCCCGCACATGGGCGGTGATTGGAGCGATGCACCACCCTTCACCGGGAACGGCTTCACCGCCTCGCGCGAGCAGGTGGTGCCGCAGTTCCACACGATGCCCATGCCGGTCCCCGCGGGCGCGGAGATCGTCCACCTCACCGCGGCCGGGGAGCGTCCGTTCGCCGGATACGACGGCCTGACCTGGCGGCCGGCGCGATGAGCGACATCGAGCCGGTCGGCCTGGGATTCGTCGCCCGCTACCGCGACCGGGACTACGCCGCCGCGGTCGGGCCCGGCGGGAACGACGTCGTGCTGTTCAGCGAGACGCCGCAGGAGGGGTTCACCGACGCGGGCGGCTACTGGCGGCTGCGGGGGAGCCGGGCGGCGCTGGACCGGCTCACCCTGCTGCGTACGGTCGGGGCGTTCGGCGGCGAGCCGTGCCTCGTGCTGGACGAGGACGACGGCGGCGACGGCGGGGAGGGCGGCCTGCACATCGCCTACACCGGCCACAACGGCCTGAAGGCCGAGGCGCTCGGCTACTGGCTGGTGGACCACGGCGCCTACGAGGTGGTCGTGCCCCGCGAGGAGGTCCACGCGATCCGGGTGGAGCGCGTGCCGGTGCCGCTCACCGTTGACCGGCCGGACGGTCACGAGGGCCCGTGAGGGCCCCGCCCCGCTGGGACAACCGGTTCAGACGGCCCGGTTCAGACGGCCCGGTTCAGACGGCCGGTTCAGGAGCCGAGCGACCGATAGCGAGCGAATCGGGCCGCCGTCCGCTCCTCCGCCGGGCGGTCCAGCAGGCCCGCGATCTCGTGTTCGAGCGTGCGGCCGACCCTGCGGCAGAACTCCTCCGGCTCGTACGCCGCATCGGGCCGTTCGGGCACGATCCGGTCCACGATGCCGTCCCGCCGCAGGTCGGCGGCGCGTACGCCCTGGGCGGCGGCGATCTCCGGGGCGAAATCGACGGTCCGGTACATCAGGGCCGAGGCGCCCTCCGGCGGGAGCGGGGACAGCCAGGCGTGCTGCGCGCTGACGACCCGGTCGGCCGGGAGCAGCGCCAGTGCGGCGCCGCCCGCGCCCTCCCCCAGCAGCAGGCACACGGTCGGCGCGTCGAGCATGACGAGGTCGGCCAGGCAGCGGGCGATCTCGGCGGCCAGGCCGCTCTCCTCGGCCGCCTTCGACAGCTCCGCCCCGCCGGTGTCGACGACCGTGACCAGCGGCAGGCCCAGTTCGCCGGCCAGGCGCATGCCGCGCCTGGCCACCCGCAGCCCGGCCGGGCCGAGCGTGCTGCCCGTCCGCTGCCGCCGCCGGTCCTGGCCGAGGACGACGGCGGGCGCGGCGCCGAACCTGGCCAGCGCCAGCAGCAGGCCGGGGTCGCGCTCCCCCACGCCGGTGCCGTGCAACGGGGTCACGTCGCGTGCGCCGTACTTGAGCAGCTCGCGCACGCCGGGGCGGTCGTCGCGGCGCGAGCGCGTGATGGCCTCCCACGCCGGCACGGGTTCGGCCGCCTCATCGGGTTCCCCGCCGGGGTCCAGCCCCTCGCGCGGGGCGCAGAGCACGGCCAGCACCCGGATGGCGATCTCCCGCGCGTCCTCGGCCGAGACGACGGCGTCGACCAGCCCGTGGGAGTAGAGGTTCTCCGCGACCTGGACCCCTTTGGGGAAGGGATAGCCGTGCAGCGACTCGAAGACCCGCGGCCCGAGGAAGCCGATGAGCGCGCCCGGCTCCGCGGCCGTCACGTGCCCGAGCGATCCCCACGAGGCGAGCACCCCGCCCGTCGTGGGATGGCGCAGATAGACGACGTACGGCAGGCCGGCGGCGCGGTGCGCGGCGACCGCCGCGGTGATCTTCACCATCTGGGCGAAGGCCGGCGCGCCCTCCTGCATGCGGATGCCGCCGCTGGCGGGGGCGGCGAGCAGCGGCAGGCGCTCGGCGGTGGCCCTCTCGACGGCCCGGACGAGCCGCTCGGCCGCCGCCGTCCCGATCGAGCCCCCGAGGAAGGAGAACTCGCAGGCGACGACGGCCACCCGGCGCCCGTCGAGCGTGCCCTCTCCGGTGACGACCGACTCGTCGTACCCCGTCCTGGCCCGGGCGCGGACGAGTTCGGCTGCGTAGTCCGAGCCGGGCTCGGCCCGGTCGCGCGGGGGACCGTCCCACGACTTCCACGAGTGCGCGTCGAGCACCCGCGCGATCAGCGTCCGCGCGTCCGGCCTGGCCGCGTCAGCGTTGCTCATGGCGAACGCCGCTCCCGTTCGGCCAGCCAGTCGAGCACGGCGTCGTTGTCCTGGCCCAGGGCGGGAGGCGCCGCGTGTCCCTCTCCGGCCGCCGGGGTTCCTGCTTGATCGTCACGGTCGAAGCGTAGCGGCGGGCCGGGCAGCTCGATCGGGCCGAGCACCGGATGGTCGACGGTGACGACCAGGCCCTGCGACCGGACCTGGTCCCAGGCGTACACCTCGTCGATCGACCGGATGGCGCCCGAGGGCACGCCGACCTCGTGCAACGCCGCGAGCCAGTGCTCGCGGTCGTGGGCCGCCAGCGCCTTCTCCATCTCGGCGATCAGCTCTTCCCGATGCGCGAACCTATCCCTGTTTGTCGCATATTTTGGCATTTCGGGATCGATGTCCAGTAGCTGGGCGACCTTGCGCCACTGCCCGTCGTTGGCCGCCGCGATCTGGATCATGCCGTCGGCGCAGGTGAAAGCGCCGTACGGGGCGATGGAGGTGTGGTGGTTGCCGCCCGCCCTCGGCACCGTGCCCGCGACGGTCCAGGCGGTGCCGTGATAGGAGTGCACACCCACGATCGACGCCAGCAGGGACGTCCTGACGACCCTCCCGCGGCCGGTGCGCTCGCGTTCGTACAGGGCCGCGACCACCCCGTACGCGCCGTGGATGCCCGCGAGCAGGTCGGCGATCGAGGTCCCGACCCGGTAGGGCTCGTCGGGCGAGGGCCCGGTCAGCGACATCAGCCCGGCCTCCCCCTGGGCGATCTGGTCGTAGCCCGGCCTGCCGCCCTCGGGACCGTCGTGCCCGAAGCCGGTGATGGACAGGATCACCAGCCGGGGGTTGATCGTGTGCAGGCGCTCGACGGGGAACCCGAGGCGGTCGAGCACGCCGGTGCGGAAGTTCTCCACCAGCACGTCGCTCTGCCGTACGAGCCGCTCGACCAGAGCGCGGCCCTCCCCGGACTTCAGGTCCACCGTGATCGAGCGCTTGTTGCGGTTGGCCGCGAGAAAGTAGGTGGATATGGCATGATCCGGGCCGACGAAGGGGCCCCACTCGCGCGACTCGTCGCCCGCGGGGTGCTCCACTTTGATCACATGGGCGCCCAGATCGCCGAGCATCTGCGTGCAGTGCGGCCCGGCGAGGGCCCGGGACAGATCGAGGACGACGATGCCGCTGAGAGGTCCCTGCACAACCAGCCTCCACGGGGGTTGCTAAGGAGAACGTCCTTCGGTCTCCACCGGCAAGACTGTCAAATCACCCCGCCCGAAGACAGCCCCCGACCGCGTCTCCCGGTGCCCCGGGCGGCACGGAGCTGCCCGGGGTTCCGGGTCAGTGATGCGTGCGATGGCCGCGCCACTGGTCCATCAGCCGGCGCATTCGCTGCCGGTTCTGCGGATCACGCGCCATGGTCTTGGCCTTCTCGACGTTCTCGCGCCCCTTGGGGGTGTGCAGGTATTCCCTGATGCGCTGGACGATAGATGCCATTTGTAACTCACCATCCCGATTGTGCCGTTATTGAACGGCTACCCACGGACACCGCCCCCAACCACCGCCGCCCAGGCAGCCTGGGGCGGCAGTGCCCCCGTACCCGTTCCGCTGAGATGGGCGAATGAGCCGCTTTCGCGGGGGCGCGTCAGAGGGTGTCCACCTCCGCGTGCGGGAGGCCGCCGGAGAGCTTGGGATAGCCGGGGCCGCGGTCGAAGAAGGCTGCGGGGCGGGTCTCGCGCAGGCGTTCCCGCAGGCGCTCGGTCGCCTCGGCGTCGACGACGACGTCGTCGCGGGTGCCGGTCAGCACGACGCCGTAGTCCTCCCGCGCACCCTCGAACGACACCTTCCCGTCGCGCACGTCGGCGGCCACCTTCTCCACGGGCCGGTCGTACGGGGAGCCCCAGCCGCCTCCGCCGGTGGTGCGGATGCGGATGACCTGCCCGGCGCGTACGGGGAAGTCGTCGACCAGGCCCTCCATCTCCACCCCGTCCACGGTGACCTGGAAGCGGCGGCCCGCCCGGCCGCCGTTGACGCCCCAGCACGACAGGATCGAGCGGTCGGCGATCGACATGAAGGAGGCGTCGCGGAGCATGCGGATGTGCTTGTCGTAGCCGAGGCCGCCGCGGAACTCCCCCGGCCCGCCGCTGTCCACGGCCAGCCCCAGCCGCTCGACCCGGAACGGCCAGCGTGCCTCGGCGAACTCCACGGGGATGTTGCGGCTGTCGGGCACCACGTGGATGGTGTCCTCCCCGTCGGCGTACCAGCGCCCGCCCGAGCCGCCGCCGAGCACCTCGCGCATGAGATAGGGCCCGTCGTCCGATTCGCCGTACACGCCGGTGTAGCGGATGGTCTCCTGATCGGCGGGCATGCGGCCGCCGGTCGCCTTGGCCAGGACGCCCGCGAGAACGCCGAGCAGGCGCAGGATCACGAACGTACGGGCGTTGGTGGGCGCGGGGAAGATCGGCGTCAGCAGGGTGCCCTTCTCCGGGAAGACCATCTTGATCAGCGGCACGACGCCCTCGTTGACGTCGAGCTCGGCCATCCGCTCGGGCGTGTCGGCGAGGTTGCGCAGGATCGGCGCCAGCCACTTCTTCAGGAAGACGCCGTCGGCGTAGTCGCCGGCGTGGTTGATCGGCCCCTTCGCCTGGGGCGAGGTGCCGGTGAAGTCGATGGTCAGCGGGGTCTCCGCCGAATGATCGACGGTGAGCGTGATCCGCTGGGCGTGCAGGCGCGGCTCGTCCACGCCGTCGTGCTCGGCGTAGTCCTCCCAGACGTGCACACCCTCGGGGATCTTCGCGAGCAGCTCGCGGCGGAACGTCTCGGTCGTCTTGTCGATGATCGCGTCGAAGCACGCCTCGACCGCCTCCCGGCCGTACCGGCCGAACAGCTCGCCGAGCCGCCTGGCGCCCATGAGGCAGGCCGAGCACTCCGCGTCGAGGTCCCCGGCCAGCGAGTCGGGCATCCGGGAGTTGCGCGTCATGATCGTGAGCGCGGCGCGGTTGGGCACCCCCTGGTCCCACAGCTTGATCGGCGGGACCATCAGGCCCTCCTCGAACGCGCTGCGCGCGTGCGACGGCATCGACCCCGGCACCGCGCCGCCGATGTCGTCATGGTGGCCGAACGCCTGGACGAACGCGACGACCTCGCCGCCGTGGAAGACCGGCACCGTCACGCACAGGTC
This sequence comes from Microbispora sp. CSR-4, assembly GCF_008033685.1. Classification (NCBI taxonomy): domain Bacteria; kingdom Bacillati; phylum Actinomycetota; class Actinomycetes; order Streptosporangiales; family Streptosporangiaceae; genus Microbispora; species Microbispora sp. CSR-4. The sequence goes on from NZ_VJVX01000002.1 coordinate 99,591, forward strand.
GGGCAGGTGACCGATGCCGCCCTCGGAGAGGTAGACGTCGTTGTGGAAGAACACGTCGCCGGGCCGCATCGTCTCGATCGGGAAGTCGCGGACGACCGGCTGCACCAGCGCCGAGTAGGACCGCCCGGTCAGCTTGCGCAGCCGCACGTCGTGGATGCCGGCGCGGAAGTCGTGGGCGTCGCGGATCATCGGCGACCTCGCCGTACGCGCGATCGCCGTCTCGACCTCCTTCTCGACCGAGGCGAGCGTGCCCTCCACGATCTCCACGAGCACGGGGTCGGCGGTCCTACCGGTCATCGCTCACCACCACGAGGTTGCCGTAGTCGTCCATGGTCGCCGTGAAGCCGGGATGCACCGGCAGGGTCGAGCCGTACTCCTCGATCACGGCCGGGCCGCGCACCACCGCGCCCGCGCCGAGGTCGGCCCGGCGGTAGATCACGGTCCTGGCCCACTGCTCGAAGAACACGTCGCGGGTCGCGACCGGGCTCGGCTCGTCCTCCTGGAGGGGCCTGCGCGCGATCTTCGGCCGGGTGATCGGGCCGATGCCGGACACCCGCAGGTTGACCCACTCGACGGCGTGGCGGGGGTCGTCGCGGTAGCCGTACCCGTAGAGCCTCTCGTGCTCGGCGTGGAACCGCTCGGCGACCTCGGCGAGCCATGCCGCGTCGACGGGGCCGTCGGGGGCGGGCACCCGCACCTCGTACGCCTGGCCGTAGTAGCGCAGGTCGGCGCTGCGCGCGTACACGTGCCCGGTGAAGCCCTCGCGGTCGAGCGCGGCGGCGGCCTCGGCCTCCAGGCCGGCCAGGATTCCGGCGACCACCTCGGGCGAGGGGTCGCGGGCGACGTACGTGCGGACGTAGTCGTTCTTCACGTCCACGGTGAGCAGGCCGAACGCGGACACGTTCCCGGGATCGGGCGGGACGATCGCGGCCCGCAGCCCGAGGACGTCGATGAGCCGGCAGGCCAGCAACGGCCCGGAGCCGCCGAAGGCGACCATCGGGAAGTCCCGCACGTCGAGGCCGCGCTGCACGGTGATCTGCCTGATCGCGTTGGACTGGTTGAACGCGCTGATCTCCAGGATCCCGGTGGCGCAGCGCTCCGGGGTCAGCCCGAGACGGCCCGCCAGCGCTTCGACGCCCGCCCGGGCGGCGGCGACGTCGAGGGGGATCTCGCCGCCGAGCAGGTGCGGAGGCACCCGGCCGAGGAAGACGTGCGCGTCGGTCACCGTCACCTCGGTGCCGCCCCTGCCGTAGCAGATCGGCCCGGGGGCCGCACCCGCCGATCTCGGGCCGACCTTCAGCGTGCCCTCGGGGGAGATCCAGGCGATGGACCCGCCGCCCGCCCCGACCGTGACGATGTCGATCATCGGGATCTTGCACGGGTAGCGGCCGATGCTGCCCTCGGTCGTCAGCGACGGCTCCCCGTCCACCACGACGGCCACGTCGGTGGAGGTGCCGCCGCCGTCGAGGGTGATGACGCTCGGGTGCCCGGCGGTGCTCGCGATAAGCGCCGCGCCGAGCGCCCCCGCCGCCGGACCGGACAGCACGGTCGTGATCGGCTGGTGCACCACCTCGGCCGCCGACAGCACGCCGCCGTTGCTCTTCATGACCGAGAACGGCCGGCCCAGCCGCTCCGACAGGTTGTCGATGTATCGCCGCATGATCGGCTTGACCGCCGCGTCCACCAGCGTGGTCACCGACCGCTCGTACTCCCGGTATTCGCGCAGCACGTCGCTCGACAGCGACACGACCGCCTCGGGGTGCTCGCGCTCCAGCACCGCGCGCATCCGCCGTTCGTGCTCCGGGTTGGCGTAGGAGTGCAGGAAGCACACCCCGATCGCGGTGACGCCGCGCGCCTTGAACCACCGCGCGGCGTCCGCGGCCTGCTCCTCGTCGAACGGCCGGACCTCGCGGCCGAGGTGGTCGAGCCGCCCCCCGACCGTACGCACCCGGTGGACGGGCACGATCCGCGGCGGCTTGACCCAGAAGTAGGAGTTGCCGTACCCGTCCGGCACGCTCTGCCGGGCGATCTCCAGGACGAACTCGAAGCCCTCCGTGGTGACGAAGCCCAGGTGCGACGTGCCGTCCGGGCGGTCCTCCAGCAACTGGTTGGTGGCGACGGTGGTGCCGTGGACGAGTGCGGACACGGCGTCGAGGGCGCGGGACCCCGCGTGGGCCTCGAGCACCTTGTGCACGCCTGCCATGAACCCGTCGGCCGGGTTGGCAGGAGTCGAGGGAGTCTTGGTCGTGACGATCCGGCCGGACTCCTCGTCGACGAGCACGACGTCGGTGAAGGTGCCGCCAGTGTCGACCCCGATGCGCACGCTGGACATGCTCCGTGTTTACCGATCGCCGCCGATCGGAAGAACCGGCGCACTCTGCCGAAGAATCGCCGTCCTGTCGTCAGACCCTGCCCGGACCAGCGGCCTACACCGCGCAGGCGCCGTCGTCGCAGCCGTCGCCGCCCGGCACGCGTGCGGCCCTCTCCTGCGCCGTACGCTGCTCGACCTCACGCAGGGCGGCCACGAGCGTCTCGACGGGCTGCGCGCCCGACACGGCGAACTTCTCCTCGAACAGGAACAGCGGGACGGCGCGGATGCCGAGCTCGCGGGCGCGGGCGAGGTCCGCGCGCACCTCGCCGGCTCCCTCGCCCGTGTCCTCGACTCCCACCTCGGCGGCGAGAGTGGCCAGCGTGGCGGGGTCGCCGACGTCGAGGCCGTCGGTGAAGTGCGCCCGGAAGAGCCGGTCGGTCATGTCCGCGTCGCGCCCGGCGCGGCCGGCCAGCCCGATCAGCCGGTGCGCCTCGAAGGTGTTGGCGGCGATCGCGCGGTCGAAGCGGAGCTCCAGCCCGTCCTGCGCCGCCACGCCCGCGACGTGACCGGTCATCTGCGCCACCTGGGCGGCGCCGCCGAACTTGCGCTCCAGCGCGCTCAGCAGCGGCTCACCGCTGGAGACCCCGTCCGGGTCGAGCTGGAACGGGCGATGGGCGATCTCTACGGGCCCCTCGTAGAGGCGTACGGCCTGATGGAGACGGTGGTGACCGATGTAGCACCACGGACACACGACATCGGAGAAGATCTCGACTTTCACGACATGTCCCAACCAGCGCCTCCGGCAGTGGATTCCCCGCCGGCGGGGATTCGATCGGCCTTGCGACCCGCGTACTCGCATCCGTATATTCGTGTGCGAGTAAACGGACAAGAGGGTGATCGTCCATGGCGAAGCGGCGCAAGGTGGCGAACCTGCTGGCGCTGGCGGTGCTCTCCGCGCTCGCGCACCGGCCGATGCATCCGTACGAGATGGCGGCGGCCCTGCGCGGCTGGAACAAAGAGCACGACATGGGGATCAAGTGGGGATCCCTCTACACGGTCGTCGGAAACCTGGCCAAGCACGGGCTGATCGAGGAACTGGAGAGCGGCCGCCAGGGGCGCCGCCCGGAGCGGACCGTTTACCGGATCACCGAGGCGGGCCGGGAGGAGCTGGTCGACTGGACCCGGGAACTGCTCGGCGTCCCCCAGATGGAGTTCCCGCGCTTCCGCGCCGGGCTGTCGGTCATGGCCGTGCTCCCCCCGGACGACGTGGCCGGGCTGCTCACCGACCGGCTCTCGGCGATCAGGAGGGGGATCGCCGAGCTGGAGGAGTTCCATGAACGTGACGACCTGCAGGTGCCGCGTCTGTTCCTCATCGAGACGGAGTACGACCTGGCGATGCTCAGGGCGGAAGAGCGCTGGGTCGCGGCCCTGCTCGACGAGCTGACCTCCGGCACGTTCCCCGGCCTGGCGGAGTGGCAGGGCTTCCACGAGGCCGGCGGGCTGTCAGCGGAGATGAAGGAGCTCGCGGAAGAGAAGATCACTGACCTTTAGTCCTGGTGGCGGTGCTGCAACACCGCCACCAGGCAGACCTTCGAACCGGCATGTGGTGGCCCGAAGATGCAGCGAATCGAGGATAACGGGTCTCCTCCCATGGCGGTTCGGCGTGCACGTCAATCGACAGGAGGAGAAATGAAGCACGTCGCGATCATCGGCGGTGGCATCGCCGGCCCGGTCACCGCGCTGGCGCTGCGCAGGGCGGGCATGGACGTCACCATCTACGAGGCCTATCCGACCAGCGCCGACGAGGCAGGCGGATCACTCGGCCTCGCCCCCAACGGCCTGGCGGCGCTGGAGATCGTCGGTGTGGCCGGCGCGGTGCGGGCGGCCGCGCAGCCCGTCACGCGCTCGGTCATGTCGCTCGCCGGCCGCACGCGCCTGGAGCTGCCCAGCCTGTCCGAGGTCGGACCGATGCACATGGTCCGGCGCGCCGACATCTACCGGGCGCTGCGCGACCAGCTCGTGAAGCAGGGCGTCGCGGTCGAGTACGGCAGACGGCTCACCGGGGTCGAGGGCACCACGGCGATCTTCGCCGACGGCGGCCGGGCCGGGTTCGACGTCCTGGTCGGCGCCGACGGCGTCCACTCCACCGTCCGCCGGCTCATCGACCCGCACGCGCCCGGCCCGAAGTGGACCGGGATGATCGGCGTGGAGGGCGTCTCGACGTACGAGGTGCCCGAGGATCCGGAGACGACGGTCTTCGCCTTCGGCAGGCGCGGCTACTACCTCTACTGGCGCAACGCCGCGGGCGGCACCACCTGGGGCGTCAACCTGCCCTACGACCGGCCCCTGTCCCTCGCCCAGGCCCGCGAGGTGCCGCGCGAGGAGTGGATGCGCACCCTGCGGAAGACGTACGGCGACGACGTGCCCGGTGGTGACCTCATCCGGCACACCCCGGTGACGTCGATGCTGGTGACGGGGGCGCTCTACATCATGCCCAGCGTGCCGCGCTGGCACCGCGACCGGATGGTCCTGGTCGGCGACGCCGCCCACGCGCCGTCGAACAGCTCGGGGCAGGGCGCGTCGCTCGCGATCGAGAGCGCCGTCCAGCTCGCCCGCTGCCTGCGGGACATCGAGGACGTGCCGCGGGCGTTCGCCACGTACGAGCGGCTCCGCCGCAGCCGGGTGGAGAAGGTGGCGGCGCGCACCGCCAAGATCAACCATGCCAAGACACCGGGCCCGGTCATGCGGAGGCTGATTCCGCTTCTCATGCCGCTGATGCTGAAGACGGTCATGAATCCGGACAAGACCGTGGGCCCGGAGCAGCGCTACCGCATCGACTGGGACGCGCCCGCCGCCGTCGCCTCCCCGGTCCGCTGACCACGCTCGCCCAGGTTGCCGCGGGTGAGGACTTTCCCGGCTCGGTGTGCGGCGACCACACCGCACCCCGGCGGGAAAGCCCTCGACACCTCTGCGTCGTCGGGGAGGGCGGGAGCATCCGCCGCGCGGCCGAACGCTTCCAGGTCTGCCACACCACCGCGGCTCGCGGCGTCCGCCCTTGCCCGCGGCGGCCTACCCGCGGCGGCTCCGGCGGCCGAGGAGCCAGCCGATGACGGCGCTGCCGAGCGCCACCCCGGCGCCGGTGCCGAACGCCGCGAGCATCGTCCAGGCCGGCACGCCCTGGCGACGCGCCGCCGGGGCGGCCTCGCGCGTGAACACGCGTGGCGCGGCCTCCCCTGTCACGGCCGCCGGCACCACCGCACGCTCGTCACCGGCCGCCGCTCCCGGCCCCGCCGCGACGACGGCCGTGCCTGCGACGGGGACCGACAGCAGGTGCCGCTCGACGGCGGAGAAGAACTCCCCCGCGGTCTTCTTCGCGACCGAGGCGAGCATCCGCTGCCCCACGCCGCCGATCATGCCGCCGACGACGGCGTCGGCGTCGTAGTCGACCCGGGTGCCGCCCTCGGCGTCGCTGAGCCGTACGGCCACGGTCGCCTCGACCGTGCCGGGCGCGCCCTGACCGCGCGCGCCGAGCGTGAACCGGTCGGGCTCCTCCTGGTCGCGCAGCGCCACCTCGCCCTGGTAGACGCCCTTGATCGAGGCGACCCCCGCCGTCACCGTCATCGCGTACACGTTCTCGCCGATCGTCTCCAGGCGCTCGCAACCGGGGATCGTCCTGACCAGGACGCCGGGGTCCTGGAGGGCGTCCCAGACCCGCTTGCGCTCCACCGCGACCAGCGCGCTGCCTGAGACCTTCATGCGCCCACCTCCGATGCCGAGCACCCTAGAGAATCACCGGTTCGGCGAGAACGGCAAGATCTGCCCCGGCACGGCGTCGTGCTCGTGCAGAGTTCACATGCCCGGCGGCGCGGCCGGCTATCGGCCGTTCTCCGCCGTCGCCGCGCAGAAGTGCCCCGGCGCGTACGCCCGTCCACCGATGCCGGCCCCCGCATGGTCAACCGCGCGGCGTACGGGGGAATCACCCGCACGACGGACGCGGCACTTGCCCTCGTTCGCCCATCCTTGATCGCGCGCCTCCCCAGGAGGCGCTCCCGGCGGTCCGGGACCGTCAGTCCCCGGCGACCGGGACGATCCGGCCGGCATGGCCGGCATGGCCGGCACTGCAGGCGACGGGGACACCGCGAACGGGGCGGGACTTCGCCCGGCTGTGACGAAGATCGCACACCGCGGAACCCTATTGCTCTACAGCTTGTAGTACTACTGAACATAGAACTACAAGCTGTAGAGCTCTCTGGCGTGAGGGAGACATGGACGCGCTTGACCTGGCACGGTGGCAGTTCGGGGTCACCACCGTCTACCACTTTCTCTTCGTACCTCTGACGATCGGGCTGGGCGTCTACGTCGCCGGGCTCCAGACCGCCTGGCTGCGGACGGGCAAGGAGCACTACCTCAGGCTCACGAAGTTCTTCGGCAAGCTCTTCCTGATCAACTTCGCCATGGGCGTGGTCACCGGCATCGTCCAGGAGTTCCAGTTCGGGATGAACTGGAGCGAATACTCGACCTTCGTCGGCGACGTGTTCGGCGCGCCGCTGGCGCTGGAGGCGCTGCTCGCGTTCTTCCTGGAGTCGACGTTCCTCGGCCTGTGGATCTTCGGCTGGGACCGGCTGCCCAAGCGCGTCCATCTCGCCTGCCTGTGGGCCGCCGTCATCGGCTCCAACCTGTCGGCGTACTTCATCCTCGCGGCCAACGCCTGGATGAAGCACCCGGTCGGCTACGAGGTCGTGGACGGCAGGGCCAGGATGACCGACCTGTGGGCGGTGCTGACCAACTCGACTGCCCTCGCCCAGGTGCCGCACGTCGTCGCCGGCTCGTTCGTCGTGGCGGGCGGGGTCGTCATCGCCGTCGCGGGCTACCGCATCCTGCGCGAGCGCGGCCTGCGCGTGCTGCCCGGCCGCCGGAGCGCCCAGGCCGTCCAGGACGAGACCGTGCCGATGCGCCGCGTCCCGGACATGTGGCGTACGAGCCTACGCGCCGCGCTCGTCATGACGGCGATCGCGGGGGCGGTCGTCGCCGGCACCGGCGACCTGTCCGGCCGGTTGCTGCACGAGCAGCAGCCGATGAAGCTCGCCGCGGCGGAGGGCCTGCGCCACGACACCGCCGGGGCGCCGTTCTCGATCGTGCCCGGCGTCGAGGTGCCCGGGCTGCTCAGCCTGCTCTCCGCGCACGACCCCGGCGCGACCGTCCAGGGCGTCGACGACATCCAGGCGCGCTATGCGAAGGCCTTCGGACCGGCCGACTACGTCCCGAACCTGCCGGTCGTGTTCTGGTCGTTCCGCGTGATGATCGTCTTCGGCATGACCACGGTCGGCCTGTCGGTGCTCGGCCTGTGGCTGACCCGGCGGCGCCGGCGCGGCGGAACGGCGAAGCCGGTGCCCGGCTGGTTCGCCCGCCTGTGCGTTCTGGCGCTCCCGCTGCCCATCGTCGCGATCATCTCGGGCTGGCTGCTCAGCGAGATCGGCCGCCAGCCGTGGACCGTCCAGGGCGAGCTCATGACGGCCGCGAGCGTGTCGCCCGGCGTCTCGCTCGGCGAGGTCGCGATCACCCTGGCGGTCTTCACGGTCCTGTACGGCGTGCTGGCGCTGGCCGAGGGCGTGCTGCTGGTGCGGCACGTCAAGGCGGGCCCGGAGCTGCCGCCGGTCGAGAACGCGCCCTCGGGCACCGTTCCCACCCGCCCCGACGAGGCGCGGCTCACGCCGACGCTCATGTACTGAGGAGCCACGAGATGACGACCTTCTGGTTCATCGTGATCGCGTTCCTCTGGACGGGTTACTTCGTCCTGGAGGGGTTCGACTTCGGCGTGGGGGCGCTGCTGCCGCTGCTGTCGCGGTCGGAGGCCGACCGCAGGCAGGTGCTCGGCACCATCGGGCCGGTCTGGGACGGCAACGAGGTGTGGCTGATCACCGCGATCGGGGCGATGTTCGCCGCCTTCCCCGCCTGGTATTCGGGCCTGCTCAGCAGCTTCTACCTGCCGGTCTTCCTCGTCATCACCGGCCTGATCCTCCGTGGGGTGGGCCTGGAGTGGCGGGGCAAGGTCCACTCCCGGCGCGAGGTCGCGCTGTGCGACGCCGGGATCGTCACCGGCAGCGTGCTCCCGGCGTTCCTGTGGGGCGCGATCTTCGGCAACCTGCTGTTCGGCACGGCGCTGGCGACCATGCTGGGCGGGGCCCTGTCGCTGTCGGTGGCCGTGCTGCACGGCGCGGTGTTCGTGGCGCTCAAGACGACCGGCGGGGTCCGCGCCCGCGCCCGGCGCGCCGCGCTGCTCGCGGCCGCCGGCGCGCTGCCGGTCGCGCTCGCCGTGCTGCCGTCCGTGCCCGGCATGGGGCCGATGTGGACGCTCGGCACGGCCCTGCTCGCCGCCGCGGCGCTGGCGGCCGGGATGACGCTGGTGTGGGGCCGCCGGGAGGGCTGGGCCTTCGTCGCGACCGCGACGGCGATCGCCGCCACGACCGCCACCGTCTTCGGCGTGCTGTGGTCCGCTCCCCTGCCCGGGCTCACGCTGGCCGAGGCGGCCTCGGCGCCGTACACGCTGACCGTCCTCACCTGGATCGGCCTGTTCGCCCTGCCGGGCGTCATCGCCTACCAGGCCTGGACCTACTGGGTCTTCCGCAAGCGCCTCACGGCCCAAGTCTCCTGATCCAGGAACGGCAGAAAGGGTAGAGTCCTAAGGTAGACAGGGTAGAAAGGGGCGGCCATGAGCTTGAACATCAAGAATCCCGAGGCCGAGCGATTGGCGGCCGAGATCGGGGCGCTCACTGGCGAGAGCAAGACCGCCGCCGTCATTTCCGCCCTGCGGGAGAGGCACGAGCGGCTGCTCGCCAAGCTTCGGCAGACCGAGGACGCCGCGATGGCAGACGACATCCTCGCCCTTGCCGCGAGGATCCGCTCGCGAGTGGGTGGGGTCGAGCTGTCAAGCGACTTCCTCTACGACCCTGAGACCGGGCTTCCGTCGTGATCATCGACACGAGCGCGATCATCGCGATCATCAACGGAGAGCCGGACGCCGTCGACCTGGCCAGAGCCATCAGAGACGCGCCGACGCGACGGATCTCGGCGGGGACCTACGTCGAGCTGGCCGCGGTGGTCGAGCGTGCGCGTGACCCTGCTGCGTCACGGCTCCTGGACGACCTTCTCGCCCGGATGAGGGCGCAGATCATGCCGGTCACGCCTGAGCAGGCCCGGACCGCGCGCCGGGCCTACTGGGACTACGGCAGGGGGAGCGGTCACAAAGCGGGACTGAACTTCGGCGACTGCTTCTCCTACGCGCTCGCGAGAGAGTGCGGGGAACCACTCCTGTTCAAGGGTGACGACTTCGTTCACACGGACGTGACTCCGGCGCTCTGACGGGGTCAGCGGTCGTGGCGCAGGGTGTAGAGGTCGGAGGGGGAGATGGGCATCCGGGTGATCGTGATGCCCTCGGCGTCCTCGACCGCGGAGGCGATGACGGCCGAGACGGGGATGACCCCGGCCTCCCCCGCGCCCTTGATGCCGAGCGGGTTCAGCGGCGAGGGCGTCTCCAGGTGGGCCGTCTCGATGCGCGGCACCTCGGTGGCATAGGGCATCAGGAAGTCCATGAACGAGGCGTTCAGCAGCTGGCCGTGCTCGTCGTAGGCCATCTTCTCGTAGAGCGCGCCGCCGACGCCCTGGGCGACCCCGCCGTGGATCTGGCCCTCGACGATCATCGGGTTGATCAGCCTGCCGCAGTCGTGGACGACGGCGTACCGCAGGATCCTGATCTCGGCGGTGTCGGGGTCGGTCTCCACGATGGCCGCGTGCATGCCGGCCGCGAAGGTGGACCTGATCGGCGAGTAGTAGTCCCGGCCCTCCAGCCCCGGCTCCTCGCCCTCGGCCACCGGCGGCCGGTCGTCGGAGGCGGGACCGGCGAACTGCGTGGCCCGTCTGGCCTCCTCGTCGAAGGCGTAGCGCAGCGGGTTGGACAGCACGGCGACGGTCGCCAGCGGGATCGACGCCGACGGCACGCCGGCGACGTGGACCATCCCGTCGGTGATCTCCAGGTCGCGCGGGTCGGCCTCCAGCGCCTCGGCGGCGATCCGCAGTGCCTTCTCCCTGACCTTCCGGCAGGCGAGCGCGATCGCGTTGCCGCTCATCACTGCCGCCCGTGAGGCGAAGGTGCCCACGGCGTACCCGAAACGCCGGGTGTCGCCGGTGACGACCGACACCTTCTCGATGGGCACCCCGAGCTCGGCGGCCGCGATCTGCGCGAACACGGTCTCGTGCCCCTGCCCCTGCGAGGTCAGCCCGGTCGAGACGTGCACCCGGCCGTCGGAGGTGACCTGCACGTGCCCGCCCTCGTACGGCCCGACGCCGGTGCCCTCGACGTAGCAGCCGACGCCGATGCCGATCCGGCGGCCCTCGGCCGCCGCGCGGGCCTTCTCCTCGGGGAAGGAGTCCCAGCCGATCAGCTCCTTGAGCAGGCGCAGCGCCTCGGGATAGTCGCCGCTGTCGTAGATCAGCGGCCGTCCGTCCTGGAACGTCAGGCCCTGGTCGTACGGGAACTCGTCCGGCTGGATGAAGTTGGCCGCGCGGACCTCGGTGCGGTCCCTGCCGAGATGGGCGGCGATGCGGTCCATCGTCCGCTCCATGCAGTACACGCCCTGCGGGCGGCCCGCACCCCGATAAGGCGTGACCTGGACGGTGTTGGTGTAGATCGAGGAGAACTCGACCCGGTAGGCCCCCACCTTGTACGGCCCGAGCAGCTGCGTGGAGGTGATGATCGGCACGATGATCCCGTACGGCGTGTACGCGCCGTGGTCGTGCAGGATCTCGACGTCCAGCCCGAGGACGCGCCCCTCGTCGTCGAACCCGACCCGCACGTGCTGGACCTGGCCGCGCTCGTGGGAGGAGGAGATGAAGTGCTCACGCCGGTCCTCGGTCCACTTGACCTCACGGCCGAGCAGCCGGGCGGCCCACGGCACGAGGACCTCCTCCGGCCACGGATGGACGATCTTGACGCCGAACCCGCCGCCGACGTCGGGCGCGATCACCTCCACCTTGGGCAGCGGCAGCCCGAGCTTGGCCGCGATCGCCATCCGCACGCTCGTGGACGTCTGGGTGGAGGTGTAGACGCGCAGCGACTCGTCGTCGGCGTCCCATCGGGCGTACACGCCCCTCCCCTCCAGGGGCATGCTCGCGCTGCGCTCGATGTCGAGGCGGAACTCCAGCGTGTGCGGGGCGGCGTCGATCGCCTCGCGCGCGGTCACGCCGCCCGGTCCCGCCACCTCCTGCACGAGGTGCGCGCCGACGTTGCCCGGCACGTCCTCGTGCACGAGATGGACCCCGCGCACGGCCTCCTCGATGCCGACGACCGGCTTGAGGATCTCGTAGTCGACCCGGATCAGGGCGCAGGCGTCCTCGGCGAGGTAGCGGTCGCGGGCGACGACCATCACGACCGGCTCGCCGACGTGCCGCACGATCTCCCTGGCCAGCGGGTACGCCGTACGGCCGTGGGTGAGCGCGGGATGCGGGATCAGCAGCGGCAGCGGCTCGGCCAGCGCGCCCGGCAGGTCCTCCCACGTGTAGATCGCGACCAGTCCCTCGACGTCGACGGCGTCCGACACGTCGATGTCGAGGATCCGCGCGTGGGCGTGCGGCGACCTGACGAAGGCGGCGGCCAGCGCGCCCTCGCCCAGGTCGTCGAGGTAGCGCCCCCGCCCGGTGATCAGCCGGTCGTCCTCGCGCCGCCGGACCGGCTCGCCGAACAGCTTCGTCGTCACCGGCCCTCCTCCGCCTGCAGCTCGGCGGCGCGGTGGACCGCCTTGAGGATGTTCTGGTAGCCGGTGCACCGGCACAGGTTGCCCGCCACGGCCTCCAGCGCCTCCTCCTCGGTGGGCACGGGGTTGTCGCGCAGGAACGCGGTGACCGTGCACAGGAACCCCGGGGTGCAGAACCCGCACTGCAGGGCGTGACACTCGCTGAAGGCCCGCTGCACCGGCGACGGCTCGCCGTCGCGCGCCAGCCCCTCCACCGTCGTGATCTCGTGGCCGTCCGCCGTGACGGCGAACGTCAGGCACGACCGCACCGGCTCTCCGTCGAGCAGCACCGTGCAGGCGCCGCAGACGCCGTGCTCGCAGCCCACGTGGGTGCCGGTGAGGCCGAGGTCGTGGCGCAGGCAGTCGGACAGCAGCCGCCGCCCCGGCACCGTCGCCTCCCGCACGACGCCGTTGACCGTCAGCGTCACGTGATGGCGTGTCTCGTTCACGATTCCTCCCCGCGGGCCGCGAAGGCCGCGTCCCGCAGCGCCCGTGCGGCGAGCACCCCGGTGAGGTGCCGCCGGTAGTCAGCCGTCGCGTGGATGTCGCCCTCCGGATCGACCCGGTCCCGTACGGCTCCCGCCACCGCCTCCCAGTCGGCCTCGGCGGCCGGGCCAGGGCCGCACGCCGGGGTCACGTCCACGACGACGGGGACCGGTCCCACGCTCACGCAGGCGACACGGGCGGCGGCGACGCGCAGGTCCTCGCCGAGCGTGACGGCGGCGGCCACCCCGGCCACCGCGTAGTCGCCGTGCCGCCGGGCCACCTCGTGGAAGGCAGTGCCCGACCGCGGGGGCAGCGCAGGGAAGAACGCCGACACGGCCAGCTCACCGGGCCGCACCGCCGACTCCATCAGGCCGGTGAAGAACTCCGCGGCCGGCACCTCCCGCTCCCCGTCCCGGCTCGCCAGCCGTACGGACCCGCCGAGCAGCGCGAGCACGGCGGGCATCTCGGCGGCGGGGTCGGCGTGCACGAGGCTGCCCACCACCGTGCCGCGGTTGCGGATCACGGGATGGGCGACCAGCCGCAGCGCCTGCCGCAGCAGCGGCAGCACGGCGGCGGCCTGCGGCGAGCGCTCCACGGCGGCGTGCCGGGCCAGGGCCCCGACGCGTACGCCCGCAGGCCCGGCCTCGATCCCGTCCAGGCCGGGCACGCGGTTGACGTCGACGATGTGGGCGGGCGCGGCCAGGCGCATGTTGAGCAGCGGGATCAGGCTCTGGCCGCCCGCCAGCACCTTCCCGCCGGGCCCGGCCTCGGCGAGGACGTCGAGCGCCTCGCCGAGGGTGACCGGGCCGTGGTAGTCGAACGGAGGCGGTTTCACCGCGATCGCACCCGCGGCGCGGGCCGCTCAGACCGCCGGGTCGCGTTCGAGCCCGATCTCCCCACCCGTGACCTCCTTCGCTCGTCTGCTCGCGATGGCGCGGAGCAGGTGATAGCCGGCGAGCACCACGATCGTGCCGAGCGCGATCCCGGCGAGCGAGAAGTCGCCGGTGATCTGGTGGGTGACCGGCCCGATCGCGAGGATGATGCCCGCACCGATCGGCACCATGTTGACCGGATCGGCGAAGTCCACGCGGTTCTCCACCCAGATCTTCGCGCCGAGCAATCCGATCATGCCGTACAGGATGACCGTGACGCCGCCGAGCACGCCGCCGGGCGTGGCGGCGACCAGCGCGCCGAACTTGGGGCACAGGCCGAACAGGATCGCGATGATCGCGGCGATGTAGTAGGCGGCCGTCGAGTAGACCCGGGTGGCCGCCATGACGCCGATGTTCTCGGCGTACGTCGTGGTGGGCGAGCCGCCGACGGCGGTCGCGACCGCGGTGCCGACGCCGTCGGCGATGATCGCCTTGCCCATCTGGGGGTCGACGTCCGCGCCGGTCATCTGGCCCACGGCCTTGACGTGGCCGACGTTCTCCGCGATCAGGGCGATCACGGCGGGCAGCACCACCAGCACGGCCGACGCCTGGAACGACGGCGCGTGGAAGTGCGGCAGCCCGATCCAGTCGGCGTCGGCGACGGCCTGGAAGCTCACCCGGGGATGGGTGTCGATCTTCCCGGTGCCCGCGTTGTAGGCGGTGATGTTCCCGAAGACCTTGTCGGCGAGCCACGACACGACGAACCCGAAGACCAGCCCGAGCAGCACGCCGATCCGGCCGAGGAAGCCGCGGAACAGCACGATGAACACGAAGGTCGCGACCATCGTGATCAGCGCGATCCACGGGTCCTGCGGCCAGTAGACGTCGGCCACGACGTACGCCAGGCCGAAGCCGATCAGCATGACCACGGCGCCGGTCACGACCGGCGGGAAGATCCGGTGGATGATCTGCACGCCGAGCACGTGGATCGCCACGCCGCACAGGGCGAGCACCAGGCCGGCGACGAGGATCGCGCCGGTCACCACCTGGTCGGCCCCCGGGGTGTCGCCGCCGAACGCCGCCCGCACCGCCACCACGCCGCCGACGAACGACGCCGACGTGCCCAGGTAGCTGGGGATCCGCCCCTGGGTGAAGAGCAGGAACAGGATCGTCGCGACACCCGACATCATCACGGCCGTGTTCGGGTCCAGCCCCATCACGAGGGGGAAGACGAAGGTCGCGCCGAACATGGCGATCACGTGCTGGGCGCCGATGCCGACCATGCGCGGCCAGCTCAGCCTCTCATCGGGCTTGACGACCTCCCCGGGAGCCAGCCCTTTCCCGTTGCCGTGCACCGTCCATCTGAAAGCCATATACGCCCCTCTTGCTCACCGGGCCGTGGGCCGGTCGGCCACCCCGCAGGCGTCCCTCCGCGGCGTTCACCGTTTGGGGCACTGTAGGACTGGTATGCGCGACAGACATGGGCATGATCTGCCAAACCGGTGAGCTCCCGGGCGTCACACCACGCGGATCGTGTACCCCTCGCCGGTGACGACCTGGCCCGCCCGGATTTTGCAGGCCTTACGCAGCTCCACGCGCCCGTCGACGCGCACCCGGCCCTCCGCGACGAGGTGCTTGGCCGCGCCGCCGCTGTCGGTGATCTGGCAGAACTTGAGGAGATCGCAGAGCGGGATGTAGTCGCCGTCCAGCTCGAAGGTGATCGCTGGGGCCTTCGCGTCGTTCACGCCGCCAGCCTAGATGCCCCTCATGCGCAGCACGTGCAGGGCCAGGGTGAGGTTGAGCCGCAGATGGGCGTCTTCGGTGAAGTTGCCCAGCATGCGCTCCAGCTTCCCGATCCGGTAGCGCAGGGTGTTGTAGTGGAAGTGCAGGCGGCGCGCGGTCTCCGCGACGTTCAGGTTCGTCTCCAGCAGCGCCTGCAGGGTGCGCCGCAGGTCGGCGTTCTCCGCGTCGTCGTCCCCGGCCAGCGGGCCGAGGGTCTCGCGGACGAAGGCGTGCAGCTCGTCGGTGTCGTTCACCAGCGACAGCAGCCGGTAGACCCCCAGCTCGTCGAAGTGGGCGACCGCGCCGGCCCCGTGGAGCTGCCGGCCCACCCTGGCGGCCTTCAGCGCCTGGCCGTACGCGCCGGGCAGGGAGTCCACGCCGGAGGCGACCCGGCTGAGGCCGGTCGAGAAGGTGCCCTCGGAGACGGCGGCGAGCGCGTCCCTGGCCACCTTCGCCGGGTCGGCCGCCGCCCCGACGATCGCCACCACCTCGTGGGAGAAGCCGGCGACCGCGCCGCGCGGGTCGTGCTTGCGCACCGCCGCCTGCCACGCCGCCAGCATGCGGTCCTGCACCGGGCGCTCCTCGGCGTCCGGGTCGATCTCGGCGACCAGCACGCTCACCGGGCGCTCCAGGTCCCAGCCGAACGCCTGGGCGCGCTCGGCCACCCGCAGCCCGCCCCTGCCCGTGAGGACGTCGCGCAGGAAGTCGGCGCGATATTTGCTCTCGACGGCGGTGACCGCCTCCTGCTTGGTGATCACCAGCGCGGCGACGGTCGCGGCGCGCTCCAGGATGTTGATGTCGCTGGGGGTCAGCGTGCCGTTGGCGCTGTAGGCCGCGATCCTCCCGTGGTGATGGCCGCCCGCGACGACGGGCACCGCCGCGTAGTGACCATCGCCGCCCGGGGGCGGGGCCGACGGCGTCCGCGCGAGCGCCGCGTTGATCTCCCGCAGCCGCGCCACCTGCGCCGAATCGCCCGCGGCCGCGAGGAGATGCCCAGCGGCGTCGGTCGCCCCCACCGCCACCTGCAGCAGCCCGGCCACCTCCGCCGTGACCTCCCGCATCCCGCCCCCGGCCAGCACGATCTGCACGAGCGCCCGATGCGCCTCCTCCGTACGGGCGAGGATCGCCGCCTGGCGGTTGAGGATGTCGGTGAGCACCTGGTTGAGGATGTCGTCGAAACCCACGTCGTTGGGCAGCAGGATCAGCGGGAAGCCCAGCCGGTCGGCCTGCTCGACCATCTCCCCCGGCAGCTCGTCCAGGTAACGGCCCAGCTTGATCGCCAGCGCGGCCAGGCCGCGCTCGTCCAGGTCGGCCACGAGCCGGTCGAGCGACTGCGGCGTGTTGCGCAGCGGGTAGCCCGTGGTGAGCAGCAGCTCGTGCGGCTTCACCCAGGCGAGGATGTCGGGCACCTCCATCACGTTGAGGCGCTGCACGATGCGGCCGAGGCCGCCCCGCCCGGCGATCAGGCGGGCGTCCGCCAGCGTCGAGACCCCGAGCACCTCGCCCACCGACACGCCGTGGAGGATCGTCCCCGTGCTCGCCAGGCGCATGGCGGGCGGGGCCGGGTCGTTCTGCAATGCCGTCTCCGCAAGTGCCGTCAACGGGGTCGCACGTTCTGTGACCATGGGTCGCTCACCCCTCCTCGCTCGCTACGCGGGCCGCTCGTACCTCACGGACCACTCCGCTCGCTGCGTCGGGTTCACTCGTGCTTATGGCTCGCTCACCCCTCCTCGCTCGCTACGCGGGCCGCTCGT
The DNA here is from genome assembly GCF_008033685.1 of Microbispora sp. CSR-4. Classification (NCBI taxonomy): domain Bacteria; kingdom Bacillati; phylum Actinomycetota; class Actinomycetes; order Streptosporangiales; family Streptosporangiaceae; genus Microbispora; species Microbispora sp. CSR-4. The sequence goes on from NZ_VJVX01000002.1 coordinate 116,581, forward strand.
ACCTCACGGACCACTCCGCTCGCTGCGTCGGGTTCGCTCGTGCTTATGGCTCGCTCACCCCTCCTCGCTCGCTACGCGGGCCGCTCGTACCTCACGGACCACTCCGCTCGCTGCGTCGGGTTCGCTCGCGATCACGGGTTGCGGACCTCTCAGGGCGATTGTGCACGACGGCGGTCCTGGCAGGAAGAGCCAAGCATTCGGCCGACTGTTGGCATCTTTCTCCGTACGGAGGGGGGAGAGCGAGGCTTAGCGTCGGCAACGACTGCTTCGGGAGGTCCGGTGAGTGTTGGCACGCGCCCGAGAGGGCGGCGGGCGACGACGCCCGCGTCCCGCCCCCCGGCGGCCCCCACCTTCATGAGCGGCGCCGCGAGCGTCGCCGTGCGGCCCGCGCTTGAGGCGCCCCGCCGCCCGGCCAGAGTGCTCGCGGTCTTCCCCCTCGCGCTCTACCTGGAGATCAGGAGCGAGTCAGAACCGCACGTGATCGCCGTGGTGACGGGCGAGGCCACCCGCCTGCCCAACGCCGTGCTGCTCCCCGAACGCCTCGACGGGGTGTCGGCGGGCGACGACGCCTGGGTCGGCGAGGGCTCCGTCGAGGTCGGCGGCGTGTCGATCTGCGTGCGCCGCTGGTGGGACCCCGCTCCCCCGCTCGGCCCCGCCGATCCCGTACGGCTCGCGCCCGCCCTCGGCCTGCTCGCCCGCACCCGCGCCGCCTCGCCCCGGCGGCCGGGACTGGACCCGGACGGCGCCCCGGCGCTGCTCGACCACGGCTGCCGGGCCGGTTCGCTCGTGGAGAGCATCACCGCGGCCGAACGGCTGATCGGCCTCGGCCCGGGGCTGACGCCGAGCGGAGACGACATGCTCGCCGGGCTGCTGGTCGCGCTGCGGCACCTCGGCGCGGCGGCGGGCGTGCCGCGCGCGGTGTGGCTGGCCGACTGGCTCGCCGCCGCGGTCACCTACGACGCGCGCACGAGGACCACGTCCATCTCGGCCACGCTGCTGCACTGCGCCGCGAGGGGCGAGGCGAGCCCGGAGGTCGTCGGGGTGCTGCGCGCCGTGGCCGGGCGCCAGCCGCTCGAACCCGCCGTGCACCGCCTGCTCCGCCTCGGCCACACCTCGGGAGCCGACCTGGCGTGGGGAGTGCAGATCGGCCTGTCCGCCGTCCTCGCTCATCGGGAGGGCCGTTGAACGACCTGGTCGAGGTGCGTCCGGGGGTCTACCGCGACTCCGTGACGCTGATGCGGGTGAGCCGGGCGCTCACCGAACGGCCCGGAGTGTCCGTCGCCGTCGTCGCGATGGCGACCGAGCTCAACGTGGGCCTGGCCCGCGATCTCGGTTTCGCGGTGCCGCCCGCGACGCCCGGCGACCTGCTGGTGGCGGTCCGGGCCGGTTCGCCGGCGGAGCTGGAGGACGCCTCCGCCGAGCTGGAGCGGCAGCTCGCCGCGCGGGAGCAGCCGGGCGGCACGCCGCGAGGCGAGGCGCCGCCGCGCACCACGCGGTCGGCGGCGCGTGCCTTCGAGGCGAGCCTGGTGCTGGTGAGCGTGCCGGGCGAGCACGCCTTCGCCGAGGCGCTCGACGCCGTGGAGGCCGGGCTCTCGGTGATGATCTTCAGTGACAACGTGCCCGTGGAGCAGGAGATCCTGCTCAAGGACCGGGCGCGGGCCAGGGGCGTGCTGGTGATGGGCCCCGACTGCGGCACCGCGGTCGTGGGCGGGGCCGGCCTCGGCTTCGCCAACGTCCTGCGCCCCGGGAACGTCGGCGTCGTGGCCGCCTCGGGGACCGGCGCCCAGCAGGTGACGAGCCTGCTCGACCTCTCCGACGTCGGCGTCTCCCACGTGCTCGGCGTGGGCGGCAGGGACCTGTCCGCCGAGGTGGGCGGGCGTTCGGCGATGCAGGCGCTGCGCGCCCTCGACGACGACCCTGCGACCGAGCTGATCGTGCTGGTCTCCAAGCCCCCCGCCCCCGAGGTGGCCCGTGCCGTACGCGACCTCGACCTGGCGACGCCGGTCGTCGCCGCGCTGCTCGGGCCGGGGCAGGACGACCTGACCACCGCCGCCGAGAAGGTGCTGCGTGCCCTCGGCCGCGACGTGCCCGAGTGGCCTTCCTGGCCCGCACCCGTACGCCAGGCGGACGCGACCGCCGGGACGAGCGGCGCCGAGCGGCAGGCGGCGTCACGCGGCGGCGCGGCGGACCGCCGGGCACTGCGGGGGCTCTACGCCGGCGGCACGCTGTGCGCGGAGGCGGCCCTCGTGGCGGGCACCGGCGAGTTCACCGACTTCGGCGACGACGCCTACACGCGGGGCCGCGCCCATCCCATGATCGACCCGGCGCTGCGCCTTGAGGCGCTGCGCGGCGTCGCCTCCGGCGTCGTGCTGATGGACGTCGTGCTCGGGCACGGCGCCGACCCCGACCCGGCCGCCTGGCTCGCGCCCGCGATCTGCGACGCGGTCGCCAGGGGCGTGGACGTGGTCGTGGCCGTCGTCGGCACCGACGGCGACCCGCAGGGGCTGCGCGCCCAGGCCGCCCGGCTGAACGAGGCCGGGGCGGCGGTCTTCACCTCCAATGCCGCGGCCGCCCGGCACGCCCGTCTCCTCGCGGGCGGGTGACGGGCGTGTCCGCGCCGACCCGGATCGGAGCCCGATGACCCTCTCCATGCTGTACGGCGAGCCGCGCGTCATCACCGTCGGCGCGCAGGTGCTGGGCGAGGCGCTGGACCGGCAGGCCGTGCCGCGCCGGGAGGTCGACTGGCGGCCTCCGCTGCCGGGCACCTCGGCGGCCCTCGCGCGGGTGCTGGCCGATCCCCGGCGTGAGAGCGCCAACGCGACCGCCGTCGGCAGGATGCTGTCGGCACGGCCCATGCTGACCGGCGTACGCCCGGCGCGTGAGGTCCTCGGCCTGGCGGCCGGGGAGTTCTTCCACGCCGGTCCGCCGATCACCTGGGAGCGCGCCTCCGGCCCGATGCGGGGGGCGCTCGTCGGGGCGATGCTGTTCGAGGGCCTGGCGGCCACCCCCGAGGAGGCGGAGGAACGCCTGGCCTCGGGCGCGGGGATCACCCTCGACTCCTGCCACCACCACCGCACGGTCGGCCCGATGGCGGGGCTGGTCAGCCCGTCCATGTGGATGCTGGAGGTCGCCGACGCCGAGCACGGTGGCACGGCCTACTGCTCGCTCAACGAGGGGCTGGGCAAGGTCCTGCGCTACGGCGCGTACGGGCCCGAGGTGATCGACCGGCTGCGCTGGATGGGCGAGGTCCTCGGGCCGGTGCTCGCGGCGGCGCTGGAGCGGTGCGGCCCTCTCGACCTGCGCACGCTCATCGCGCAGGCGCTCCAGATGGGCGACGAGCTGCACAACCGCAACCGCGCCGCGACGTCCCTGCTGGTGCGCGAGATCGCGCCCGCGATCGTGGAGGCGGCCCCGGACCACGCGGCCGAGGTGCTGCGATTCATCAATGGCAATGATCATTTCTTCCTGAACGCCGGAATGGCGGCGGCGAAAGTCAGCGCCGACGCGGCGCGCGACGTGCCCGGATCGAGCCTGGTCGTGGCGATGGCCCGCAATGGCACCGATTTCGGAATACAGGTGTCGGGGCTGGGCGACCGGTGGTTCACCGGCCCCGCCGGCGTGCCCGACGGCCTCTACCTCGGCGGGTACGGCCCGGACGACGCCAACCCCGACATCGGCGACTCCACCATCACCGAGACGACCGGCCTGGGCGGCTTCGCGATGGCGGCGGCCCCGGCGATCGTCCGCTTCGTCGGCGGCGAGGTGTCCGACGCCGTGGCGGCCACGACGTCGATGTACGAGATCACCCTGGCCGAGCACCCGGCGTACCAGATCCCGGGGCTGGGCTTCCGCGGCACGCCCGTGGGCATCGACGTCGCGCTCGTGGCCAGGACCGGCCTGCTGCCCGTCGTGAACACCGGCATCGCGGGCAGGATCGCCGGAACGGGGCAGGTCGGCGCGGGTCTGGTCAGCCCGCCGGCCGAGGCGTTCACGGCCGCGCTCGACGCGCTGTGCGGTGTGTGAATTCCCAACGACCGTCATCAGACCGTAATATCGTCGTCAACCTCAGATATCCGATGCAATTCGCACGGTCCGTTCGGAAGATCTTGCGGAACGAGCGTGAATTGGGGACCTAATCTATGACGACAGATCGCCTGCTCGGTATGGTCCCCCCTATGCCAGAGGGTCACGGACCTGTGGGTCGCGTCCCCGCGGGAGGCGCCCCCGAAGGGCAGGGACGTCTCGTCGGCCGGCGCTATCGGCTGCTGTCCCCGGTGGGCCGCGGCGGCATGGGGATGGTGTGGCACGCCCATGACGTGCTGCTCGACCGGGACGTCGCGGTCAAGGAGCTGCTCCTGCCGTTCGGGCTCGACAACGCCGGCGCGCAGGCCGCCCACCGCCGCATGCTGCGCGAGGCGCGCTCGGCCGCCCGGCTCAGCCATCCCGGCATCGTCACCGTCCACGACGTCGTCGAGGAGGACGGGCGTCCCTGGATCGTGATGGAGCTCGTCCGCGCCTGGTCCCTGGAGCAGGCCGTACGGCAGAGCGGGCCGCTGCCGGTCGTGCAGGCCGCCGAGATCGGCATCCGGGTGCTCGACGCGCTGCGGCACGCCCACGCGGCCGGCATCCTCCACCGGGACGTGAAGCCCGGCAACGTGCTGCTCACCGCCGACCGCGTGGTGCTCACCGACTTCGGCATCGCCGCCATCGAGGGCGACGTCACGATCACCCAGACCGGGCTGCTCATGGGCTCGCCCGCCTACATCCCGCCGGAGCGCCTGCAGGGCCGCCCGATCACCCACGCCGCCGACCTGTGGTCCTTCGGCGCGACGCTGTACGCCGCCGTGGAGGGCCGCCCGCCCTACGAGGGGCCGGACGCGGTCGCCGTGCTCGGCGCGGTGCTGACGCAGGAGCCCAACCGGCCGCGCCGGGCGGGCGCGCTGCTGCCGGTCATCGAGGGCCTGCTGCGCAAGAACCCGGCCGACCGCCTTCCGGCCGCGCAGGTCGCGGAGATGCTGGAGCGGGTGCTGCACAGCCACGGCGCCGGGCTGCCGGGCCGGGCGGGCACGCCGACGTCGGTGCCGACCCCGCAGGACTCCACCCCCGCCGGGCTGCTGCCGCCGCTCGACATCCCCTCGGGGCCGCTGCCCTCGCGCATCATCGAGACCCCCTCGGGCCCGGTCCGCGTGCCGCTCACGGCGGAGAGCCTCCCCGGGGGCGCGGCCGTCCCGCCCGGCGCCGCACCCCGTCCGGCCGAGCCCCACGCAGGGGAGCCGCGGCCGGACGGCCCCGCGTACGAGCCGCCGGGCGCGTTCGGGCCCGTGAACGCCTTCGGGCAGCCCCCCGCTTTCGACACGGGCTTCGACCCGCTGGCGTCCCCCTCGGGCTCGACACACGCGCCGGAGCGGCCGAAGGAGGCCATGTGGCCGACGCCCGCGCCGGGCGACATGCCCGGCGACCTGGGCGGTGCGCCGTGGCCGCAGCACCGGACCGGGCCGCACGCGGCACCCCACCAGACGGGACCGCACGCGGCGCCGCAGCAGGCCACCGGACCACAGAGCGTCTCGTCGCCCGGTCTCTCGTCGCCCGGTGCCACGTCTCACGGTGACTTCGGGCCGATCGAGGACGCCACGGGTCCGCACAACCCCCGGGCGGGGCGCAGGCGCAAGGAACAGGCCGACGAGGTCGCCCAGGGCGAGGGCCGGTCGAAGCTGCTGCTCGTCGTCGCCGCCGTGGCCGTGGTCGCGGTGATCGCCGGGATCGTGTTCGTGCTGCTGCCGAGCGGCCCGGACGAGGCCGTGGTCTCCCAGCAGGACGGCAGGTCCGGCCACACCCTCGCGCCCCCCGACTCCAACACGCCGACCGCGCGCCCCCTGTCGGCCGTACGCGTGCCCGAGGGCTACCACCTGGTGACCGAGGGCGGGGTGTCGCTCGCGGTGCCGGAGGATTGGAGCACCACGGTCGACGACGGCGTCGTCAGGCTCACGGGCCCGAAGGACAGCGGGCAGAGCATCACGATCAAGAGGATCCCCGACGGCAGCCTGGCGGCGCTGCAGTCCGCCGAGCAGAACCTGGACATCAAGGGCTTCACCGACTACACGCAGGTCCAGCTTCGCAAGGTGGGGGACTACCGCTACCCGGCGGCCGACTGGGAGTACACCTACACCAACAACAGCGAGGTCACCGTCCACGCGGTCATCCGCTATCTGGAGGCGGGCGACCGCGCCTACGCGATCATGTTCGCCTCGCCCGACTTCGACTGGAACGAGTCGGCCGCGCCCGTACGAAAGGCCCTCTGGAGCACCTTCCGCCCCGCCTGACGCCGGAACCCGGCGCCAAGGGTCCGACGCCGGATCTGCTGTCGGACCCTTGGCGCCGAGACCTGCTGGAACTTCGGTGGGGGGCCTGTGCCAGGGCCTGGCGCCGGCACGTGATGCGGGGACCACGGCGGTGTCGGCGACGCGCCGCCGTGGCGCTCCCGGTGCTCCTCCCCGCTTTGGAGGCGTCGGCCGCGCGCGCCGACTGCCTTCCTCACCGCCTCGGGGGCATCTGCCCACCCTCTTCGCGGCCTCGGGGTCCCGGCCGCGACGCCCCGCCTGCTGCGCCGGGGGCGTCCGGCCTCCATGGTGCAGATGGTGCAGGTCACGGCCGCCCGCGCGGGTCCTGCGGTGACTATGTCGGTGCGGTTCCCCTTGTCACTCAGCGTCGGCGTAGCGGGTGACGGCGGGTGACGGCCACCGCCTCCTCAGGAAGCGGACCGTAGTCTCGGGGAACAGCGGCCGGGTCACCTCGCCGGCCGCGTGACCGGCGGCCTCGCGGACCTCGCTCGCCACGTCGAGCGGGCAGTGCGGCGTCGCCCTGCCACACGTTCCCGCGCTTTTGGCGAGAATGGCCTGATCGATGACGCATGATCCCGGATCCGAAGGAGTGCCGGTGCGGACCTTCGAAACGCTGCGGGAAGACGATCCGCAGCAGGTGGGGCCATTCCGCATCGAGGCACGCCTGGGTGAGGGCGGGATGGGCCGCGTGTATTTCGGGCGCTCGCGGAGCGGGCGGGCCGTCGCGGTGAAGGTCGTGCGGCCCGAGCTGGCCGGCGACGCGGACTTCCGCCGCAGGTTCGACCGCGAGATCGCCACGGCCCGCAAGGTCAACGGCTTCTTCACGGCCGGCGTGGTCGACGCCGACCCACAGGGGTCGCCGCCATGGCTGGCCACCGCGTACGTGCCCGGACTGTCGTTGGAAGACGCCGTGGACGAGCACGGGCCCTGGCCGGAGGAGTCCGTTCTGGCCCTGGCCGCGGGGCTGGCCGAGGCCCTGGAGTCGATCCACGCGGCCGGGGTCGTCCACCGCGACCTCAAGCCGTCGAACGTGCTGCTGGCCGACGACGGCCCCCGGGTCATCGACTTCGGCATCTCCCTGGCCGCCGAGGGCGGCTCGCTGACGAAGACCGGCATCACCATGGGATCCCCCGGGTTCATGTCCCCGGAGCAGCTCAAGGGCACCCGGGTCGGACCGGCGAGCGACGTGTTCTGCCTGGGGCTGGTGCTCGCGTTCGCCGCGACGGGCAGCGGACCGTTCGGGCAGGGGTCCTGGCAGGGGCTGTGGTATCGGATCGTGCACGAAGAGCCCGCCCTCGATGGGCTGCCGCCCGCGGTCCGGCCTCTGGTCGCGCGGTGCCTGGCCAAGGAACCCGAGGAGCGGCCGACCGTGTCGGCCGTGCTGAACGAGCTCGCCGGCAGCGGCCGTGACTTCGCCTCGCCCATTCAGCAGGGCCGGTGGCTCCCCCCGGACGTGGCGCAGGCGGTGCGTACGCGCGTCGCCCCGGCCGTCGCCCCGACCCGCACCTTGACCACGTCATCGGAGACGCCGCGCTCGCCGCTGTTCGACGGACCCGGCGCGGCAGCGTACGGCCCAGGACCCGGTCCGATGGCGCACGGCCCACGAACACCGGACGAACCCCGCCCGGCGGCGCATGGCGCGGTCGCCCCCGGCCCAGGGATGCTCGACGGACCTCGCCGAGGGATGCCCGGCCCAGGGACGCCGAGGGGCCCGGAAACGCCTGGGGCGCCGGGGACGCCGCATCCGCACATGGCCGGCCCGCCCGGAGGTCCCCGCGCGGGCGGCGGGTCGGCTCCGCCGGTGAACGCACCCGGTCCGCAGGCGGCCTTTCCGGCGCCGGGCCCTCCGTATTCGCGCCCGGCCCCCTACCCCGCGGGAGCCACTCCCCACCCCGCGGGACCCGTCCCCCACCCGGCGGGAGCCGCTCCCTACTCGGCGCGCCGCCCGGCGCAGCCGTACGCGCCGCAGGTGCCTCCCGCGCCGGGACCACGGCGGCCGAGGCGATACCCCGCCTGGTTGCGGCGGACCACGCGTGCCTGGCTGGTCCTCTGCGTGCTCCTCGTGGCCGTCGCCGCCGTGTGCGAGGTCGGCATGGGCATCTCCGCCACGCCGAGGAGGATCTCCTCCGACGGTTCGGCGTTGACCGTCACGCTGAATCCCACGCTGAAGCCGGCGATCTATGTCTCCGACGCGTCGCCCGATCCGCGCTGCCGGGTCGAGAACGGCAGCGGGCGCAACGTCAGGCTCGTCCGCCCGTCGGCGAGCTACCGGCCGTTCACCACGAGCGACACCAAGTGGCGGCTGCTCTACGAGATCCGCCCGCCGAAGGCGGGCAGCTACACGGTGACGTGCTCCGGCGACGACACCGTGTTCGGCGTCGGAGCCGCGCCCTCCCCCGGCACCCGGGGCATCTCCGCCGCCGCCGTGGCGCTCCTGGTGCTCCTCGCCGTCTTCGGAGCTCCGACCCTGCTGGTGGTCGCTCTCATCACCAGGAAGCGACGTCCGGCCTCCTGAGCCGGAGCCGTCCGGCCTCCGCCCGTCACTTGGCGTCGGCGTAGCAGGTGACGGCCACCGCCTCCATCGGGAAGCGGACCATGGTCTCGCCGAACAGCAGCCGGGTCGCCTCGTCGGCCGCGCGGCCGACGGCCTCCCGCACCTCGCCCGCCACGTCGAGCGGGCAGTGCACCATCACCTCGTCGTGCTGGAAGAACACCAGCCGCGCCGGGTCCGGCAGCAGCCCGCGCAGCACGGCGAGGAGCGTCAGCGCCCACTCCGCCGCCGTCGCCTGCACGACGAAGTTGCGGGTGAACCTCCCCCGGTCCCTGGCCGCCCTCGCCCCCTCGGGACCGGCCCCCAGCCGCCGCCACCGGTCCGACGGAGGCGGGCAGGTGCGGCCCAGCCACGACCGGACCAGCCGCCCCTCCTCCCCCGCGCGGGCCGCGTCCTCCACGAACGCGTACGCCTTCGGGAACCGCTGCCGCATCACGGCCAGCAGCTTGGAGGCGTCGCCGCTGGTGCCGCCGTACATCGCGGACAGCATGGCGATCTTGGCCGACTCGCGCACCCCGCCGAACGCCTGGGCCAGCGCGGCGTACAGGTCGATCTCCCCGGCCGCCCGCGCGAGCCCGAGATCGCCGGACAGCGCGGCCAGCACCCGGGGTTCGAGCTGCGCGGCGTCGGCGACCACGAGCGTCCAGCCGTCGTCGGCGACCACGACCTTGCGCATGACCTTGGGGATCTGCAGCGCGCCGCCGCCGCTGGTGGCCCACCGGCCGCTCACCACCCCGCCGACGACGTATTCGGGCCGGAAGCGGTCGCCGCTGACCCACTGCGCGGCCCAGGTCCAGCCGTGGGCGCTGTAGAGACGAGCCAGTTCCTTGTACGCGAGCAGCGGCGCGACGGCCGGATGGTCGACCGTCTTCAGCACGTGGGAGCGGGTGGACGGGATCTCGATCCCCATGGTCTTGAACGCCCTGACGATCTGCTGCGGGGAGTCGGGGTTGACCACGTGGCCGAAGGCGGCCGCCACCTCGTCGGCCAGGGCCTGGAGCTTCGCGGGCCGCATGCCGTGGGCGGGGCGGGGCCCGAGCAGGTCGGTCAGCAGCGCGTCGTGGACGTCCTCGCGCCACGGCATGCCGTCGTGGCCCATCTCCGCGGCGATGAGCGCACCGGCCGACTCGGCGGCGGCGAGCAGGCGGAACCGCCCGGGATCGGGCGTACGCGCGACACGGCGGCGCTGGTCCTCGAAGACCTCGGCGACCATGTCGGCCTCGGGCACGCCGTGCCGCGGCGGCGCCGGGTCGAACAGGCTCGCCTGCGTCCCACCTCCCTGATGCGCGTCAGACGCCTCGTGCGGGTCGTCGGGCACCGGGAGACCGTGCAGGCGCGCGTAGGCCGCCTGGACCCCTCTGGGCTCCCCGTAGCGCCCGTCGGCCGCCAGCAGCAGGTTCTCGGTCAGCGCAATGTCGTGGCAGCGCGACAGCCGTACCCCGGCGGCCAGGAGCGCCGGGTAGACGCGGCGGGCGTCGGCCCATACCCAGCGGGGCCGCTCGGCGGCCTCCAGCGAGCGTACGGCCGCCGCGAGATCGGGGACCCGGCTCGCCGGCCCGCCCAGGGGCTTCAGAGTGCCGCCCCCCTCGGCGTCGGCCGCCCCCACAACGTGCACCCCCCCAGCGTGCCAGGCGCCGCCGACATTTCCCCAGCCGGTGTTCCCCGGCCAATGCCCAGCCGACGTTTCCCCGACCGAGCCCGCCAGGCACTCCCCAGCCCATCCCCATCGGCCTTACCCAGGCGCCGTCCCCCAGCCGACGTTCCCCGACCGAGCCCGCAAGCGCGCCCCGGGCGGCGTTCCTCCAGCCGTTCGGCGACCGGCGTCCGCCCTGTCGCGCCCGGCCGGTCAGATGGGGATCTCGACCTCGTCCTCCAACGGCGGCTCCTCCTCCTGCTGCAGGCAGCCCGTCGCGGCGAAGCAGCGCAGCCGGATCGTGTCCCCGACGACCGACAGGTGGAGGAAGCTCTTGAAGAAGGGCGGGGTGTCCCAGTCGGACAGCTCGGAGATGTACCGATGGAAGATCCGCCCCACCGGCAGGCGGAACGGCATGGGCCAGCCGCCGAGCAGCCGGGCCGCCCACTTCACCCGCGCGCCGATCGGCGCTCCCGGCGTGGGCCTGGGCGGGGTGTTGCCGATCCGCCGGGACATCACGGCCAGGCCCTCCTCCGGCGTGATGTACAGCCTGGGCAGGCGCAGCCGCTTGCTGTAGAGCAGGCTGTAGAAGGACAGCGAGTCGCCGCGCAGGGGATAGCACTTGAAGTCGTCCTCGTGCACGCCGCCCGCGTCCACTCGGGGGATCGTGTGGGTGGCGTGCATGAACGCCCCGCCGCCCCCGGAGACCACGTACTGGATGAGCCGCCCGTCCACACGGACCGGGTAGCGCTGGTAGTTGTGCACGTCGCCGCCGATGGCCGCCACATAGTTGTGCGCCGGATCCCGGACCACGTCGTCCACCGTGCCGCCGCCCTCGATCTCGCACGGGTGGTAGGCGTTGTTGACGTAGATCGGCTTGCCGGTGATCAGGATCTTGGGCCGGGGGTCGGCGGAGACCCGGCGCAGCCACTCGCCCTGCTCCCGGTCGAGTGTGCCCTTGATGCCGGTGTCGATGCCGACGAGCAGCAGGCGGCCGGTGTCGATCACCCAGTACGGCCCGGGCAGCGCCGGGCCCGGGTTGGGCCGCATCTTCCTGGCCTCGGCGAGGGCGTCCTCGTCGATCGTCTCCGGCTTCCGCCACAGGAGCCCGCGCAGGCCGCCGGGCGACAACCGGAATCCCCGGCCCTCGGCGGACACAGGGTGGGCGTCGCAGAACACGCGCATGAAGCCGCCGAGCCCGTCATACCAGTCGTGGTTGCCGGGCACGGCGAAGATCGGGGCCGGATAGTCCTTGTAGGGCCGGAAGAACTTGTCGCCATACTCGTTGCCCGAGCCGGTCGGATAGATCACGTCGCTGGCGATGACGGCGAACGCGGTGTCCGCGCCGAGCTTGAGCAGCCCGGGCACCACCGCGTACTGCGAGGCGTCGCCCTCGCCGGTGTCGCCGAGCACCAGGAACGAGAACTCCTCCCCCAGGTCGAGCCGGACGCGGAAGTCCTCGTCCACGCCGCGGTCGCGCTGGGCCGCCACCCAGCGGCGGCGCACCCGCGGCGAGGGGTCGCCGAACAGCTGGGCGAGGACCTCGTTGCGGGAGCGCCACAGCGTCGCGGGGTTCAGCCAGCTGAAGGAGTTCCGGGTGGGGCGCAGCGCGTCGAACGTGCCGATCTGCGCGCAGTCCCAGCCCGCTCCGGCCTGCGACACCCGTGACGAGACCTGCTTCCCCCGCGCGGCGGCCGCGCCCATATCGACCATGGGAACAATCTTGGCAATTTCATGGGATCAGCACACCCGGGTTGAGGATCCCGGCGGGGTCGAGCCGTTCCTTGATCCCCCGCAGGATCTCGGCGCCCAGGTCGCCGATCTCCGCGGCGTACGCCTCCCGGTGGTCGCGGCCGACGCCGTGGTGGTGCGAGATCGTGCCGCCCGCCTGCACGATCGCCTCGTTCGCCGCGCGCTTGGCCGCCGCCCACTGCCCGAGCGGGTCGCCGGTCTGGGCGGTCACCACGGTGAAGTACAGCGAGGCCCCCGTGGCGTAGACGTGGGAGATGTGGCACATCACCAGCGGCGACCCGAGCGCGCCGAGCAGGGCCAGCCGTACGGCGTCGTACAGGCGCGGCAGGTTGGACCAGAAGCAGGCGGTCTCCAGCGTCTCCACCGTCGCCCCCGCAGCCAGCAGGGAGTCGCGCAGGTAGGGGGCGGAGAACCGGCCCTGCGCCCACTTCTCCCCCGGCTCGGGCCCGAGGTGCACGCCGCCCGCCTCGACCAGCACGGCGGCGGCCCGCTCCCGCCGGTGGGCCACGTCGCCCGGGGAGCCCTCGAAGCCCGCCACCAGCAGGCAGCCGGAGTCGCGCCCGGAAGCGCCGAGGTCGGTGGGCTTGGCCAGCCCGACCAGGGTCTCGGTCTCGTCCGACAGCCTCAGCACGGTGGGCGGCGGTCCCTCCTGCTGCGCGAGCCGCCGCATGGCGGCCGTGCCCGCCGTGAAGCTCTCGAACCGCCAGCCCTCGTACGCCCTGACGGCCGGGGCGCGGCGGACGCGCAGCCGCAGCGCGGTGATCACTCCGAAGGCGCCTTCGGAGCCCAGGAACACCTGGCGCAGGTCGGGCCCGGCGGCCGATCGGGGCGCGCGGCCGATCTCCAGGGTGCCCCGGGGCGTCGCCACGGTCATGCCGGCGACCATGTCGTCGAACCTGCCGTATCCGGCCGAGGCCTGCCCGCTGGACCTGGCCGCCGCGAAGCCGCCCAGCGTCGCGTACTCGTACGACTGGGGGAAGTGCCCGAGCGTCAGCCCGTGCGCGGCGAGGAGCTGCTCGGCCTGCGGCGCGCGCAGGCCCGGCTCCAGCTCGGCGATCATGGACACGGGGTCGACGGAGACGAGCCGGTTGAGCCTGGCGAGGTCGAGCGCGACCACGCCGGCGAAGCCCCGCCGGACCGCGACGAGGCCGCCGACCACCGAGGTGCCCCCGCCGAACGGCACCACGGCCACCCGATGCTCCGCGCACAGGCGGAGCACGGCGGCCACCTCGTCGTGCGAGCCGGGGAGCACGACGGCGTCGGGCGCGTCCGAGGCGTCACCCGCGCGCATGAGCAGCAGGTCGGGGGTGGACTTGCCCCGGGTGTGGCGGATTCGGGCGTCGTCGTCGGCCCGCACGTGCTCGTCGCCGACGATCGCGGCCAGCGCGGCCAGGACGGGCGGCGGCAGCACGACCGGCGGCAGCCGCACCTCGCCGAACGTCGCCGGCGGCGTGGCGGGCGCCCGGACGCCGAGGAGTCCCGCGAGCAGGTCGCGCACCGGCGCGGGCAGCTCGGCGGCCTTGGCGGGATCACCCCAGCCCGACCAGAGCATGGGTTCCGCCGCAGTGAGAGGGGTTTCCATAGCCGTCGCGCCTCCAGGTAGGTTACTAAAGAGTAATGCGCGAGTAGTGGAGGGGACATGAACTCCTCACTGAATGCGGCCAGGCGCCGGTGGGATCTCGACGAGGCACGTACGGACGTCGTCGACGTCCTCGTGGTCGGCCTGGGGGCGACGGGCGCCGGAGCCGCGCTCGACGCCGCCTCGCGGGGCCTGTCGGTGGCCGCCGTGGACGCCCACGACCTGGCGTTCGGCACGTCCCGGTGGAGCTCCAAGCTGATTCACGGCGGGCTGCGCTATCTGGCGAGCGGGCAGGTCGGCGTGGCATGGGAAAGCGCGGTGGAGCGCGACGCCCTGCTGCGCTTCACCGCGCCCCATCTGGTCTCCGCCCACCCCTACCTGCTGCCGCTGACGCCGGCCGTCTCCCGTGGCCAGGCCGCGACCCTGATGGCCGGCTACCGCATGGGCGACGCGCTGCGGGCCGCCGCGCGCACGCCGCGGCACCTGCTGCCCGGCCCCACCCGGCTCGCCGCCCGGCGGACGCTCACGCTCGCCCCGCACCTGCGGGCGGAGGGCCTGCGCGGGGCGCTGCTGTCGTGGGACGGCCGGGTCGTGGACGACGCCCGGCTGGTCGTCGCACTGGCGCGTACGGCCGCCGCCCACGGCGCGCGGATCCTCACCCGCTGCCGGGCGCTGGCGCTCTCCGGGGACGGCGCCCGGGTGCGCGACGAGCTGACCGGCGAGGAGTTCGACATCCGGGCCCGCGCGGTGATCAACGCGACCGGCGTGTGGGCCGGAGAACTGACGCCGTCGGTGGCGCTGCGCCCCTCGCGGGGCACGCATCTTGTGCTGCGCCCGGGGGCCCTCGGCGAGCTGCGCGTGGGGCTGCACGTGCCGATCCCCGGCGAGCGCGCCCGTTTCGCGCTGGTGCTCCCCCAGGCCGACGGGCGGATCTACGCCGGGCTGACCGACGAGCCGCTCGACGGCCCGATCCCGGACGTCCCCGAGGCGCCCGAGAGCGACATCAAGTTCCTGCTCGACGTCGTCGGAACGGCGCTGGACCGCCCTCTGCGGCGCTCGGACGTCGCCGGCGCCTTCGCCGGGCTGCGGCCCCTGGTCGACACGGCGGACACGCCCGGCGGCCCTGCGGGCGCAAGCACCGCCGACCTGTCCCGCCGCCACGCCGTGCTGCGCTCGCCGGACGGCGTCGTGACGGTCGTGGGCGGAAAGCTCACCACCTACCGGCGAATGGCCGAGGACGCGGTCGACGCGGCCTGCCCCCACGCCCGCGCGAGCCGTACGGCGCGGCTGCCCCTCGTCGGCGCCGGACCGGTGCGGCCGGGCCCCCCCGACCGGCTGGCCCGCAGGTACGGCTCGGAGGCCTGGGCGGTGCGCGACCTGAGGCGCGAGGACCCGGCCCTGGCCGAGCCGGTGGCGCTGGGGATCACCCGGGCCGAGCTGGTGTGGGCGGTGCGCCACGAGGGCGCTCTCGACGCCGCCGACCTGCTCGACCGGCGGACCAGGATCGGCCTGGTGGCCGAGGACCGTGCGGCGGCCCTCCCCGCCGCCGAGGCCGCCCTGGCCTACTCCTGAGTGCCTCCCCGGCCCTCGCCCCGCCGAAGCCCCCGCACTCTGAACGCCGCCCGGCCCCCGCCCCGCCGAAGCCCCCGACCGCCCTGAACGCCGCCCGGCCCTCGCCCCGCCGAAGCCCCCGACCGCCCTGAACGCCGCCCGGCCCTCGCCCCGCCGAAGCCCCCGGGCCCGTTCCGAGCGCCACCCGCACGCGCTCGGGGACGAGCGTGCCGCCGCTGCGCCACGGGCCCCTTCCCGCACCCCCGCCGTTCCCGCCGCCCGGCCCCTGCCCGCCTCACACGTGCTCGGCTGCGCCGCCCAGATGGGCAGTATCAGGACATTTATGGATTTAACGGGGATTTACCGGCCCGCTCCTGCGACCGCCGACGTCATTGGTTAAGGTTAGTCTTACCTAAGAAACGCGAGAGAAGGACGGGACCGCATGGCCAACGGGTGCGAGCACCCCGCCGCCTGCCACACGGGGGAGGCGCCGATCCTCGCGAGCGCGACCAAGAAGGGCCGGTTCTGGCTGCTGATCGAGCACGCGGGGCCCTGGGCCGCGGAGCTGGAGGAGTGCCGCCTGCCCGACGAGGTCCACCGGCTGATCTCCCGCGCCAGAGCTCTTGACATCCGGCCGCAACTCATCCGCCGGCCCGGCCGCCGCGAGGCCCGTACGGGCCCCCTGCACGTCTACGTCGCCGCCTGCGCGGTGGACGATCCATGGCTCGCCGAGGCCTTCCTGGAGCGCCCCGACGATCTTGACCTGGGCGCTCTTGTGCACGGAGTGGTTCCGGAGTCCTGCATACTGGTTAACGAGCCGATGTACCTGGTGTGCACGCACGGCCGGCACAACGCGTGCTGTGCACGTCTCGGACTCCCGCTGGCGCGGTTCCTCGACGAGAACCTGCCCGGCGAAGTGTGGGAAACCACACATGTCGGCGGCGATCGATACGCCGCCAACCTCGTATGCTTGCCACACGGGCTTTACTACGGCAGCATGTCTCAGGCTGCTGCGATCGCGGCGGCAAACGCGTACCGGCACGGCGAGGTCGTCCTCGACCGTTTCCGGGGACGCGCGGGTATCCCTGAGCCACTGCAGGCCGCCGAGCACTTCGTCCGGGCGCATACCGGCGAGATCTCGGTCGGCGGGGTGGCCGTGGAATCCTCCCGGTCGGTTGACGACTCCACGATCTGCGTCGTGCGCTGCACGACGAAGCGTGGGACGTCGCGGTTTCGGGTCGTGGTCGAACCCACGGTGTTCACGGCACCGTGCGGATCGCTCTGCGCCGACGGAATCCCGACCTACAGGTTGGCCGAGCTGAGCGAGCTCACGCCGGCGTTGACCTGAGGGCTCCGCCCCGGAGCCGGGAACACCACGGCCTATCCCGGCGTTGGCACAAGGGATGCCACAAGCGTCCAATGCGGCACAAACACTGAAATACCTCTCACCAAAGGTGGTTTCTCATGTCTCAGGTACGTCGGCAGCTCGCCCGCCCGCGCCCCAGCTGGGGTTGGCAGGATGATGCCGCGTGCCGGGGAGAGGACCTGGTGCTGTTCTTCGGTCCTGACGGCGAGCGTCAGCCCGAGCGCGACATCCGGGAGCGCAAGGCCAAGGCCATCTGCGCTCAGTGTCCTGTGCGAGCGGAGTGCCTCGACTACGCGCTCTCCCGCCCGGAGAAGTACGGCACGTGGGGTGGCCTCAACGAGGACGAGCGCGCTTCCGAGCGCCGCCGTCGTATGCGCCGCGCCGCCAGCGCCGGGATCAGCGCTGTCGCCTGAGCATTTTCCCCTTCCCCGACACGCGTCACCGCTGGGCGCTTCGCGTCCCGTCCCCCGACCTGGGCGACGGCGCACGCGGAGCGCCCTTCAGGTGTCATCCGTTCCTCCTCGCCCCGCCTCGGCCAGCAGGCCCAGCACGTCGTCATCGGTGAGCTGGTCGAACCGCCGATACCACTGACCCACCGCGCGGAAGTTCTCCGGCGTGACCGGCACGACGATCGCGTCCGCCTCGCCGAGCATCGCCTCCGCCGCCGCGCGGCAGGGCGAGCACCACCGGATCGCGCGGGCTCATGTCCCACAGGATCTCGGCGAGCAGCGCACCCGCCTCGGCGCGGTCGGCGTACGGCAGCCGCACCCGCATCGTCTTCACGTCCCGGTCATACCCGCCCGGAACGGGACACATCCGGGCCTATGGGCGGCTCATGCCCCGCATCTGCTTGTGGATGGTCTTCCATTTGCGGGTCTGCTCGGCGCGCAGCCGGGCGTCGGTGCGGCGGGCCATCCAGGCGGCCTCGCGCTGGAGCCGGTTCCAGCTCTCCAGCCGCCGTTCGGGCAGCTCGCCCGACTCGACCGCCGCGAGCACCGCGCAGCCCGGTTCCGCCTGGTGCCGGCAGTCGGAGAACCGGCAGCCCCCGGCCAGCTCCTCGATGTCGGAGAAGACCAGGTCGACGCCCTCGCTCATCTCGTACAGCCCGACCCGGCGGATGCCGGGCGTGTCGATGACGAGCCCGCCGCCGGGCAGCGGGATGAGCTGCCGGTGGACGGTGGTGTGCCTGCCCCGCCCGTCGGCGGCCCTGACCTGCTGGGTCTCCATGACCTCCGCGCCGGCGAGGGCGTTGACGAGCGTGGACTTGCCCGCACCCGACGGGCCGAGGACCACCGCGGTCCCCGAGGGGCCGAGGTGGGCGCGCACCAGGTCGACGCCGTCACCGGTGAGCGAGCAGACCGGATGGACGTCGACGCCCGGCGCCGCCGCCGCGACGTCGGCGAGGAGATCGTCCAGCCCCTGATCGAAAAGGTCGGCCTTTGTGACGAGCACGACCGGACGCGCGCCGCTCTCCCAGGCGAGCGCCACGAGACGCTCGATCCTGCCGAGATCGGCACCGTGCTTGCCCGGGGGGACGACCCCCCGTAGCCCCCCGGGAGGCGTAGCGTGCATGGACGGCTCGGCCACGAAGACCACGTCGACGTTGGCGGCCAGCACCTGGCCCTGGCCGTCGCCCGACAGGCCGCCGCGCGAGTCGCGGCTCACGCCGCCCCGGACGAAGGCCGTACGGCGGGGCAGCACCTCGGCCAGCTCGTAGCGGCCTCCATTGGACGAGGACAGATCGAGCCGGGCTAGCGCGACCCAGTCCCCCACGCACGGAAGCTCCAGCGGATCGGCCGCCGCGGCCCTGCGTACGCGGGCGCCGAACCGCGCCTGATGGGTTCCGTCGGCGGCGATGACCTCGGCGGCGCCCCGGTCGACCCGCGCCACACGCGCGGGGACGGCTCCGCCTGGCAGGCCGGGAAGCTCCTCCGCGAGCCCGTCATGCCAGCCGAGAAGAGAAAGATCGTTGAACACTGCTGGTGAACACCCTTCGGGAAACCGGGTGTCCCAGCGAGAAGAGCTTAGGCGGGCACCCGGGAGTTGACGGACGGCATGGTCGTCAGGAAGACCCGCATAGTCCTCACCTCCCTGGTCCTGGCCGCACGGCTGCGGCGACGGGGGAACCCTAGCAGCGCCCCCGCGGCTCCACGCAACCGATTATTCCGTTTGATCCGTCCCCGGCCGGTGCGAAACAACGGCTCCCCACGGCCTCGTGAGGTCGCGGGGAGCCGTCGCTCGTCGATTCCGGCGATCAGGACAGGCCGGGCGCGGGGAACCGGCTCGTCAGCTCGGTGACCTCGCCGTGCACCCGTGCGATCACGTCCTCCGCGTCGCCCTTGGCGACGGCGGTGACGACCTCGTCCATCCACGCGGCGATCTGGCGCATCTCGGCCTCGCCCATCCCGCGGGAGGTGACCGACGGCGTGCCGATGCGGATGCCGGACGGGTCGAACGGCTTGCGCGGGTCGAAGGGCACGGTGTTGTAGTTGGTCTCCAGGCCCGCCCGGTCGAGGGCCTGCGCGGCCGGCTTGCCCCCGACGCCCTTGGACGTGAGGTCCATCAGGATCAGGTGGTTGTCGGTGCCGCCGGAGACCAGGTCGAACCCGCGGGCGAGCAGCTCGTCGGCGAGCGCCTTGGCGTTCTTCACGATCTGCGCGGCGTACGCCTTGAACTCCGGCTGGGCGGCCTCGTGCAGGGCGACCGCGATGGCGGCGGTGGTGTGGTTGTGCGGGCCGCCCTGAAGGCCGGGGAACACGGCCTTGTCGAGCGCCTTGGCGACCTCGTCGGTGTTCGCCATGAGCATCGCGCCGCGCGGGCCGCGCAGGGTCTTGTGGGTGGTCGTGGAGATCACGTCCGCGTGCCCGACCGGCGAGGGGTGGGCGCCGCCGGCGACGAGGCCCGCGATGTGGGCGATGTCGGCCGCGAGCACCGCGCCGACCTCCTTGGCGATCTCGGCGAACGCCGGGAAGTCGATCGTGCGCGGGATCGCGGTGCCGCCGCAGAAGATCAGCTTGGGCCGGTGCTCCAGCGCCAGCGCGCGCACCTCGTCCATGTCGATGCGGCCGGTGTCGCGGCGCACGCCGTAGCGGACCGAGTTGAACCACTTGCCGGTCGCGGACACCGACCAGCCGTGGGTGAGGTGGCCGCCGAACGGCAGGCCCATCCCGAGCACGGTGTCGCCCGGGTTCAGGAACGCCAGATAGACGGCGAGGTTGGCGGGCGAGCCCGAGTAGGGCTGGACGTTGGCGTGGCTCACGCCGAAGACCGACTTGGCCCGCTCGATCGCCAGCGTCTCGATCTGGTCGATGACCTGCTGGCCCTCGTAGTAACGCTTGCCCGGGTAGCCCTCGGAGTATTTGTTGGTGAGGACGGTTCCGGTCGCCTCCAGGACGGCCCTGGACACGTAGTTCTCTGACGCGATCAGCTTGACGGTGTCGGCCTGCCGCCGCTCCTCCGCCCTGATCAGCTCGGCGATCTCGGGATCGACGACGTTCAGCGAGTTCTCAGCCATTGCGCCTTCCTTCTCCACGTCGACGTCGGCGGCGACCCAGGCGCACGGCCTCCGCAGATTCGCTCCCCGGTGGTGCCCCACCTGCGCCCATCGGGCGCTCCAGCGCCAGTCGCGATGCCTATCAACCCTATCGGAGCGCGCCCCGTACGAGAGCCGTGCGCGGCGCACGATCCGGCCCGGGGCACGGCTGCCGAGACCGGGAGCACACCCGGCGACAGCCGCAGATCAGTCCTTGGCGGACCTGCGGTGATGGTGCTCGTGCCGGGGGGCGCCGCCCAGCGGCCAGAGCCGGTCCAGCTCCGCGTTCAGCGTCGCCCCGATGAGCACGGCGAGCGCGGTGATGTAGAGCCACAGCAGCACGGCGATCGGCGCCGCGAGCGAGCCGTAGATCGACAGCGGGGTGAACCAGGCGGCGAGCACCTCGCGCAGGAACGCGGCGCACACGATCCAGATCAGCAGCGCCAGCACGGCCCCCGGCACCTCGCGCCACCAGCGCGTGCGGTGCGGCACGCTCACGTGATAGAGCAGCGTGAGCATCAGCACCGAGCCGATCACGAGCACGGGCCAATAGAAGATCGTCACGAGCGCGGCATATCTGGGCAGGGCGTTGGACATCAGCGTGGGCCCGATGACCAGGATCGGCATCACGACCAGCCCGATCAGCAGCGCCGCGATATAGAGGCAGAACGACATGACCCGGGTGCGGATGATCCCCCGGGTCTCCCCCAGACCGTACGCGATGGATATCAGGTCCACGTAGACGAACAGAGCCCGCGAGCCCGACCACAGCGACAGCAGGAAGCCGACCGAGATCAGCGAGACCTGTCCGCCGCTCAGCACGTCGGCGAGCAGCGGTTTGACGACCCGCTGGACGGTGTTGTCCGTGAACAGCAGCTCGGACTGGTCCACGACCCAGCGCCTGATCTCGTCGATGGCGGCCGGGCCGAGCAGCCCGCTCAGGTGGCCCATGACACCCAGCAGCCCGAGCACGAACGGCGGCAGCGACAGCAGCGCGAAGAACGCCGCCTCGCCCGCGAGGCCGGTAACCCGGTAGTTGACGCCCGCCATCGTGGTCGCCCTGACCAGGGCCCAGACGTTCGTGTCACGCAGCCACGTGAGCCGCGCACGGGCGAGCGCCATGCCCTTGCGCGTAAGCCGCGGCCTGCGCGATGGCGCGTCCGTGGAGGTCATGGCACCCAACCGGTCATGAGAACTGGGCTCTACCCGCTGCCGCAGCGGTTAGTACGTGACCTGCGGGCGGATCGTCGCCGCCCAGAATAGGGGCCCCCACCCCCTGCTCGCGAGAACCCGGTCGTGCCGGAGGCGCGCCATGGGCATTCCCTCGTCGCACTCTGGTCGCTTCGCTCCCACGCGTTCCTCGGTCCAGACCGGCGACGTGCCCCTCCGGATCGCCCGGCCTGCAGCATGGCGTTCACAATGGAGACATGATCTGCAGAGCGTGCAGGGAGCGCCGGCACAAGGAGTGCCGCGGCGGGTCCTGGTGCGACTGCCAGCATCAGGAGCCGTCCAAGAAGGAGCACGAGGCCGAACCTCCGGTGAACTGGGTCCGCAAGGGCTGACCCGCGTTACATTGCCGTCACAATCCCGCATCCTGGACACGAACTTGGACATCCAGGATCTCAGAGGTATCGTTTGGGACATGCCAGCGGACCCGTTGCTCGTCGTGCGACGCCACGTCGATCTCCTGCGCGTCCGTAGCGCGATCTGTATCGACGCCGGCTGACCGTCGCCCCTCCGCTGATCCATCCGGGCGCTCGGCCAGGCGTCGTTTTCGTATGCCCTCACACTCGACGGCGAGGTGAGAGGCCGCCTGCGCCGGTGTCCGCCGAAACCCGATCTCAGACCGAGCCTCGGAGAAGGACGTGTGCCCATGAGCACCCCGGCCCGCCCGGCGAACCGCCACCACAAGCGCCCGCGCGGCGAAGGTCAGTGGGCTCTCGGTTACCGTGAGCCGCTGAACAAGAACGAGGAGAACAAGAAGGCCGATGACGGGCTGAACGTCCGCCAGCGGATCATCGACATCTACTCCAAGCGCGGCTTCGACTCCATCGACCCCGCCGACCTGCGCGGCCGGTTCCGCTGGTTCGGCCTCTACACCCAGCGCAAGCCCGGAATCGACGGCGGCAAGACGGCGATCCTGGAGCCCGAGGAGCTCGACGACCGCTACTTCATGCTGCGCGTCCGCATCGACGGCGGACAGCTCAGCCTGGAGCAGCTCCGGGTGATCGCCGACATCTCCAACGAGTACGCCAGGGGCACCGCCGACATCACCGACCGGCAGAACATCCAGCTCCACTGGATCGACATCGAGTCGGTGCCGGACATCTGGCAGCGGCTGGAGGCGGTCGGCCTGTCCACCACCGAGGCGTGCGGCGACACTCCCCGCGTCATCCTCGGCTGCCCGCTGGCCGGCATCGACGCCGGCGAGGTGATCGACGGCACCGCCCAGATCCGCGAGATCTACGACCGGTACATCGGCGACAAGGCGTTCTCCAACCTGCCGCGCAAGTTCAAGACGGCGGTCAGCGGCTGCACGGCCCACTGCACCGTCCACGAGATCAACGACGTGGCGTTCGTCGGCGTGGTGAACGAGCAGGGCGAGCACGGCTTCGACGTCTGGGTGGGCGGCGGTCTGTCGACCAACCCGATGTTCGCCAAGCGGCTCGGCGCGTTCGTCCGGCCCGAGCAGGTTCACGAGGTGTGGGCCGGGGTCGCCGGCATCTTCCGCGACTACGGCTACCGCCGCCTGCGTCACCGGGCGCGCATCAAGTTCCTCGTCAACGACTGGGGCGCGGAGAAGTTCCGCGAGGTCCTGGAGACCGAATACCTGAAGTACGCCCTGCCGGACGGCCCCGCTCCGGAGGCGCCGCGCGGCGGCCGGCGCGACCACGTCGGGGTGCACCCCCAGCGTGACGGCAACTTCTACGTCGGCTTCGCCCCCCGCGTGGGCCGGGTGGACGGCGACACGCTGCACCGCATCGCCGACATCGCCGAGCGGCACGGCTCCACCCGGGTCCGTACGACGGTCGAGCAGAAGATGGTCATCCTCGACGTCGCCCCCGACAAGGTGGAGTCGATCGTGGCGGAGCTGGAGGCCGCCGACCTCCAGGTGAACCCGTCCACGTTCCGCCGCCAGACGATGGCCTGCACCGGCATCGAATACTGCAAGCTCGCGATCGTCGAGACCAAGGCCACCGCGTCGGCCCTGATCGACGAGCTGGAGCGGCGCCTTCCGGACTTCGCCGAGCCGCTGACGATCAACGTCAACGGCTGCCCGAACTCCTGCGCCCGCATCCAGGTGGCCGACATCGGCCTCAAGGGCCAGCTTGTGGTCAACGACAAGGGCGAGCAGGTCGAAGGCTTCCAGGTGCACCTGGGCGGCTCGGTCGGTCTCAACCCGAGCTTCGGCCGCAAGGTCCGCGGTCTCAAGACCACCGCCGAGGATCTGCCCGACTACGTCGAGCGGGTCGTCCGCAACTACGAGAAGCAGAAGAACGCCGGCGAGACCTTCGCCCAGTGGGTCCAGCGCGCCGACGAAGCCGACCTCAAATGACAGCCGAGGGCGCGGTGGCGTCTGAACTGAGGAGCGAACGCGTGCGAGGTACGAGCACGCGTGAGCGACGACGGAAGACGTCACCTGGAACGCGCTCAAGGCCAGCGAGCGGAGCAAACCGATGAGCACCGAGCGCGCCGCGCCCTTCTACTGCCCGTACTGCGGCGAGGAGGACCTGGAGCCCTATGTGACCGAGGAAGAAAGCCACGGTTGGTACTGCAGGTCCTGCGCCCGCGCCTTCCGGGTGAAATTCCTCGGCCTCGGCGTGCGTTCGTAATCCCCAGAGGCTTTTCATCCCATCACCCGATGAATGAACCAATGAACGACGTGTGAGGAGTAACGATGTCGGTGGCGGAGATAGAGGCAGGACTGGAGCGGCAGCGGGTGACGCTGGATCTCCAGGGCATTGTGGAGTCCGCGGCGCGCTTCCTTGAGGACGCGCCCGCCCGGGAGATCATCCGTTGGGCCGCGGCCACCTTCGGCGACCGCCTCTGTCTCACCTCGTCGATGAGCGACGCCCTGCTGATCGACCTGGTCAGCAGGGTCAAGCCCGGCGTCGACGTGTTGTTCATCGACACGGGTTACCACTTCGCCGAGACCATCGGCACCCGTGACGCGGTCGAGGCGGTCTACCAGGTCAACGTGATCAACGTGAAGCCGTCCAGGACCGTCGAGGAACAGGACCGCGACCTGGGGCCGCGCCTGTACGGGCGCAACCCCGACCTGTGCTGCTACCTGCGCAAGGTCGAGCCGCTCAACCGGGCGCTCGAGCCGTACCTCGCCTGGGTGTCGGGCATCCGCCGCGACGAGTCGCCCACCAGGGCGAACACCAAGGTCGTGGAGTGGGACGCCAAGCGGCAGATGGTGAAGATCAACCCCATCGCCCGGTGGACCCAGGAGGACGTCGACAACTACATCGCCGACAACGGCGTCCTGATCAACCCGCTGCACTACGACGACTATCCCTCGATCGGCTGCGCCCCCTGCACCCGGCGGGTGGCGCCGGGCGAGGACCCGCGCAGCGGCCGCTGGGCCGGCCTCGGCAAGATCGAGTGCGGCATCCACCTGTGACGACCGTCGCGCACACAGGCGCACCGCTGATCGCGGTGGCGCACGGGTCCCGCGACCCGCGCGCCGCCGCGACCGTGGAGGCGCTCCTCGACGGCGTACGGCAGGCTCGGCCCGGCCTGGACGTCCGCGCCGCCTATCTCGACCACGCCACGCCGTCGCTGCCACAGGCGCTGTCGGGGCTGGACGAGGCCGTCGTGCTCCCCCTGCTGCTCACCGCCGCCTACCACAGCCGGGTGGACATCCCGGCGGCGCTGCGGGAGGCCGCCGGCCGTACGCCGCTGCTGCGGGCCGTCTGCGGCCCCACCCTCGGCCCCCACCCGCTGCTCGTACGCGCACTCGAACGCCGCCTCGCCGAGGCCGGCGTGGAGATCGGCGACCCGGACACCGCGGTGGTGCTCGTCTCGGCCGGCTCCAGCGCCCGCCGGGCGAACGCGACGATCGCCGCCGTCGCCCGCGAGTGGGCGCGCACCCGCCCCTGGTGGTCGGTCAGCGCCGCCTACGCCTCGGCCGCCGCGCCCACCCCTCGGGACGAGGTCGTACGGCTGACGCGCGCGGGCGCCCCGAAGGTCGTGGTGGCGCCCTACCTGCTGGCTCCCGGCTACTTCGCCGACATGGTGGAGCGCGACACCCTGGAGGCCGGGGCACACGCCGTGGCCGCCGTCCTCGGGCCCGCTCCCGAACTGGTCACGCTCCTGCTCGAACGCCACGCCCAGGCCGTACGCGCCGCCTCCGCGGCCGCCTGACGGAACGCCCCAGGCTAGGCGAAAAGGTCGTCGGCCGAGGTGACGGTGGCGGCCCTGCGGACCCAGATGCCGAGCTGGCTCAGGTCCTCACACCCGCGGATCCGCTCACGCGCTTCGTCGGAGATCTCCAGACCACGGGCGTCGAGCACCGCCAGAATCGAGTTGATCTCGCCCTCCGCGCGGCCTTCCTCACGGCCCTCCTCACGGCCTTTGTCGACCCAGTGGGAGAAGTACTTCTCGCCGAGGTAGTCGAAGTCCTGAATGGTGCTCACCATCTCCTCCAGACGCTTAGCGGTTACTTCCGGTAGCGAGCCGAACACGTGGTTCAAATATAATCTGACCCGATCCTCATCCAGGGCCTCCAGCCCTGCCAGCATCGCCTCCAGCACCTGCTCGCTCTCGGCCTCGTCGGAGTGCGCCACGGCCGACAGCACCGCGAGTTCGGGGCAGGCGCGGGCCTGCTCGGGGTCGGTGATCAGGGGCATGCGGCCGGGGTGGATCGCCAGCGGGACGATGACGCCGTTCGGGCCCAGCCGGATCGCCTTCTCACACCAGCGGGCCATCGACCGGTCCGGGCAGATGACCAGCAGCGCGGCGTCGCACTTGTGCTGCGATCGCAACGTCGTGACGTAGACCGGCCAGCTGAACCTCTTGGCGGCGTCCCGTCCGAGCTGCACCTCCACGATCACGGCCAGGAGCGCCGTTCCGTTCTTGTCCCGCACGACCACCACCGAGTCGGCTCGGTGCTCGATCGGTCCCGGCTGGGTGCAGTCGGCCGCCTCGACGCGAGCGGCGGCAAAGGGCGGCACCCGCATCCCGGTGACGCAGCGGAGCAGCTCAAGTGCGGTCTCCGGCCGGTTGCGGATGAGCTCGATCGGCATTTCGTGATCAATACCAGGCATGGCCGAGATATTACGTACGGCAGTCGTTCAATTACACAGAGTTCGCAAAAATGGCGGCGATTGTCGGCTATTAGATCTCGACGGAGTTTCCCGGTTCGCGTCAGGACGTGCTCGTTCAGTGTTGTGACCGGCAGTGTTCACGGGGTTAACCGGTGGACCGAGTCTTCGCGGGGCTTGTAGGTTCCCGGCGTGACCGATGACGGCAGGACCTTGATCCGAATCGCGGAGGAAGCGGACGCTGCTGTGATCGCGCGGATCCACATGACCTCCCGGTCGGCGACCATGCCCTACCTGCCTCCGCAGAAGCGCAGTCACGAGGAAGTGACCGGATGGGTCCAGGACGTCGTGCTCAGGCGGTGTCGCACGTGGGTCGCCGTGCGTGACGCGGAGATCATCGGCTATGCGGCCCTCGACGGCGACATGCTCGAAGACCTCTATCTGCGCCCGGACGTCCGCCGGCAGGGAGTCGGCACGCTGCTGCTCGACGAGGTCAGGCGGCACAGCCCCGACGGGGTGTCGTTGCACGTCTTCCAGCAGAACACCGATGCCCGCGCGTTCTACGAGAGCCACGGTTTCACCGTCCTCGACACCAGCGACGGTGATCGCAACATGGAGAACCTGCCCGACATGACGCTTCGCTGGACGCCCGACAGCAGCCGGTGATCCGCACCGGCCAGACGTGGCTCACAGCGCGGCTGAGAGCACTAACCCTGCGGGGATGGGGGCTCCTCGCCGGGCTGGTCGCACGCCGACGACAGGATCTCCCGCCCGTCCGGCCTGCGGATGACGATGTCTCCTTGGCAGACGCTGGGCGAGCCCGCGCCGACGACGGCGAACGCCTCCCGGATCGTCACCCTGGCGTCGGTGCGGTATTCGCCGGTCTCGCCGACGATGCGCGCGGCGTCGTCCGCATCGACCGCACCATGACCGTCCACCACGCTGCCCGGCGGAATCACCGCCACATGGAACTCGTCGCGTCCTGACGGCACCCGCCCATCCTGATCGGTCCAGGAGCGCAGGTGGTCGACGTGGTCGTCCTGGATTCCACAGGGTCCCTGATCGACCAGCACCCCCTCGTGCCAGACGAACGCGTAGGACGGCGTGCGGCACTCGACCTGGATGTTCACCGAATCGGCCTGGACGGCGACCCTGAACGGCACCTTGCGCCCGCCAGCCGTGATCTCCTCGTCCAGGAGCACCCGGTCGCTCGTCAGGTAGGTCACATCCTGGGTCGGCGAAGGGCCGGCCGCGGTGGCGGCGTCGGGGGCGTCGGCCGGCGAGATCGTCATCGTACGCGGTGAGGTCGCCACCATCACCACAGTGGCCAGTCCGGCGGCCACCGCCGCCCCCGCGACGCCGCGACGGCGCCGGATGCGCCGCACCCTCCGGTCGACGTCGGCCAGGGTGACGCCCGCGCCTCCCCCCGTGGACGCATCTCGGGCGAGCAGGTCACGCAGGTCGTTATCGGTCATCGTCATGTCAGCCCTCCAGGCTCATCGCGGAGCGGGCGGCGGAATCGACACGCAGCCTGGCCAGCGCCCTGCTCGCCTGACTTCGAACGGTGGCGGCCGAGCAGCCCAGGATTTCCGCGATCTGGGCGTCGCCCAGATCGGCGAAGTAACGCAGCACGATCACGGCGCGCTGTTTCGGCGGCAGGCAGGTGAGGGCCTGCCGTACGGCGTCGCGGGAGCCGAGCAGGTCGGCCGGGTCGCCGACGGCCGGTTCCGGCAGCACGTCGACCGGCTGCTCGCCGCGCCAGCGTCGGCGCCACCAGGAGGCGTGGGTGTTGGTCAGGATGCGGTAGACGTACGGGTCGGGGTTCTCGCCGACCCTGCGCCAGGCCAGCCACGCTTTGGCCAGCGCCGTCTGGAGCAGGTCCTCGGCGGTGGCCCAGTCACGGCAGAGCAGGTAGGCCGTCCGCAGCAGTCGCTCCGAGCGCTGCTCGACATAGCGCTCGAAGTCGGCCCGGTCGCGCATGTGCGGCCCCCAGGTTCTCGGTGATCCCTTGGTGAACGGTCACCGATGACTACGCCCTGGGAACGTCCCGATGTTGCCTCGGGGGGCCATCCGGCCGGCGCGGGCCGGAAAGTCGGCTCGATCAGTGCAGGCCGCGGTGGCGGCGTCGGTGGTGGTGGATCTCGTATCCGCTGAAGCCCGGGCGCTGGCGGCGTTCCTGCCACCACTCGCTCCAGGCGAACCAGCCGCGCTTGACCGGCGCGGCGTGCGAGTCGCCGATGATCTTCACGTCGCCCATCAGCACGTACGCCGTGACCCTGACGACGGGGGCGGACCGGCCTCGGGGCGCCTCGATCACCTGGACCTTCTTGTCCCCCATGATCGTGATTCCGGAGAGCTCGACGTCGACGCCGTCCGGCACGATGATCCTGATGTCGCCCATCACGCACGCGGCGACGATGTCCACCTCACGCCCACGCACCTCGGCCTGACGCAGGTCGAGGACCACGTCGCCCATGACGGAGACCGCGCCGATGCCGTCGTCGATCCGCCATGTGCCGGTCCTCTTGGCGTCGCCCAGCACCGCGACGATCCACTTGCGCGTCCTGCCCTGCGGGGCGGCCGGTACGGCGGGCCGGGGCCCGGGAACGCCTCCCGGCAGGTCGGCGGTGATCTGGGCGAGCTCTCCGTGGGTCTGCGCCAGATAGGCGGCCTCGGTCCGCTCGGTCAGCTCCGCGAGGGTCAGCCGTCCCTCGGCGGAGGCCACGCGCAGCTGCTCCACCACGGCCTCGCGTTCGGCGTCGGATGCCCGCATACCACCCGGATCGTTCACGCCCTTCACCGTATCCCGGGCCGGTCCCGCTCGCCCTCCTCCCTGGGAACGATCCTGCGCCGATCCTGGGAGCGGTCCTGGGACCGACCCAGGAGACGAACCGGAGAGACGATCCCTGCGGACGATGCTCGGAAGAGGCTGTGTGAGCATGGAATCGTGACCCGCAGCAGGTTATTGGAAGCGGTAGCGGGAGGGGACGTCGCGCGGGTGGCGGCGATGCTGCACCCGGACACCGCCGTGAACCCCGCTCAGGGGACGACGCCGCTCTACCGGGCGGCCGTCGGCGGTCACCACGACATCGTCAGGCTGCTCCTGGAATATGGCGCCGACCCGGACCAGCCGAGCGGAGGGCACGAGGAGGGCCTTCCGCTCTGCGCGGCGGCGTGCTGGAACCATGCCGAGACCGTCCAGGCGCTGCTCGACGGCGGCGCCGATCCCGACGCGGCGGAGGAGGGCGGCTGGACGCCTCTGCTGTGGGCCGCGGCCAACGGCAACCTGGAGTCGGCCGACATCCTGCTCGACGCCGGGGCCGATCCCGGCCGGGCCGACGACGACGGCGACACCCCGCTGACGCTGGCCACGATCTTCGGGGCGTACGGGATCGTCTGGTCCCTGCTGGAGCACGGCGCCGACCCGTCCGCGCCGGGCTGGGACGGCATGACCCCGCTGGAGATCGCCGCGCGGCTGGCGGCGGTGGACGTCGAAGCCGTGCTGCGCGAGGAGGTCTCCAGGAGGGTGGAGGGCGAGCACACGGTGCTGGTGGCCCACGCCTCCGCCGCGGACGGCACCCGGCGGGTCGCGGTCGAGGCGCGTGGCACCGGCGTCGACTACTCGATCAGCCGCCAGCAGGGGCACGCCGCGATCGCGACGGTCCTGGAGGCGGCTCTCGGTCTGCGTCCGCCCCCGGACGTACTGCTCAGGCGCGTGCTGCCCTACCGCGACCTGGACGAGGACGACGAGACGTGGTGGGCGGCCGTCCACGCGCTCCAGTCCCGCCACGACGAGGAGACGTTCCTGGCGCTGGCCCGGCTGTGCGAGAGCGACGACCCGGTGGAGCGGGAGTTCGGCGTGGACGCGCTCGCGCAGTTCGGCCGCGTGACGGGCGTCGGCGGGCAGGCGGCGCTCGGGAGGCGGCCGGGGCTCGACGGACAGCCGGGGCCCGCCGGGGAGACAGGGCTCGGCGCGGAGACAGGGCTCGGCGCGGACGCGGCGCACGACCCCTACCGGGACCGCGTCCTGGAGATCCTGCGCGACCTGGCCCGGCACGAGACCGAGCCCGCGGTCGTCGAGGCGCTGCTCCGCGCGTTCGGCCACCAGACCGACGAACGGGCGCTCCCCGAGGTGCTCAAGCTCGTCAACACCCCGGGCCGGGAGCCCACGGTCCACGATCCCATGGCACTCGCCGCGGTCCTGCCTCCGGACGACGAGGACGGGCTGGCCGCGCTGATCAGGCTGAGCCGGTGCGCCGACGACGAGGTGCGCGACTGGGCCAGGATGGGCATCGCGGGGCTGCCCGCCGATACCGAGCCCATCAGGGACGCCCTGGTCTCCCGGCTGACCGACCGCGATCTGACGACGGTGGCCGAGGCCGCGCGGGGCCTGGCCGGGCGCGGGGACCGGCGCGCGATCGAGGGCGTCCACCGGGTGCTCAGCGAGGCGGGGGCCGACCAGGACTACGCCCGCGACCTCGCCCTGGAGGCGGCCCAGGAGCTCGGACTGGAGATTACGGGCGCTTGACCGTTCGTTGTCCGGTGTTTGTCCCTGCCGCCCGGGATGTTAGAGATGAAGTCCCGGCATCGTGGACGTCCCGGTATGGACGAGTCCCTGCACTGACCACAGGAGGACCCAGTGACCCACGACGTGACCAACCAGGTGCCACCGCTGTCCGGCCACGACGTCGCGGCCGACAAGGCGCTGCTGGAGGGGCTCGCCAGGGAGGGGGCGGACTGGGCGACCGGGGAGCTGCGCCAGCTCGGCCTGCTGGCCGGTTCGGCGAAGGCGCAGGAGTGGGGGCGGCTGGCAAACGAGCACCCGCCCGTCCTGCGGACCCACGACCGCTACGGCAACAGGATCGACGAGGTCGAGTTCCACCCGGCCTGGCACGAGCTGATGACGGTCGCGGTCGAGAGCGGCGCGCACGCCGCGCCCTGGACGTCGGCCCGGCCCGGTGCGCACGTCGCGAGGGCCGCGAAGTTCTTCACCTGGTCGCAGGTCGAGGCCGGGCACGGCTGCCCGGTCTCCATGACGTACGCCGCCGTGGCCGCGCTGCGGCACTCTCCGTCGCTGCGCGCGGAGTGGGAGCCGCTGCTGGCCTCCCGCACGTACGACTTCGGGCTGCGCCCGGCGAAGGACAAGCGCGGCGTGCTGGCCGGGATGGCCATGACCGAGAAGCAGGGCGGCTCCGACGTGCGGGCCAACACCACCAGGGCCGAGCCGCTGGGCGACGGGAGCTTCGCCCTGACCGGCCACAAGTGGTTCAACTCCGCCCCCATGTGCGACGTGTTCCTGGTGCTGGCCCAGGCCCCGGGCGGGCTGTCGTGCTTCCTGCTCCCCCGCGTGCTGCCCGACGGCACCCGCAACGCGATGCGCCTGATGCGGCTTAAGGACAAGCTCGGCAACCGGTCGAACGCCTCGGCCGAGGTCGAGTACGAGGGCGCGATCGCCTACCTCGTCGGCGAGGAGGGCCGGGGCGTCCGGACCATCATCGAGATGGTGAACATGACCAGGCTCGACTGCGTGATCGGCTCGGCCGCCGGCATGCGGTACGGCCTGACGCAGGCGCTTCATCACGCCCGTCACCGCAGGGCGTTCGGCCGGACGCTGGCCGAGCAGCCGCTGATGCGCTCGGTGCTCGCCGACCTGGCGCTGGAGTCGGAGGCCGCGACCACGCTCATGATGCGCCTGGCCGGGGCCACCGACCGGGCGATCCGGGGCGACGCGGGCGAGGGCCTGTTCCGCCGGGCCGCCCTCGCCGCCGGCAAATACTGGGTGTGCAAGCGGGCACCGGTCCACGCGGCCGAGGCGCTGGAGTGCCTGGGCGGCAACGGGTACGTCGAGGAGTCGCAGATGCCCCGGCTGTTCCGGGAGTCGCCGCTGAACGGCATCTGGGAGGGCTCGGGCAACGTGGCCGCCCTCGACCTGATGCGGGTGATGGCCAGGGAGCCGGAGGCCGTCGAGGCGTTCTTCGCCGAGGTGGCGCTGGCCCAGGACCGGAGGGTCGCCGACGCGGCCGAGCGGGTGCTGAAGAGGCTCGCCGCGGCGGGCGAGGCCGACGCGCGCCGGGTGGCCGAGGAGATGACGCTGGTCCTCCAGGCGTCCCTGCTCGTACGGCACGCCCCCGCCGCGGTGGCCGACGCGTTCTGCGCCTCGCGCCTTGCCGGTGACTGGGGACGCGCCCTCGGCACGCTGCCCCCCGGCCTCGACCTGGAGGCGATCCTGGAGCGCGCCGCCCCGGCGTGAGCCCGCAACCGGCCATGCCGCGGGCCCGGCCCGTCGCCGGCGGCGTTAAGGTCACTGTGGATAGGCTCCGCTTACTGAAGGGATATCGCCATGGCGACCACTCGTACCGCGACGACGCAGTGGAAGGGCGCACTGCTCGACGGTTCGGGCACCGTTTCGCTCGACACCTCCGGGGTCGGCACCTTCGACGTCTCCTGGCCCTCCCGGGCGGAGGCGGCCAACGGCAAGACGAGCCCGGAGGAGCTGATCGCCGCCGCTCACTCCTCGTGCTTCTCGATGGCCCTGTCCGCGGGGCTGGCCAAGGCCGGCACGCCGCCGCAGTCGCTGGAGACCCGCGCGGACGTGACCTTCCAGCCGGGCGAGGGCATCACCGGCATCGTGATCTCCGTCCGCGGGCAGGTGCCCGGAATCTCCGCCGAGGACTTCCAGCAGGCCGCCGAGACCGCCAAGGCGAACTGCCCGGTGAGCAAGGCGCTCGCCGGCACGACGATCACCCTCAACGCCGAGCTGGTCGGCTGAGCACCAGTGGGAGCCCCCGCCGGACCGGATCCGGCGGGGGCTCCCGCGTTCCGGTGCGAGAGCAGCGATCGTCGCGCGTGCACGATTCGCCCGAGCAGTGGAGAATGAGGTTACATGCGCGAGGTTTGGCCTGGAGAGCCCTACCCGCTCGGCGCCACCTGGGATGGTGTGGGCACCAACTTCTCGGTGTTCTCAGAGGTGGCCGAGCGGGTCGAACTGTGCCTGTACGACGACAGGGGTGAGGAAACCCGCGTCGACCTGCCCGAGGTCGACGGGTTCGTCTGGCACGGCTACGTGCCCGGGATCATGCCCGGCCAGCGGTACGGCTTCCGCGTGCACGGACCCTACCGGCCCGACCACGGGCACCGGTGCAATCCGTCCAAGCTGCTGCTCGACCCGTACGCCAAGGCGATCGAGGGCTCGGTGCGGTGGAACGAGTCGCTCTTCTCCTACCATTTCGCCGACCCCGCGCGGCTCAACACCGACGACTCCGCGCCGTACATGCCGAAGAACGTGGTCGTGAACCCGTTCTTCGAGTGGGGCAACGACCGGCCGCCCCGCACGCCGTACCACGAGACGGTGATCTACGAGGCGCACGTGCGCGGCCTGACCATGCGCCATCCCGCCGTACCCGAGGAGCAGCGGGGCACCTACGCCGGGCTCGCGCACCCTGCCGTGATCGACCATCTGTTGTCGATCGGCGTGACGGCGGTCGAGCTCATGCCCGTGCACCAGTTCGTGCCCGAGCACTTCCTGGTCGCCCGGGGGCTGACCAACTACTGGGGCTACAACACGATCGCCTACATGGCGCCGCACAACGCGTACGCCAGCTCGGGGCAGCGCGGCGAGCAGGTCCAGGAGTTCAAGGCGATGGTGCGGGCCCTGCACGACGCGGGGATCGAGGTGATCCTCGACGTCGTCTACAACCACACCGCCGAGGGCGACCACATGGGCCCCACGCTGGGCTTCCGCGGCATCGACAACGTCGCCTACTACCGGCTGCGCGAGGAGGACCGCCGCTACTACCTCGACTACACCGGGTGCGGCAACTCGCTGAACGTCCGCTCGCCCCACGCGCTCCAGCTGATCATGGACTCGCTGCGCTACTGGGTGCTCGACATGCACGTGGACGGCTTCCGCTTCGACCTCGCCGCCGCGCTGGCCCGGGAGCTGCACGACGTCGACCGGCTGAGCGCGTTCTTCGACCTCATCCAGCAGGACCCGGTGATCTCACAGGTCAAGCTGATCGCCGAGCCGTGGGACGTCGGCCCCGGCGGCTACCAGGTCGGCAACTTCCCGCCGTTGTGGACCGAGTGGAACGGCAAATACCGCGACTCCGTGCGGGACTTCTGGCGCGGCGCCTCCCGGACGCTGCCCGAGTTCGCCTCGCGCCTGGCCGGCTCCAGCGACCTGTACGCCAGCAGCGGCCGCCGCCCGGTCGCCTCCATCAACTTCGTGACCGCCCACGACGGGTTCACGCTCAACGACCTCGTGTCGTACGACCACAAGCACAACGAGGCCAACGGCGAGGGCAACCGCGACGGCACGGACGACAACCGCTCCTGGAACTGCGGCGCCGAGGGCCCGGTGGAGGATCCCGGCATCGTACGGCTGCGCCGGCGGCAGCGGCGCAATCTCCTCACCACGCTGTTCGTGTCCCAGGGCGTGCCGATGCTGCTGGCGGGCGACGAGTTCGGCCGCACCCAGAACGGCAACAACAACGCCTACTGCCAGGACAACGAGACCTCCTGGATCGACTGGTCGCTGATCCGCCAGGAGGGCGACCTGCTGGAGTTCGTCCGCCGCCTGGCCGCGTTACGGCGGGCGCATCCCGTCTTCCGGCGACGCCGGTTCTTCCAGGGCCACTCGCCCGGGGACGGCAGCAGGGACATCATCTGGCTCACGCCGTCCGGCACCGAGATGACCGACGGCGACTGGCACACGGGCTACGCCAAGTCGCTGGCGGTGTACGTCAACGGCGACGCGATCAGCGAGCCGGGCCCGCGCGGCGAGCGGATCAGGGACGAGACGTTCCTGCTGCTGATCAACGCGCACCACGAGAACCTGACGTTCGCCCTCCCGGGGCCGGAGCTGGGGGCCGCCTGGCGTCCCGTCCTCGACACCGCCGAGGACGACCTCCGCGACGATCCGTACGCCGAGGAGATCCTGCCCGCCGAGGCCAAGGTCTGCCTCGCCGACCGGTCCATGCGGGTCCTGGTCTCCACCGGCGCCTGAACCCTCCCCGCCGCCCGGGCGCGCCACACGGCCGTCGCCGCCGGCACGTCTTGGCCCCCACCCATAAGGGACATACCTGCACGCTTCGTTACTCTCTGGCGGGTGACCACCACACCAGTGCAGGCCGGTCTGCCGCCGAAACCCCGGGCGGCAGTCGTACGGGACGCCCTCGGGGTCGGCACTGCCGTCGGCTTGTCGGGCTTCGCGTTCGGCGTGACCTCGGCGGGTGCGGGGATGACCGTCGTCCAGACCTGCGTGCTGTCGCTGTTCGTGTTCACCGGGGCGTCCCAGTTCGCGCTGGTGGGCGCGCTCGGCAGCGGCGGCAACCCGCTAGCCGCCGCGGCCGGGGCGCTGCTGCTCGGCGTCCGCAACGCCTTCTATGGGCTGCGGCTGTCACAGCTGCTCGGGCTCCCCGGATCGGTCCGCCCGCTCGCCGCGCAGTGGGTGATCGACGAAACCTCCGCCGTGGCCCTGGCCCAGCCCGACCGGCGCCTCGCCCGG
Source organism: Microbispora sp. CSR-4 (assembly GCF_008033685.1). Taxonomy (NCBI): domain Bacteria; kingdom Bacillati; phylum Actinomycetota; class Actinomycetes; order Streptosporangiales; family Streptosporangiaceae; genus Microbispora; species Microbispora sp. CSR-4. The sequence continues at coordinate 152,657 of NZ_VJVX01000002.1, forward strand.
CTCGGGTTCACGGTCACCGGGGTCAGCCTGTACGCCGGGTGGAACATCACCACGTTCCTGGGCGCGCTGGGCGCCTCCGCGCTGGGCGATCCGACGGCGTGGGGGCTCGACGCCGCCGGTCCGGCCGTCTTCCTCGCCCTGCTCCTGCCCATGCTCCGAGGCCGTTCCTCCTCCAGGCCCGCCGCCGCTTCCCCTGCCGAACCGCCCGATGACGGCGGACCCCGTGGCCGCGCCCGGCCCGGTGTCCACGCGGAACCACGCGATGAGGCGCCCCGCACACCGCAGGCGGCCCGAGACCCGCTCGCCCGGCATGCGGAGGCGGTGGTGGCGGTGCTGGCCGTGGTGCTCGCCCTCGCCTGCGTGCCGTTCCTGCCCGCAGGGGTGCCGGGGCTTGTGGCCGTGCTCGCCGCGCCCGCCGTGCTGGCCGCGTCACGGCTGCTCACCCGCCGTTCGCCCCAAGGAGGACGCTGATGGTCTGGGTCGCGATCGTCGTCACGGCGGCCGGTTGTTACGCCGTGAAGCTGCTTGGCCTTTCGGTGCCGGCGGCGGTGCTGGAACGGCCCCTCGTCCGCAGGCTGGCCGCGCTGGTGCCGATCGCGGCGCTGGCCGCGCTGATCGCCCTGCAGACCTTCGCCGACGGTCGCACGCTCGTGGTCGACGCCCGGGCCGCCGGGCTCGCCGCGGCGGCCGTCGCGCTGCTGCTGCGCGCGCCGTTCCTGGTGGTCGTCGCGGTCGCCGTCGTCGTCACCGCCGCCGTCCGCGCCCTGACCGGCTGAAGGCCAGAGCTACTTGTGGTCGGGCCGGCCGGCGGGCAGCGGGTCGGCCGCCCTGCGGGTCAGCGGGCGAGGATCCTGTCGAGGTCGTAACTCACCGGGCGTTCGAGCTGTTCGTAGGTGCAGGACGCGGGCGTGCGGTCCGGGCGCCAGCGGCGGAACTGGGCGGTGTGCCGGAACCGGTCGCCCTCCATGTGGTCGTAGGCCACCTCGACCACACGTTCCGGCCGCAGCGGGATGAACGACAGGTCCTTCTTGGCGTTCCACCGCGACACGGCGCCGGGCAGGCGCTGGCCCTGCGCGCCGCCCGTCGCGACCTCGGCCCAGTGTCCCCACGGATGCTCGCTCAGGTCCTCCACCCGGTAGGGCGCGAGCTCCTCGACGAGTTCCTCACGCCGCTTCATCGGGAAGGACGCGGCGACGCCCACGTGGTGCAGGCGACCGTCCGGCGAGTAGAGCCCGAGCAGCAGCGAGCCGACGATCGGCCCCGACTTGTGCTCGCGGTAGCCCGCCACCACGCAGTCGGCCGTCCTCTCGTGCTTGACCTTGAACATCACGCGCTTGTCCGGCGTGTACGGCTGGTCGCCCGGCTTGACGACGATGCCGTCGAGACCTGCGCCCTCGAACGCGTCGAACCACTCGGCGGCCAGGCTCTCGTCCCGGGTGACCGGCGTGAGCCGTACGGACCGGCCCGCGCCCGCCAGCATCTCCTCCAGCCGGGCCCTCCGCGCCGAGAACGGCGCCTCCATGAGGTCCTCCGTCCCGGTGGCGAGCAGATCGAAGGCGACGAAGGACGCCGGCGTGTTCTCGGCCAGCAGCCGCACCCGGGACTGCGCGGGATGGATGCGCTGCTGCAACGCGTCGAAGTCGAGCGACTGGCCCCTGATCAGCACGATCTCGCCGTCCACGACGCACTTGGGCGGCAGCTCCTGCCGGATGGCCTCGACCAGCTCGGGGAAGTAGCGCGTGAAGGGCCGCTCGTTCCTGCTGCCGAGGAAGACCTCGTCGCCGTCGCGGAAGACGATGCAGCGGAAGCCGTCCCACTTCGGCTCGTAGAAGAGCGTGCCGTCCTGCTTCGGCAGCCCCTTGACGGCCTTGGCGAGCATCGGCGCGACCGGCGGCACGACCGGCAGATCCAGACCGGGGATCTCCGGCTCAACCGGAAGCTTCATCCTGCGCCTCCCTGATGTATCGGCAGAAGAGGAAGCCGTCATCTTCGAGCACCTGGGCGAGGGTCAGCGGCGTGTGCGATGCGACGCCGTCCAGTATGCGCGCCGCGTCGCCGCCGGTCAGCAGCGGGCTCACGGTGAGCGCCAGCTCGTCGACCAGGCCGGCGGCGGCAAGCTGCGCGTTCACCCGGGGGCCGCCCTCGCACAGAACACGGCCGAGCCCCCGGGCGCGCAGCTCGCCGACGGCGGTCGCGAGATCGACCGTCTCCTCGCCCGCGACGATGACGTCGGCCCTCGCGGCCGCCTCCTCGCGGCGGTCCTTCGGCGCCGACTCGGTCGTGATCACGATCGTCCGGGCGTACGGCTCCGCCTCGGTGAACAGCTCACTGCCGAGGTCGAGGTCGAGGCGGCGGGTGACGACGGCGATGGGCGGCGCCGGGGGCCTCCCCTCCCGCAGGGCCCGCCACGACTCGCGCGGGCGGGCCGGCCGGTATCCCTCCGTGCGGACGGTGGCGGCCCCGGCCAGCACCACGTCGGCCAGGCCGCGCAGCACTCCGAAGATCCGCTTGTCGGTCCGGCCGGACAGGCCCTCCGAGTGGCCCTCGACCCAGGCCGCGCCGTCGGCGCTGCTCACCATGTTGAGGCGCAGCCAGTGGTCGCGCGGATAGGCGTAGGCGGCGGGGATGTCCGGCTCGTCCTCGGCGTAGGGGTGGATGCGGCGCACGCTTCCTACAGTGGCACACGGCACCGACAACCCCGCCGCGACGCCCCGTGCCCGGGGTGCCGCCACCGGCCGGGCCGGCGATCCCCCGGCCAGAGCCCGCTGTCCCGGTGGCCCTGCCCGCGGACGGTGCGGCGCCGCCCGGTCGCCCGGCCAGGGCCCGCTCCCGTGGCCGTGCCCGCGGATGGTGCGGCGCCGCCCGGTCGCCCGGCTCGTCCACGCGCTCTCCGCCGAGTGATCGCCTCTCCTGGCCCGGCGATCACTCCCCCGATGTTCGTTTCGTCCCCTCCCGGCACCCCGACACGGCGCGAAATTCACGGTCAGGCGGCTTCGCCGTTCTAATCTTTCGGCCGGTCGCAACAGGCCATGTGATTCGAGGACATCCGGGGGGCGGACATATGCGCGGGCCGAGCAGGCGGGAGATGCTGGCGTCGGCGGTGTGGGGAACGGCGGCGATCGCGTTCGGGGTGCGCGGCCCGGCGGCGCACGCGGCCCCGGTCACGGTACGCCGGCGGATCGGCGACCTGCCCAAGGAGCAGTGGGAGGCGTTCGTCCGGGCGGTGCGCACGCTGAAGGCACGGGGGACCTACGACGCGCTGGTCAACGCCTACACCGAGCAGTTCGCGGCCACCCACGCCAACGGCTTCTTCCTGCCGTGGCAGCGTAGATATCTCCTGCACTTCGAGCGGGAGCTCCAGCGCATCGATCCGGCCGTGTCCGTGCCGTACTGGGACTGGACGCGCGACAGCCGGTCGCCGCACCGCTCGGTGGTGCTGTCGAAGGAGTATTTCGGGGGAAACGGCGACGCGAAACACGATCAGGCCGTGCTCAACGGTGCGTTCGCCGGGTGGACGGCCAGAATCCCACGACCTCATCCGCTCCGGCGTTCCTACGCCGACGGCGGGAAGATCCCCGCGTGGGCCTCGCCCGATCTCATCGTGAACATGCTGAAAAATCCGGACTTCCAGGTGTTCAACATGCAGATGGAGGTTCACATCGGCGCGGTGCAGATGGGCATCGGAGGCGACCTGGCCCTGCCCTCCGCCCCGAACGACCCCTTGTATTGGGTCATCGCCTGCTTCGGCGACCTGCTGTGGCACACATGGCGCACCCGCCATCCCGGTGCCCCGATCCGGTCGGCGTACGGGAACGTCACCGAGTCCAGCCGCCTGCCCCGGTACAGCGAGACGGTCGCGAACGTCCTGGACGTCGAGAAGCTGGGTTACCGCTACGACGGCGTGTGGCCGCGCACGCGCTGACCTCGTCCGGGCGGCCGGCGACAGGCGGCGCGCTCAGTCGTCGTCACGGTGGAGCAGGTCGCTCTCCACGGCCTCGATCACCTGCTGAAGGTGCAGGCCGCGGGCCGCGTCCAGCTCGTGCCGCCGGCGGTGCCCGGCGGTGTCCGCGAACTCGCGGTACATGGTGTCGACGGCCTCGCTGCCGACGGCGGCCACGCCGTCGACGGCCGCCACGCCGCCGGAGCCGAACACCTCGATCTCGGCGCGCTCCCTGACGGGCTCGGGCGAGGTGTACATGGAGACCTCGCTGTAGGTCCCGCCCTCGTGCTCGAACATCATCCCGAACCAGCCGGTCGGCTGGCCGTGCGCGTGAACGCCGATCACACGGCCGAGCGCGGCGTCGAGGAGATCCAGGAGATCGGGGCCGAGGTCCCCGCGCAGCACGCTCAATCCTCTGCGCCATGGGCGCGGATCGGGCGGGGCTGTCGTGACGACCAGACCGCTGGCCCCCTTCGGAAAGGTCTTCGGAACCGCGTCGGTCAGGAAGTGGCGGACCGTCGCCGAGTAACGCCAGAGCAGCGCGAGCTGCGAGACCGTGCGTCCGGCGGCCTCGGCCAGACGCTCCGCGCCGGCCAGGTCGCCCGCGACGGGCCGTTCCAGGAGCAGTGCCTTGCCCTGCCCCGCCGCGACCTCCGCCAGGTAGGGCTGGACGGGAGGCGGCACGGCGAACACCACCGCCTCGCAGTGGTCGAGCAGGTCCTCGAAGCGGCCGCACGCCGGCACGCCGTACTGCGCCGCGAGCGCCTGCGTGGGACCCGGCGATCGCGCCCACACGCCCGCGAAGCGCGCTTCTGGACACGCCGCGATGGCTGGTGCGTGCACCTCCGCCGCCCGGCGGCCCGCACCGACGAGGCCGATGGCGATAGCCATACCGTCCACTGTAGGCACCGCCTCCCGGCCCGGGGTGCGTAGGGGTGTGGGAATCGACCTGGGAGGACGCCGTGCGCACCGCCGGCTAGGAGGGGGCGAGCTTTCACCACCGACCGCACCGCCCTGACCGCACCGCCCCGGCCGTACGGCTTACTCCGCGGCCTGCTGGAACTCGGCCGGCAGCTGCGACATGGCATGGTCGAAGGTCTCGTCCGGAACAGCGTCCCGCAGCGTCAGCAGGACGGCCCGGATCCCTCCCCTCGCCTCCTCCTCGGTCAGCCCTGTGCGTTTGCCGATCAGCACGACGAACTCGCGGAACCCGAGCCGCTGGATCGAATCACTGACGTGGACCGACTCCCGGAGAGGCTCCGGAAGTTCGAACGCGAGATGCTGAGCCTCCGTGGCGCTGAGCCGGTCTCCCAGGAGCTCCAGTGTCGCGCGGCTCAGATCCGCCGCCTCCTCGCGCGACAGGCCGCTGCGCTCGGCCACCCTGCCGAAGAAGTCCCTGTGGTCCATCCTGGCTCCATTCCCACCGGTGTCCTCCCGACACCGAGCAGGCGGACCGCTTGGAGCGATACATGTCGAGGTCCCCGGCACCTCTGGCTTGTGAGCGGAAACGACACCGAGGTCTGGCCGTTCGGGTCTGGCCGTTCGCAAGGGGCGACGCGCGATGGACGTGATCCGAGGCGAGATCGGCAAGGCCCGCATCAGGGCTGAGGTCATGGGCGAGGAGATGCGTCGGCACGGTCGAGGTGGAGATCCTGGTCCAGAACAGCCGTAACGGCGATGACGGCGAGCTGGCGTTCGAAGTGGTCGAGGCAGGCGGTCCGAAGGGCGGCGACACCCACCGCATCACCTTCCCGATGACCCCTGTCTTCGGGCCTCACGGCTGAGAGCCCGCGGGGAGGAACGAGCGCCCGCGAACGTGCGCCTAGTGCGGTCCCACCCTCGGGTAAGAGGGCGGGACCGCCGTAGGACGCACATTACGCCCTGGTAGTCGCGGTGCGGCTCCGGCCCGTCGCCGTACCGACGGTCTCCCGCTCCTGCCTCTCCTGCTGGCGGGCGGACCTGGAGAGGCCCTCCAGCTCGTGCGCGGTCTCCTCGAACTCCTGCGCGGCCTCCCGGCTCATCCTGCTCACGATCCTGCGCCCGCGGAGGGCCATGTCCTCGTACACCTCGCCGGCCTTGGCCAGGGCGTACGGCCCGACGCCCGCGAGGGCGCAGAACGGCTTGGACATCGTGATCCTCTTGACCGGTGTCGTCACTTGGTCACTCTCCATACATATCGGTCTAGCGGCGGCTTCCAGCTGTTCCGGACAGGGGAAACCGGCCGGGCGTCAGGAAGGCGGCGTGCCGAGGGCGTCCGTCCCGGACCCGATGTCGCCGGCGGCCTGCTCCGGGCCGTTGTCCACGGCCCCGGAGGCATTCCGCGGATCCGTCCAGGTGATGTGGCCGGTATCCCCACGATCGTCGTCGGGCTCGCCGTAGCCGCAGCTCAGGCACATGCGGTTGTCTCCCCCTGCTCGGTCGTGTGCACAACGGCCCCGCCCTCGGCAGCGGTGTGAGGGCGAGGCTCGGGTGTTCCAGGTTCGTCCGTGCGCGGTCTTGCCCGGGGACGAGCGCCCGCTCCCCCGTCGGCGAGCGCTCGCCAGGACCATCCCCGCACCCGTCTCCAGGGACACCGGGCGGGAATGCAAGAGCCGATCAAGAGCAGAGACAGTGGGACAAAAACACCGCCCGGCGAGTCACGATCAGCCGGACGGCCTCGCCTTGCTGGGCTGGACGCGCCTCGGCTCGCCGGGCATCTTGGGGTAGTTCGGCGGATAGGGCATGTCGCCCCGCTCGTCGGCGTCGTACCACTCCAGCAGCGTGCCGATGCCGAAGGCGTGGTCGTCGATCGCCCGGTGCACGTCGCCCAGCTCGGCGAACCGCTTCGGCATGGTTCTGATGTCGAAGTCGCGCGGGTCGCAGCCGGCCAGCTCATCCCAGGTCACGGGGGCCGAGACCCGGGCGTCGGGCCGCGCGCGGACCGAGTAGGCGGCCACCACCGTGCGGTCGCGGGCGTTCTGGTTGTAGTCGATGAAGACCTTCTCCCCCCGCTCCTCCTTCCACCAGGCGCTCGTCGCGAGGTCCGAGCGGCGCTCGACCTCGCGGGCGAAGGCGATCGCGGCGTACCGCACCTCGGTGAAGGTCCAGCGCGGCTCGATGCGTATGTTCACGTGGATGCCGCGGCTGCCCGAGGTCTTGGGGAAGCCCGTCATACCGAGCTCGTCGAGGATCTCCTTCACGGTGAAGGCCACCTGACGGGCCTGCTCGAACGACGTGCCGGGCTGCGGGTCGATGTCGATGCGCAGCTCGTCGGGGTGGTCGAGGTCGGCGCGGCGGGCGGGCCACGGGTGGAAGTCGATGGTGCCGAGGTTGGCGCACCACGCGATGGCCGCCACCTCGGTCGGGCAGAACGCGTCGGCCGTACGCCCGCTGGGGAAGCGCACCGTGACGGTCTCGATCCAGTCGGGATGCCGGGGCATCCGCTTCTGGTAGATGGCGTCGGTGCCGACGCCGTCGGGGTGCCGCTTGAGGTAGGTCGGCCGTTCCCGCAGGGCGCGCAGCACGCCGTCCCCCACGCTCACGTAGTACTCCACCAGGTCGCGCTTGGTGGCGCCTGCCTCGGGGAAGTAGACCTTGTCCGGATTGGTGACCTTGACGGTGCGGCCACCCACCTCTATCTCGATGTACGGCGAAGCCATGCACGTGACACTACCCGGATGAGGGGGTCCGTCCCGGGCTGCCGACGGCGGCCGGACCGGGCGCTCCCACGGCCGCGCCCTCCCGGCGCAGGCACGTGGTCGCGTACGGCGCGCTCGCGTTCGGACTGCGCCGCACGCGACGGGACGGACCACGACGGCCGCCCGCGGGCGGCCTCCTCTCGCCGTCCGGCGGCGTCCAGCACGGGTCGGGTGCCTCGCCGCCCTGACGGCGGTGTGGGTGACCGCCCCCGCGCGGGTGACGGCGATCAACCCCCTCGTCAATGAAGACGCCGGAAGACCCGGGAAAGGATGCTCCGCCTCGTCAACATGTGCGGGGAAGATCCGGGGCGTCCGCGGAGTTTCCCACTTCGTAATCCCCGCGAGGGGCCCACGAAGGCAGGGTGGTGAGCATGGAGAAGGTAATCAAGAGCGACGCCGAGTGGCGCGCGCAGCTTTCCCCCGAGGAGTACCGGGTCCTCCGGCAGGCGGGGACCGAGCGCCCGTTCAGCGGCGAGTACGTCGACACCAAGACGGTCGGCGTCTACTCCTGTCGCGCCTGCGGGGCGGAGCTGTTCCGGTCGGAGACGAAGTTCGAGTCGCACTGCGGCTGGCCGTCGTTCTACGAGCCGTCCGAGTCGCAGGCCGTGACCCTGCACGAGGACGACTCGCTCGGCATGCGCCGGGTGGAGGTCCGCTGCGCCCGCTGCGACTCACACCTCGGGCACGTGTTCCACGGCGAGGGCTATCCCACGCCGACCGACGACCGCTACTGCATCAACTCCGTCTGCCTGACGCTGCAGCCGGGCGAGTGACGCCTATTTCGGCTTGGGGTAGGTGACCCGGCAGTCGTCGTCGTCCGGGCCGAGGACGTTGGCGAGGACGGGGTTGCCGTTCTCGCCGAACCTCGCCTGGACGAACACGACGGGGTTGGACTCCCCCCGCTCTGCCAGATACTCCAGGCCGCGTTTGCACAGCGTGATCGCGGTCTTGGAGTTGCCGGCGTTCTCCGGGAGGTTCGTGTAGATGCGCAGGTAGCCGCCCTCGGTGCGGATGTCCTTGACGCGCTTGGCGGTCTTGTCGCTCCACCTGCTGCGGAAGTAGGCCTCCGCCTTGGTGTCGGTGTATTTCGACCGTCCGGACGCCTTCTGTTCCGCCGCCTTCTTGTCCCGCTTGGTGGCCGGCTTCTTGTCGGTTTCGACGCTGGCGACGGTCAGCTCGCCGGCCGGGGACGCGTGCGGCGCCGGCGCGGCGACCACGTGCCGCGGCTCCGCGCCGGAACGCGACAGCGGCCAGGCGATGGCCACGGCCCCGACGGCGAAGGCGGCCACCCCAAGAGACACCTCGACAACGTGCGAACGGGCCCGCCTCTTGCGGCGGCGCCCCCTGGAACGTGCCAGCCCGCTAGCCACTCTGCCTCACCTAGACGTCGATTCTTCGTCACAGTATGGCAAAGACTTCGGGCCGCCAAGACCGTTTCCGACGCTTCGCGCGAGATCAACCTAAATGTCCCTTGCGTCGCTCCAGCACGCCAGGGCCCACCCGCCCGGGGCACCGGGCGGGTGGCTGTAAGGGCATGGCTAGGGCAGCGCGGCGACGAGCTCGCTGACCGGCTTGCGGGTGCCGGTGTAGAAGGGGATCTCGACCCTGGTGTGCCGCCGCGCCTCGGCTCCGCGCAGGTGGCGCATCAGGTCGACGATGCGGTGCAGCTCGTCGGCCTCGAACGCCAGCATCCACTCGTAGTCGTTGAGCGCGAAGCAGGCGACCGTGTTGGACCGCACGTCGGGATACTCGCGCGCCATCTTGCCGTGCTCGGCCAGCATCCTGCGCCGCTCGGAGTCCTCCAGCAGGTACCACTCCAGGGACCGTACGAAGGGGTAGACGCAGACGAAGCCCTTGGGCTCCTCATCCGCGAGGAAGGCCGGGATGTGGGACTTGTTGAACTCGGCCGGGCGGTGCAGGGCCATGGCCGACCACACCGGCTCGCTCGCGCGCCCGAGGGCGGTGCGGCGGAAGCGGGTGTAGGTCTCCTGCAGGTCTTCGGGCGTGGGGGCGTGCCACCAGAACATGAAGTCGGCGTCGGCGCGGAACCCGGCCACGTCGTAGCAGCCTCGGGTCGTCACGTCCTTGCCCGCCGCCTGCGCGAGCAGCTCCTCGACCTCGTCGGCCACGCCCTCACGGGCGGCGGGAAGCTGGTCGCGCAGCCGGAAGACCGACCACATCGTGTAGCGAATGACCAGATTGAGATCGCGTGCCTTGGGCCGCGGGGCAGGCTCCGTCATGCCTCCATTCTGCCGGTAGGGGGCGGCGGTCCGGCCTCGGGGTGCCGCCGATCAACCGCGCCGGCACCGCCCGGAGGCGTCGGCGGCGGGCCTCCCCACCGCCTCTCGGACGTCCCCGCCGTCTCTCGGACGTCCTCGCCGGTCCCCTCAGACGTCCTCGCCGCTCGCCCGCCGGACGATCACCGCCTCCCGTCAGGCGTCCGCGGCCGTCGTCCCCTGTGCCTGCCGCAGGTGCTCGAGCACGAGCTTGGCGGCGGTGCGCGCGGTCGCGATACAGGCCGGGATGCCGACGCCCTCGTACGCGGCGCCGCAGACGGCGAGGCCGGGCTGCCCGGCGATCGCGGCGCGCACGCGGGCGACCCGGTCGAGGTGGCCCACGTCGTACTGCGGGAGCCCGCCGCCCCAGCGGGTGACCCGGGTGTCGAGCGGCAGCCCCCGCACGCCCATGACCTCGGCCATCTCGTTCATCGCCAGTGCCGTCAGCTCGGCGTCGTCACGCTGGAGCACGAGCTCCTCGCCCAGGCGGCCGATCGAGCACCGCACGATCAGGACGTTGCGGTCGGCCTCGGCGAGGTGGGGCCACTTGACGCTGCTGAACGTCGCCGCCTTGACCGGCCTGCCCTCGACCGGCGGCACGAGGTAGCCGCTGCCCTCCGGCGGCTCGGGGAACGCCGTCCGGGGATAGGCGAGGGTCACGATCGCCATGCTGGCGTACTCGATCGCGGCCAGTTCCGCCGCCGCCTTCGGCACCTCACGGCGCAGCAGGCGGGAGGCGGGCCGCGCCGGCACCGCGAGGACGACGGCGTCGGCGTCGATCGTCTCCTCGTCCCTGGTGGGACCGGTCACCAGCCGCCAGCCGTCCGGCGTCCTGATCAGGTCGCGGACGGTGACGCCGGTGCGGATCTGCGCGCCCGACTCCTTGGCCACCGCGGCGGGCAGCGCGCCCATGCCGTTCCTGAGCGTGGTGAAGACCGGCCCGGCGTTCGCGGGGGCCTCGGCCGTGATGCTCCGGGCCGCCTGCAGCAGCGACCGCTCGGTGCGGGCGACGGCGGCGATCCGCGGCATGGTCGCGTCCAGCGACAACATGTCGGCCCGGCCCGCGTAGACGCCGCCGAGCAGCGGCTCGACCAGCCGGTCGACGACCTCGCTCCCCATCCGGGCCCGGATGTACGCCGCGACGGAGACGTCCCCGGTCACGAGCGTGGGCGGCAGGAACTGGTCGAGGGGCACCCGGGCGAGCCCGGCCGGCGACAGGACGCCCGAGCGCGCGAGCGCGACCACGTCGGAGGGCACGCCCATCACCTGCTCCCGGGGCAGCGGGCGCAGCGCACCGCGCGACAGGACGGCGGCCCGGGTCGTGCCGGGGTCCACCAGGTCGTCGCCGAGGCCGGCCAGCCGGGCCAGCTCCTTGCCCTCGGGCCGCCGCGCCAGCATCGACTCGGCGCCCGCGTCGACCTCGATCCCCGCCACCTGCGACGCGTACAGCTTGCCGCCGATCCTCGGCGCCGCCTCCAGCACTGTCACCCGCAGGCCGGCGTCGGCCCGGTTGAGGTGCAGCGCCGCGGCCAGACCCGCGATGCCCCCGCCGACGACGACCACATGACGACCCGCAATCTCGTCCATGGGGAAAAGCTACCGGCCCGTACGGCCGGGTCCCGCACCGGCGCGGGGCGTGTCCGCGGGAAACGGGCGCCCGGCCACCTCGGCGGGAGCATGTATGGCCACACCTCGGACGCCAACCGACAAATCAGACAGGAACGCAAGATTCTCAGAAACTTTTCACCTGACGGGCAAAAAGTAACGGTTCCCTGTAATAAAGTTGTTGTAGTAAGAGCAGAAGTCCAGTCACTTCTGGACAGGCATCCCGAGTCCCCGACCGAAGAGCGGAAGCGAATGACGGCTCGCCCCGAGAACCCGCACCAGTCGCGGATCCTGCGCCTCCTGCGTCAGGACGGCGCGCGTTCACGCGCCGAACTCGGCGAGGTGGCCCGTCTGTCACCGTCGAAGCTCGCACTCGAGCTCGACCGGCTCGCCAAGCTGAACCTCATCGAGTCGGGCGGGCTCGCCGCCTCGCGAGGCGGCCGCCGGTCGGGCATCGTACGGGTCGCCTCACACCTGCGGTTCGTCGGGATCGACATCGGCGCCACATCCATCGACGTCGGGGTGACCAACGGCGAGCTGGAGGTGCTCGGCCACCTGTCGAAACCGGCCGACGTGCGCGACGGCCCCGAGGCCGTGCTGGAGCAGGCCCTTGAACTGGTCGGCAAGCTGCGGACCGGCGAGACGACCGAGATCCACGGCGTCGGGATCGGGGTCCCCGGCCCGGTGAGCTTCCTCGACAGGACGCCGGTCTCGCCCCCGATCATGCCGGGCTGGGACCGCTTCCCCGTACGGGAGACGCTGAGCCGCGAGTTCGGCTGCCCGGTGCTCGTGGACAACGACGTGAACATCATGGCACTGGGCGAGCTGCACGCGGGCCTGGCCAGGGCCGTCGGCGACTTCCTGCTCGTGAAGATCGGAACCGGCATCGGCTGCGGCATCGTGGTGGACGGCGAGATCTACCGCGGGGTGACCGGCAGCGCCGGTGACATCGGCCACATCCGGGTGTCCGACGACGGCCCGGTGTGCCCCTGCGGCAACACCGGCTGCCTGGAGGCCTACTTCGGCGGCGCGGCGCTGGCCCGCGACGCCCGGGCCGCCGCGGAGTCGGGCGACTCCCCCTTCCTGGCCGAACGGCTCGCGCAGGAAGGCGTGCTGACGGCGGAGGACGTCGCCGCCGCGGTGGCCTCGGGAGACGCCGCCGCCGTACGGATGATCCGTGAGGGCGGGCGGCACGTGGGCATGGTGCTGGCGTCGCTCGTGAGCTTCTTCAACCCCGGCCTGGTGATCATCGGGGGCGGGGTGGCCGGTCTGGGCCACGCGTTGCTCGCGGAGATCCGCAGCGTCGTCTACCAGCGCTCGCTGCCGCTGGCGACCGGCAACCTGCCCATCGTGCTGTCCGAGCTCGGCGACACGGCCGGGATCATCGGGGCGACCCGGCTGATCAGCGACCACGTCTTCTCTGCCGAGTAGGCACGCCCCGAGTCGGCACGCGTGAGATGGGCACGCGCCATGGGTGCACGCGCGAGTTGAGCATGCGCGAGTTGAGCATGCGCGAGTTGAGCATGCGCGAGTTGAGCATGCGCGAGTTGAGCACATGCCGCCGGAGCGCGCGCCCCGCGTGAGCCGGTCAGAACGCGGGACGGCCGCCGCCCCACTCAGAGGGGACGGCGGCCGTCTTCCGCCGGCTCAGCCCTTCAGCAGCTGCGTGATCAGGCCCTTGACCTCGGTCGCGGCGTAGGCGTCCTTGTCGAAGGGGCCGAGCAGCACCGGTCCGTCCGCCGCCGCGTCGGGCAGGCGGCCGTGGCTGCCGCGCACCGGCTCGGGGTCGAGCGGGACCACCGACATCTTGTAGCGCATGCCCATCTTCTTGCGGGCCAGCGCCGCGCCCGCGCGCAGCTTCACGAACGGGTCGTCGGGGTCCATGAACAGCTCCGCCGGGTCGTACCCGGGCTTGCGGTGGATCTCCACGAGCTTCGCGAAGTCGGGCGCCCGGTCGTCGGACAGCCAGTAGTAGTACGTGAACCACGCGTCCGGCTCCGCCACGGCGACCAGGTCGCCGGCCCGCTCGTGGTCGAGGCCGTACGCCGCCTTGCCCTCCTGGCCCAGCACCTCGTCCACGCCCGGCAGCTCGGCCACGACGTCCCGTGCGCGGGGCAGGTCGGCGGGGTCGTTCACGTAGACGTGGGCGACCTGGTGGTCGGCGACCGCGAAGGCCCGGGAGGCCCAGGGATCGAGATACTCCATGCCGTCCTGGGTGTAGACCTCCAGCAGCCCGGCCCGGCGCAGCGCCCGGTTGACGTCGACCGGGCGGGACGCGTTGGTGATGCCGTACTCCGACAGCACGATCACGGTGGCGTCCTCCCGCAACAGCGGCGCGAGCGCGGCGTCCACCTCCCGTGCCGCCGCGACCGCCTGGGGCGCGTCGGGCCCGAAGCGCTGCAGGTCGTAGTCGAGGTGCGGGATGTAGACCATGAGCAGGTCGGGCCGTTCCTTCGCGAGGATCCGGCGGGCGGCCGCGATGATCCACTTGGACGAGGTGATGCTCGCCGTCGGACCCCAGTAGGTGAACAGCGGGAACTCGCCCAGCTCGGCGACCAGGTCGTCGTGCAGCGACGGCGGCCTGGTGTAGCAGTCGGGCTCCTTGCGCCCGTCGGCGTAGTAGATCGGGCGCGGGGTGACGATGAAGTCGCTGGAGCCGCCCATGGCGTACCACCAGCAGACGTTGGCCGTGCGGATCCCGGGCACCGCGTCCCAGAGCTGCTCGCCCTGGATCAGCCGGTTGTGCTGCCGCCACAGGAAGACCTCGCCGAGGTCCCGGAAGTACCAGCCGTTGCCGACGATGCCGTGGTCGCGCGGCATCGATCCGGTCAGCAGGGTCGCCTGCACCGAGCAGGTCACGGCGGGCAGCACGGGCCGCAGCGACGCGGCGGCGCCGACCTTGGCCACGTTCGGCATGTGCGCCAGCAGGCGCGGGGTCAGGCCGACGACGTTCACGACGACGACGGGTGCCATCAGATCTCCTTGAGTCCGAGTGCGGCGAGCCGCCGCCGGGTCCAGTCCAGCTCGGCCGCGATGCCCTCGGCGACGTCCACCGGGCCGGGCAGCACGCTCCAGGTGTAGGTCTCGACCTCCAGGTGCCGGGTGAGGGGGGCGTCGGCGGAGGCCAGGAGGCGCTTCAGCAGGTCCTCCAGATAGGGAGTGGTCGTGGTGAGCGGGGGCGGCGGCGCGGCGTGCAGCGGCATGTGGAAGTGCGTGCGCCACGGCAGGTCCGCCGGGAGCCCGCCGGCCAGCGCCTCCGGCAGGTCGTCGGTGTATCCGGCCGCGCAGCGCGTCTGGTGGAGATATCGCTCCTCCTCGTACGCCGCCAGCGCCGGCTGGCCGCCCGGCGGCGTCTCGACGGCGGAGGAGACCTGGAGCTTCACGATCGGCAGCCCCAGGCCGGCCGCGTCGGCGGCGTCCTCGAAGCCGACGGCGAGGTGGCAGGCGTCGAGGCAGACGCCGAGGTGCGCGGGGTCGGTGCCGGCCAGCAGCTCGACCGCCTGGGGGGTGGTCTCCACGATGCAGCCCGGCTCGGGCTCGAACCCGACGCGGATCGTCTTGCCGGTGCGCTCCGCCAGCGCCCGCAGGCCGCTGGTGAGCGCGTCGAGGTTGGCGGCGACGGTCCCGGCCTTGTCGGGCGTCCAGCCGGTGCGCCAGGCGAGGGGCAGCGTCGAGATCGAGCCCTCGGTCACGTCGTCCGGCAGCAGCGCGGTGAGGATCTCGGCCAGGTCGAGGGTGTAGGCGAGCCGCTCCGGCTCCGCCCAGTCGGGCCGGTAAACCCGGAGTTTCACGACCTGGTCGTGGAAGCCCTGGTAGGGGAAGCCGTTGAGGGTGACGACCTCCAGCCCCAGCTCGTCCAGCCGGGCGCGCAGCCGCGCCAGCTCGCCGGGGTCGGCGCGCAGCGCCCGCGCCGCGCCGGACGACAGCCACAGCCCGAGGCCGAGCACGGGCGCGCCGGTCAGCGCCCGCACCCGGGCGGCGACGCCGGAGAGCTGGTCGTGGATCCCGGCGAGGTCCTCGGCGGGGTGGACGTTGGTGCAGTAGGCCAGATGGACGACGGATCCCGAGGGATGGAGCAGGCGCATGGTCAGCGCGTCCCTCGGAGGATCGTGTTGCCCTCATAGTCGCCGCCCGACTCGACGTCGTCCAGCGACAGGCGCCCGCTCTGGCCGTAGAACGCCACCGGGTTGCGCCACAGCACCTGGTCGACGTCGTCGTCGGTGAACCCGGCGGCCAGCATGGCCTCGCCGACCTCGCGGGTCTTGAGCACGTCGCTGCGGCCCCAGTCGGCGGCGGAGTTCACGATCATCCGCTCGGTGCCGTACTCCTTGAGGATCGCCACCATCCGCTCGGGGTCCATCTTCGTGTCCGGGTAGATCGAGAAGCCCATCCAGCAGCCGGCCTCGTGGACCATGCCGACGGTCAGCTCGTTGAGGTGGTCGACCAGCACCGTGCCGGGGTCCAGACCCTTGACCACGTCGAGCGTGCGCCGGGTGCCCGCCGCCTTGTCGCGGTGCGGCGTGTGCACGAGCACCGGCAGGCCGTGCTCCTCGGCGAGCGCGAGCTGGGCCTCGAAGACGCGGTCCTCCTCCGGCGTCATCGAGTCGTAGCCCACCTCGCCGACCGCGACCACCGAGTCCTTCAGCAGATAGCGGGGCAGCTCGTCGAGCACGCCCGCGCAGCGCGGGTCGTTGGCCTCCTTGGGGTTGAGCGCGAGCGTGCAGTGGTGGCGGATGCCGTACTGCGCGGCGCGGTAGGGCTCCCAGCCGAGCAGGGCGTCGAAGTAGTCGATGAAGCTGCCGACGTTCGTGCGCGGCTGGCCGAGCCAGAAGGCGGGCTCCACGACGGCCCGCACTCCGGCGGCGTACATGCGCTCGTAGTCGTCGGTCGTGCGGGACGTCATGTGGACGTGGGGGTCGAAGATCCTCATCGGAGTCAGAGCCTCTCGAGAACGTCGGGGGGAACGGGACGCCCGGCCGCGCGGCGCTCGGCGGCGAAGTCCGCGAGCATGCGCCGCAGCTCCTCGTCGAACCGCCGGTCGAGGCCCTCGACCGACGTGAGCGGGACGGACATGAAGACGCACTTGAGCACGCCCTGCCGGAAGGCGTGGTCGTCCAGCCAGGCCGAGCCGTACGGGCCGAGCGCGGCGGCGACCAGCCGGGTGTCGTTGGTCCGCAGGGCGTCATGGACGAGCGGGAGAGCGGCCGGACCGAGGTCGAGCTGCGGAAGCGACTCCAGGATCTCCAGCCGCTCCCCCGCGTCGCCCTGCCAGTAGAGCTTCATGACGGCCGCCGCCGGGTCGGGCAGGGCCTTCCCCAGCGCCGTCAGCAGCTCGGTGCGGGCTCCGGGGCCGCCCTCCCGCGCCGCCCGTGGGAACAGCGCGTAGACGGTCTCCGGATCACGCTCGACGTCGGCTACGGCCCGCGCCAGCCAGCTCATGTGCCCTCCTCAGGAATTCGATCGACCTTCTCGCCACCTCGGGCGCCGCGTGGCTGTGCCTGGCCAGCTCGACGGCGACCAGCCCGCCGAAGCCCTCCAGGGCGGCGAGCACGGGCGGGAAGTCGATCTCGCCCTCGCCGAACTCGAGATGCTCGTGGACGCCCCGCCGCATGTCCTCGATCTGCACGTGCACCAGATGCGGCAGCGCCCGCTCGACGCACTCGGGCACGTCGTACGGCTCCAGGCAGCGGCAGTGCCCGATGTCGAGGGTGAGGCCGAACCTCGGGTGGCCGCCGAGCAGGCCGCGCAGCCGTTCGTATCCGGCGAGGTCCGCCACGAGCATGCCCGGCTCGGGCTCGAACCCGAGCGTGACGCCTGTCGTCTCGGCCTCGGCGAGCAGGCGCTCGCAGTGCCGTACGAGCCGGTCCCAGGCCTCGTGCTCGGACACCTCGGGCGGCCGGATGCCGCTCCACAGGTGCACCACGGGGGCGCCGAGGTCGGCCGCGATCCGCATCGCCTCGCCCAGGAAGCGGACGCGCGGCTCCGCGTCGTCGTGCAGCAGGGTCGGGAAGTGCTTGCGCCGGGGGTCGAGCGTGAAACGGCCGCCCGTCTCGACGGCGAGGGCCAGGCCGAGCCGCCCCGCCAGCGCCGCGATCCGCCCGACCTCCGCCGGGGAGGCGCCGGGCATGAGGTGCCCGTGGTCGAGCGAGACCGCCGCGCCGGTGTAGCCGAGGCCGGCGAGCACCTCCAGCGTCTGGTCCAGCGGGTGGTCGCGGAAGCCGTTGGTGCAGTAGGCCCAGGTGAGCGAGGTCACGACGTGGACACCTTCGCCGACAGCCACCGGCCGGCGGGCAGCGCGGCCAGCAGCGCCGCCGCCTGGGCGAACCTGCCCCGCCCGGCCACCGCGGCCGCCTGCAACGGGATCAGGCCGAGGATGCTCATCCGCACCGCCTGCCGCACCTGCTCGGGGTCGGGGTCGGCGCGCAGCGCCGCCTGGGCCCTTCCCGCGGTGGCCAGGTAGCCGGCGATCATCGCGGCGGCGCCCAGCCGTCCGGTGGTGTCGCCGCCGCGGCAGGCGACGGCGGCCAGCGCCGCGGACGCGCCGGTGGCGGTGAGCGCCTGGGCGATGGTCGCGGGGGTGGCGCCGTCCACCTCGGCGCGGCCGAGCAGGGTGATCCCGTAGGTGTGGGCGCCGACGGCCAGCGCCATGGGGGCGGCCGCCCGCATGCGCGGGCCCGCCCCGAGCAAAACGTCGAGCACGCGGCAGGCCGCCATCGCGGCCGGGCCCGCCGCCGTGTGCTTGAGGCGCAGGTCGTAGGCCCAGGCCGCGCCGGCGAGCAGGCCCGCGAGCGCGAGCCCGCGCCGTCCACCGGCGACCGCGGCGGTGGCCACCCCGGCGCCGGTCAAGGCGGCGGCGAGGCCGAGGGCGCCCGCCGGGCTGATCCGGCCGGAGGGGATGGGCCGTTCCGGCCGCTCCTTGGCGTCGAGCTTGCGATCGGACCAGTCGTTGAGCGCCATTCCGGCCCAGTAGAGCAGCACAGACGCGGCGGCGAGGCCGGGCCGGGCCGATCGTCCGGCCGCCGCCGCACCGGCCAGCGTGTCCCCGGGAACCGACAGCGCGGCCGGTGCGCGGACCAGCTCCAGCCAGGCCCTCATGACCGCCCCTCCGACAGCTCGTGCGCGAACGCCACCAGCCGGGCGTACTGGCCGGGCAGGTCGTGCCCGCCGCCGCCCAACGGGTCCTTGAAGAAGTAGCCGAGCTCGGGGAGCACGCCGCGGTGCCCGGCCTCGTGGGCCCGCGCGACGAGCCGCACGAGATCGAGGACGAGCGGGGCGGCCAGCGCCGAGTCGCATCCCTGCCAGGTGAACTGCATGGTCATCCGGACGCCGAGGAATCCCTCGAACGTGATGTGGTCCCAGGCGGTCTTCCACTCGCCGAGGTCGGCCACGTAGTCGATGTGCGTCAGGCCCTCGACGTCATCGCCCACGATCGCGGGGACTGCCCGCGCCTTGCTGGCCGACTTGCTCTCCCGTGCCGCCGGGTCGGCCAGCGTGGCGCCGTCACCGCCGCCGAGGAGGTTGAGCCCCGACCACGAGCGGACCCGCAGCGCGCGGCCGGCGAACATCGGCGCGAGCGCGCTCTTGACCAGCGTCTCCCCGGTCTTGCCGTCGCGTCCCGCGTACGGCAGGCCGCGCCGCCGGGCCAGCTCGTCCAGTGCGGGGGGCGTCGGGCCGGTGGAGGGGGTGAACGCGACGTAGCCGCATCCGGCCGTGAACGCCGCGTAGGCGTACAGGGAGCTGGCGGGGAGCACATCCTGTCCGGACGCGAGCGCCTCGTCCAGGTCGGCGAGCGTGGCGTACGGCACCTCGGCGGGAGGCTCGGTCGACGACACGTCCACCACGACGACGCGGGACAGGCCATGCCGCTCCCGGAAGTCCGCGATGTCCGCGGCCAGCCGCCGCGCGGCCTGCGCCTGGCTCTCCTCGCCGGGGACGTAGCCGTGCCTGATCTCGGCCTCGGCGGCGTCGAGGGCCGTGGCGAGCAGGCTCGTCAGGGCGGGAGGGAGCACGCCGGCCTGGGCGAGCAGCTCGGCCCTCTTGCGCAGCGGGAGGGCGACCACGTCGTGACCACCGAACACCAGGTCGCCCAGGGGGGTGAAGTCCCCGGGGAAGTTCGCGGCCTCGATGACGCACCCGGTGGGCGGAGCCGCTCCCGCCCGACCCGCCGCCGCCCCGACCACCGCCGTGGTCGCGACGGACCCTCGGGCGCCGACCAGCCAGACACCGATGGGCACTGTAACTCTCCCGTCAACTCGGGTATGAAGGATCACCCGGAACATTCGGATACTAAGAGGGATCTTTCGGCACTGACAAGCAAAAGTTTCCTGACAGGAGACGGAAAGTTACGTCACCCGCCTACGAACAGTGCGACAGGATCCCGGCCGCCGGCCCTCACCGCCGCGTCACGCCCGGACACGACGACCCCTGTGTTGACGAATTCCGTGCGCGACCTCCGACTTTGTCCTCTTAATGACGAAAGTCAAAAGGATCATGCCAAAACTTCTTCCCCATTGGATAAAAGTCGCGTAACTTGCTCGCCAGGTGCCCCGCACAGTCGCACGGGGCCGAAGTGAGACGAAGGGAACGGAGGCACCCGCGGCACGGCCGCGTCATCGGGGGGATCAGGGTTCTTCACGCAGATGGAGTTGGCACGACGATGAGCGCGTACGAAGAAGAGATCGAGACCGCCGGCACCCTCGGCCGCAGGCTGGGCCTCAACCGCCGGCGGTTCCTCGCGGCCACGACCGGCATGGCGGCTGCCGCCGCCGTGGCCGCGGCCGGCCCGATGAAGTCGGCCGCGCAGGCGGCGGCCGCGGGCAACGGCGTGCTCGTGCCGCCCGGCAAGCGGGGCATCATCCTCTACACCGTGCGCGACGCCACCGCACGCGACCCGCTGTCGACCACTCTCCCGTCCGGCTTCCGCGCCGTGTTCGAGGAGCTCAGCCGGATCGGCTACAAGCAGGTGGAGTTCGCCGGTTACAGCCAGCACGCCAACGCCGAGGGCGGCGCCGACCTGGAGACCGTCGAGGGCGCCCGCCTGCTGCGCACCTGGCTGGACGACAACGGCCTGGAGGCCGAGGGCAACCACGGCTTCATCCCCGGCTCCTGGCCGCTGAGCCAGGCCGACCTCGACCGCTTCAAACTCCACCTGGAGATCGCCAACATCCTCGGCATGGGCCACGTCGGCACCGGCAACGACCCCACCAGCAGCGCGTACAAGGCCGACTGGGACGTGGCCGCCGAGAAGTGGAACACGCTGGGCGAGATCGCCACCGCGGCCGGCCTCAAGCTCTACACCCACAACCACGACGTGGCCTACAGCTTCCTGCTCGACAGCGGCCCGCTCGACGCCCAGGGCAGGCCCACCCGTTCCTCCGGCATCCGCCGCCTCGAGTACTTCCTCACGCAGACCGACCCGGGCAAGGTCTGGCTGGAGATGGACATCTTCTGGGCGCACGTGGCCCAGTACAAGTACAAGACCTACACCGCGCCCGACGGCTCCACCCAGACGCAGGTCTTCAACCCGCTCGGCGTCGTGCAGGCCCAGACGAAGCGGTTCCCGCTGTTCCACGCCAAGGACGGCAAGATCAACACCGCCACGTCCAACGGCTACGACATGGTTCCGTTCGGCACCGGCGACATCGACTACAAGACCTTCTTCTCGCAGATGGGCGCCAAGGGCTACCACAACCCGATGTACGAGCAGGACAACGCGCCCGGCGGCTCGGCCAACCCGGCGCAGTCGCTGCAGTACGCCGAGCTGAGCTACAAGAACATCGCCAAGCTCCGCGGCTGAGGCCCGCCGGGCGCCCCGGCCCGTCATCCGCTGCCGCGAGCGACGCGCTCGTCCGCGACGCGAGGGCGCTCGCCGAGCGGCCGCGCGGTCAGGAGGCCCCCCGTGGGTCCGGCCCGGCCCGGCCGGGCCCACGGGGCACCACACCCCCCACCCGGCCTCCGCGGAGACGCCGGCGGCCACGGCGGCATCGTGATGCCATCGTGATCGCCGGCGTCGAACCCTCCCCGCCGGTGAACCGATTAAAGGGCATGAGGCAGATCCGGTACGGCGCGGCGGCCCTGGCGGCCGTCGCCTTTCTGGTGACGGGATGCGGCGGCTCGGGCACGTCCATGAGCGACGCGGCCGGCGGCGCCGGCACCGCAGCGGACGCGGAGGCCCCCGTGGCCGCGATCACGCCCGGGGGCGCGGCTCAGGAGCGGGCGCCCGCGACAGGCGGCGGGAGCGGCGGGGGCGGCGGGCTGGAGAAGACCCGGATCGACCCGGCCGACCGGGCGATCATCTATCAGGCCGAGCTCAGCGTCGAGGCCGAGAAGGTCGCGGCGGCGGCCGACCGCGCGAAGGCGATCGTGACGGGCGCCGGTGGATACGTCGCCGAGGAGCGCAGCGAGACCATCCCCGGCGGCGAACAGTCGACGATCACGTTCAAGGTGCCCCCGGCGCGCTATGCCGACGTGCTGGCCCAGCTCGGGCGCGATCTCGGCAAACGCCTGTCGGTGCGGCAGAACGCGCAGGACGTCACCGAGGAGGTCGCCGACGTCGCCAGCCGGGTGAAGTCGGCAGAGGCCGCGCTCGGGCAGTTCCGCACGCTGCTGTCGAAGGCGAACAAGATCGGCGAGATCCTGGAGATCGAACGGGAGATCTCCAGCCGCGAGGCCGATCTGGAGTCGCTGCAGGCCCGGCAGAAGGCCCTGGAGGCGCAGACCGGCATGGCCACCGTGACGCTCACCCTGCTGCCCCGGCCGCAGTCCTCGCCCCGGCCCGAGAAGAAGGACGACGCGGGCGGCTTCCTCGCCGGGCTGCGCACCGGATGGGACACCCTGACCACGTCGACCGTGGTGGCGCTGACCGTGCTGGGCGCGCTGCTGCCCTGGCTCGTCGTGGCGGGAGTGGTGTGGCTGGCCGTACGGATGATCATGCGTCGGCTGCGCCCCCGCGCCACCCCGCCGGCCGGTCCGGTGCCCCCCGGCGCCGTGCCTCCCGTGCCTCCCGCTCCTCCCGGGCCGCTTCCTCCCGCTCCCGGCTCGCCGGGGCCGCAGGAGGACGGTGACGAGAACCGGGACGCGAACCGGGATCAGGACCGGGAGTCCGAGCGCACGCCGGGGTAGCGCTCAGCGGGCCGACGACTCGTGGACGAACTCGGTGAGCCGGGTGAGCTGGCCGGGGTCGGTCGAGGGAAGCACGCCGTGGCCGAGGTTGAACACATGCCCCTCGGCCACCCGGCCCCGTTCGAGCACGTCCCTGGCCCGCCTCTCGACGACCTCCCAGGGCGCGAGCAGGATCGCCGGGTCGAGGTTGCCCTGCAGGGCCTTGCCCGCGCCGACGCGCAGCGCGGCCTCGTCGAGCGGCACCCGCCAGTCGACGCCCACCACGTCGGCCCCGGCCTCGCCCATGAGGCCGAGCAGCTCGCCGGTGCCGACGCCGAAGTGGATGCGCGGCACGCCGAGGTCCGCCAGCCCGGCGAAGATCCGGCTGGTGTGCGGCAGCACGTAGGTGCGGTAGTCCTGCGGCGCGACCGCGCCCACCCACGAGTCGAAGAGCTGTACGGCCGAGGCTCCCGCCGCGACCTGCACGCGCAGGAAGGCGAGCGTGATCGTGGCGAGCCGCTCCATCAGCTCGTGCCACAGCTCGGGCTCGCCGTACATCATGGCCTTGGTGCGGTCGTGGTTCTTGGAGGGGCCGCCCTCGATCAGGTAGGACGCGAGCGTGAACGGCCCTCCCGCGAAGCCGATCAGCGGGGTGCCGCCCAGCTCGCCGGTGAGCGCGCCGATCGCCTCCGTCACGTACGGGACGTCGTCGGGCTCCAGGGGCCGCAGGACATCCATGCCCGCCTTGTCGCGGATGGGGGTCCCGACGACCGGGCCGACGCCCGGCTTGATGTCGAGGTCGACGCCGATGGCCTTGAGCGGCACCACGATGTCGCTGAAGAAGATCGCCGCGTCCGTGCCGTACCTGCGGACCGGCTGCATGGTGATCTCGACCACCAGGTCGGGCGTGGCGCAGGCGGTGAGCATCTCGACGCCCGCGCGCACCCTGCGGTATTCGGGCAGCGACCGCCCGGCCTGGCGCATGAACCACACCGGCGTGTGCGGAACGGGCTCGCGCCGGCACGCGCGAATGAAAACGGAATCGGCGAGCTGGGGTTTCACGGCACCAGCCTGCCATGCCCTGGCGGCGCCCGACGCCGGGACCCATGACCTGGGACTCCAGAACGCCGCGCGGACGACCGTTGATCGCGTAAGGTGAACCCCATCCCCACCTGTGAGTCATCTCACAGCTCGGCAATGTGTTCGCCAATCAGCCATCCGGCATCGATTCCAATACCACTTTCGAGACACGCCGAGTGCGATGCGGGGAAATGTCGCCGGGACGTGCCAACGTCGGATCAGTCCCGAGCGACCGCCACGACCGTGGATCCGACGAGAGGCCCCGGAGCGATGACTTCGATGTGGAGTTCCCCCGAACGCCGCACTGAGCGCTGTGCCGGCAGCGACGCCGCGCGCCCCGCCCGCCCGAGCGGCGCGCCGTGCGCGACGGGGCGGCGAGACCGCGCGGACGGCCGCGGCGACCGCCGGGATCGCGTGCTCGGAGACGCCCCGGCGCGTACGGCCGATCAGGTGACGGTCCGACTGGCGGCGACGGTTTGACGACTTCCGATGCCCCCCACAGCCACCCCCCTGCTTCGCGCTATCCCGAATCCGACCTACTCTTCCGTCATGACCCTCGGTGAACCGCCTGCGCCTCCCGCCGCCTTCCGGCGCGCGCTCGAGACGCTGCGCCCCGCCGAGGTGCGGCCGGAGATCGAGCTGGAGGACATTCCCGCACCCCAGCGGCTCGCACCGTATTCCGGTGCCGTCGGGGCCTCGGTGTACCGTGACGACGACGAACTCGCCGTCGGCCGCCTGATCATGCTGTTCGACCCCGAGGGGCAGCGCGGCTGGGAGGGACCGTTCCGCCTCGTCGCCTACGTACGCGCCGACATGGAGCCGGAGATGACCACAGACCCGCTGCTGGGGCCGGTGGCCTGGAGCTGGCTCACCGAGGCGCTCGACGCCCACGGCGCGACGTACGCCGCGGTGGGCGGCACGGTCACCCGCGCCGTCTCCGAGGGTTTCGGCGGCAAGGCGGACGACCCCGTCACCACGGAGATCGAGCTGCGGGCCTCCTGGTCGCCGCTCGACGAGGACCTGTCGCCGCACGCCGCCGCGTGGTGCGACCTCATGTGCCTGGCCGCGGGCATCCCTCCGCTGCCCCCCGACGTCGCCACGCTGCATCCGCGCCCCGCCCGCCGAGATGATCCGAAAGTTCCTTAGCCCGTGACAGAACCCGTAGTCCAGCCGTTGTTGGAGCCGCGCGAGGGAATCCCGCCCGTCATCGAGGACTCCGCCGCACTCGCGGCCGCCGTCGACGCCTTCGCCCGTGGGTCGGGGCCGGTGGCCGTCGACGCCGAGCGTGCCTCCGGATACCGCTACAGCGGCCGTGCCTACCTGGTGCAGCTGCGCCGGGCCGGCGCGGGCACCGCGCTGATCGACCCCATCAAGTGTCCCGACCTGTCCGCGCTGGACGAGGCCGTACGCGACGCCGAGATCGTCCTGCACGCCGCGAACCAGGACCTGCCATGCCTGGCCGAGCTCGGCTTCCGCCCGCGGCGGCTGTTCGACACCGAGCTGGCCGGGCGGCTGCTGGGCTACGAGCGGGTCGGCCTGGGCACGATGGTCGAGCTGGTCCTCGGCCTGCGGCTGGAGAAGGGGCACTCCGCCGCCGACTGGTCGGCCCGCCCGCTGCCGGAAGACTGGCTGCGCTACGCCGCGCTCGACGTCGAGGTGCTGGTCGAGCTGCGCGACGTGCTGCACGACGAGCTGGCCGACGCCGGCAAGCTGGAGTGGGCGCTGGAGGAGTTCGCGTCGATCCTGGCCGCGCCCGCCCATCCCCCGCGTACGGACCCCTGGCGGCGCACCTCGGGCATCCACCGGGTGCGCACGCTGCGCGGGCTCGCCGTGGTGCGGGAGCTGTGGACGCTGCGCGACGAGATCGCGCGGGAGGCCGATCTCGCGCCGGGCCGCGTGCTGCCGGACTCGGCGATAGTGCAGGCCGCCCTCGACCAGCCGCGTACGACGAAGGCCCTCACCGAGATCACGCCGTTCGTCGGCCGCAGCGCGCGCCGCCACCTCAACGACTGGCTGACGGCGGTGAACCGGGCCCGCACGATGCCGGAGGCGGCGCTGCCGCAGCCCGTGGGGCCCGGTGACGGTCCTCCCCCGGCCAACCGGTGGGCCGACCGCGACCCGGCCGCCGCCAAGCGGCTCGCGGCGGCGCGTGCCGTCGTCGCCACGCTCGCCGACGAGCACCGCATGCCGACGGAGAACCTCCTCCAGCCCGACGCCGTACGCAGGCTGACCTGGGAGCCGCCCGCGCCGGTCAGCGAGGAGACCGTGGCGGCCCGGCTGCGCTCGCTGGGCGCGCGGGAGTGGCAGATCGGCCTGACCGTCCACCCGCTGACCAAGGCGCTCGAACGGCTGGAGATCAAGGGAGAGGTGTGACGTGCGGGACGGGGACGCGGGCTCTTCCTTCGGCTATCGCCTGCACCACGTCCAGCTCGCCATCCCGCCCGGGGCGGAGGGCGACTGCCGCGCCTTCTACGTGGGCGTGCTCGGGATGACCGAGATCGGCAAGCCCCCCGTGCTCGCCGCGCGCGGGGGCCTGTGGGTGCGGGCCGGGGCCCTGGAGATCCACCTCGGTGTGGAGGGCGACTTCCGCCCGGCGCGCAAGGCGCACCCGGGCATCCTGGTGACCGGCCTCGACGACCTCGCCGCGCGTCTGACGTCCGCCGGCGTCGAGGTCTCCTGGGACCCGCACTTCCCCGGCCACCGCCGCTTCTACGCCCACGACAACGTCGGCAACCGGCTGGAGTTCCTCGAACCCCGGTGACCTCGAACCCCGGTGACCTCGAACCGCTGTGACCTCGAACCGCTGTGAGCACGCGAAGACTCCCGGAGGCGCGGCCGGCGCGCCCCCGGGAACCGTACGTGATCAGACCGCGTCGTCGTCGGTCACGACGAGCCGGGCGAAGCCGTTCCCGATCGTCGCGTTGACCGGCACCGAGGCCACCACCTGGTAGGACTGCGGCTCGGCCGCCACCGCGGTGTCGCCGTTGACGGGCACCTGGAAGGACGCCTGCAGCGACCTGGCCGGGATGACGACCTCCTGTGCCGCCGAGGCGATCACCGGGGCGGCGCCGGTCGCGATCGCCTGGATCTGGACCGTCACCGGCGTGGGGCTCTTCTCCGACAGGCGCACCGTCATCGTGGCCGTGCCAGGGCCGTCGCCCTCGTCCACCGTGACGCTCTCCACCGACACCTGCGGCAGCTTGCCGGTGCGGGCGTCACCCGCGGCCACCGTGCCGAACGCGAGATCGGCGAGGTAGACCGCGCCCTTCTCGCTCGCGCCCGAGATCCGGATCTCGCTGATCTGCTGCGGCTTGAGGCCGGTGAGCGAGCTCAGCGGGACGCGTACGGTGCGCAGCCAGGTCTTGGGCAGCGGCGAGGCCGTGCCGGGGAACGCCGTGAGCGCGTCGCTCACCTCGGACACCTTGACGGTGCGGGACGCGCCGTGCTTGTCGGCGATCGTGACCGCGAGGTCCACGTCGCCGGTCGCCGTCTCGTCCCTCGCGACGCGGAAGGTGAGCGCGTCGTAGTGGGAGACGTTCTGGTCGCGGTTGTCGATCGGCACGGTCACCGTGCCCGTGGGGTCGCTCCAGGAGAACCGCAGCACCGGCGTCGAGGCGACGTTGTTCGCGTACGTCGCGGGCGTCCACGACGGCGCCTGCGACGTGGTCAGCGTGGAGGCGCAGGACGGCAGGCCGCTCTGCGGCGAGCGGTCGAGCATGCCGGCGCAGATGACCGCGGTGGCCGAGCCGGAGACCCGCGTGGACGGCGCGAGCGACGTGAAGGAGGCCACGTCGAAGCGCTTGCTCGCGGGCGCCTGGGCGACGGCGTGCACGACGGCCCGCCCGGCGGAGGCGGTGGTGCCGCCGCTGCCGTCGAACAGCGGCAGCAGGCCCTGCTCACGGCCCTGGACGAGGCGGAAGAACCCCGCGATGTACGCGGTGCCGACGGCGTACTGCTCGGCGGCGGTCAGCCGCGACGGCGCGGTGCCGCCGCAGACCGGGTCGTTGCGGTTGGACCAGTCGTCGGACGCCGGCGCGTGCGCCACGCCCGGGGTCCACTCGGTGTTGAAGAAGTTGTGGTCGGCGCCCATGACCATCAGCGAGGAGCGGAAGGCGGGGTCGTCGTCCTCGGCGTATCGCGAGTCGTCGTAGAAGTGCTGGCCCTGCTGGTTGGAGACGTCGCCGTCGCAGTAGGGCAGGATGACGGCCATCGGCGTGCCGGGCAGGGTCGCCCGTGCGAAGTCCGTCGGCGCGAGCGGGAGCACCGCCTTGATCCCGTACGGCTTGGCCCGGCCCGCGTTCATCAGCGCGGCCTTGACGACGCCCTCGCCTCCGCGCGAGTGACCCATCAGGCCGACATCGGCCATGTCGAGGCGGCCCTTGAACAGGCTGACGAGCTTCGCGTCGCCCACGCCCCGGTCGGCGTCGGCGAGCAGGTCGAGGTGGCGCATGACGACCTCGCCCCGGGCCAGCGCGCCCCGGTCCTCGCTGTAGGGGTTGTCGGCGGCGTTGACGCCGTTGGCGCTGACCGACACGACGACGTAGCCGTGGCTCGCGAGCACGTCGGCGGGGCCGTCGTAGCCCTGGTAGCTGGCGATCGGCTGCTGCCCCGCCGGGCAGGGCCACTGGGTGTTGGACGACGTCCAGGCCGTCGGGTTGTAGCAGGCCGAGTGGCGGCCGTGCAGGAAGACGACCAGCGGGCGCTTGCCGCGGGCGCCCTCCGGCAGGTAGACCTTCGCCCGGATCTCGGCCGGACGACCGCCGAGCCCCTCCAGGGTGATCGCGGTGTCACCGAAGTCGTACTCGCCGTGGGTCACGGCGTACGGGCCGGGCGCGGCGGGGTCGACCGGCGCGGGATCCGGCTTGCCGGGCGGGCCCGGGGGGTTGCCGGGCGGGCCAGGCGGAGTGCCAGGCTTGCCGGGCGGAGTGCCAGGCTTGCCGGGCGGACCGGCGGGCGGACCGGCGGGGGGATCGGCCGGCGGGTCGGCGAGCATGGGCGTGGTCTTGGCGGCCGCCGCGGCGGCCTCGGGCACCTCGCCGTTCCAGGCCACGTCGACGGACGACGCGGAGGCGACGGCGGGGTCGGGAGTGACGACGGTCAGCGTCATGCCGTCGGGCGACTCCTCGGCCGGGCCGAGCGACCGGCCGTCCGCCGCGAGCTCGGGGACCGCGTCGCGGACCGGCAGGGGCGCGTTCAGGTGGAGTGTGACCCGGTGGCCGCCGCCGACGGGTTCGACGGTCCAGGTGCCGTCCTTCCCGACCGAGCCGGGCGGCTCTGCGTACGCGGGCCCTGCGATGAGGGGTGTGGACAGGGTCGCGGCCGTGACGGCCGCGGCGAGCGCCTTGGTCCAGGCGCGCACAGGGGAGCGCATGTGGTTCTTTCTCCGAGTGCATTGCCCCAAGAAATCCGCTTGCGAGAGCTAGAGGAGTGATTCTTGGGGTTTGAGGGGTTGCATCCCGAATGAGATCGTCACCGGAGACCTGTACTGATTCACACCGGTTGCCGACCGGTTAACGATCATTCACAAACGCCACCGGCCCACCGATGCCAGAACCGGTTACCGGCCAGTAGCATAGGATTCCGGAAGCTACTGACAAGTAGGAGCGAACCCGTGCCTGCGTCCCGTGAAGTCGTCTTCGTCGACGGCGTTCGGACGCCTTTCGGCAAGTCGGGCCCGAAGGGCCTGTACGCCGAGACGCGTGCCGACGACCTGGTAGTCCGCGTCATCCGCGAGCTGATGCGGCGCAACCCCGGCCTCCCCCCGGAGCGGGTGGACGAGGTCGCCATCGCGGCCACCACCCAGATCGGCGACCAGGGCCTGACCATC
Source organism: Microbispora sp. CSR-4 (assembly GCF_008033685.1). Classification (NCBI taxonomy): domain Bacteria; kingdom Bacillati; phylum Actinomycetota; class Actinomycetes; order Streptosporangiales; family Streptosporangiaceae; genus Microbispora; species Microbispora sp. CSR-4. Next base: position 182,162 of record NZ_VJVX01000002.1, read on the forward strand.
GGCCGGGCCGCGGCGGTGCTCGCCGGCCTGCCGAAGTCGGTCCCCGGCTACGCCATCGACCGCATGTGCGCCGGCGCGATGACCGCCGTCACCACCGTGGCGGGCGGCATCTCCTTCGGCGCGTACGACGTGGCCATCGCCGGCGGCGTCGAGCACATGGGCCGCCACCCCATGGGCGAGGGGGTGGACCCCAACCCCCGGTTCCTGTCCGAGCAGCTCGTGGACGGCTCGGCGCTGGTCATGGGCATGACCGCGGAGAACCTGCACGACCGCTATCCGTCCATCACCAAGGAGCGCGCCGACGCCTTCGCCGTCGCCTCCCAGGAGAAGGCCGCCAAGGCGTACGCCGACGGCAAGATCCAGCGCGACCTCGTGCCGATGGCCACCCGCAAGGCCGCCGAAGGCTGGGGCCTGGCCACCGTGGACGAGCCCCCGCGCCCCGGCACGACGATGGAGGGCCTGCGCGGGCTGAAGACCCCCTTCCGGCCGCACGGGCGGGTCACGGCGGGCAACGCCTCCGGCATCAACGACGGCGCGACCGGCTGCATCGTGGCCGCCGAGGACGTGGCCCGCGAGTTCGGCCTCACCCCGCGCATGCGGCTGGTGTCGTACGCCTTCGCCGGCGTCGACCCCGAGGTCATGGGCATCGGGCCGATCCCCTCCACCGAGCGCGCGCTGCGCCTGGCCGGGCTGTCCATCGGCGACATCGGCCTGATCGAGATCAACGAGGCGTACGCCGTCCAGGTGCTGGCCTTCCTGGAGCACTTCGGCATCGCCGACGACGACCCCCGGGTCAACCCGTACGGCGGCGCGATCGCGTTCGGCCACCCGCTCGCGTCGTCGGGCGTGCGGCTGATGACGCATCTGTCGCGGGAGTTCGCCGAGCGTCCGGACGTCCGCTACGGGATCACCACGATGTGCGTCGGCATGGGCATGGGCGGCACCGTCATCTGGGAGAACCTCGCATGAGCACGATCGAGACCTGCAAGGCCCTCCTGGAGGGCAAGAACGCCGACGAGGTCGTCACCAAGGCGCTCGTGCGCGACGTCGAGCTTCCGTACGGCGCGGGCACGATGGCCCTGATCACGCTCGACAACGGCCTCGACCACACCAAGCCCAACACGTTCGGCCCGCACGGCCTGTTCGCGCTGAACGACGCGCTCGACGCGATCGCCGCCCGCTCCGACCTGGCGGCCGTCGGCGTCGTCGGCAAGCCGTTCATCTTCGCCGTCGGGGCCGACCTCAAGGGCGCGGCGGCGGTGTCCTCCCGCGAGGAGGCGCTCGCCATCGGGCGGCTCGGGCACCACGTGTTCCGCCGCCTCGGCGAGCTGGACGTGCCGTCGTTCGCGTTCGTCAACGGCGCGGCGATGGGCGGCGGGCTGGAAATCGCCCTGCACTGCACCTACCGCACCGTGTCGTCGGGCGTCCCGGCGATCGCGCTGCCGGAGTGCTTCCTCGGCCTGGTGCCCGGATGGGGCGGCACCCAGCTCCTCCCCCGCCTGATCGGCCCGGAGAAGGCGCTCAAGCTCATCATCGAGAACCCGCTGTCGCAGAACCGCATGATCAAGGGCAGGGACGCGTACGCCCTCGGCGTCGCCGACGCGATGTTCGAGCCCGCCGACTTCATCGAGGAATCACTGCGGTGGGCCGCCCAGGTGCTGCGCGGCGAGATCGCCGTCGAGCGGGCCGACCATACCGCCGAAGACTGGGCGCCGGTGATCGACCAGGCCAGGACCCTCGTCGACCTCAAGCTGCGGGGCGCCTCCCCCGCGCCCTACCGGGCGCTCGACCTCGTGGCCCTGGCCCGTACGGCGTCGCGCGACGAGGGCTTCGCCGCCGAGGACGAGGCGCTGGCCGACCTGCTCATGAGCGACGAGCTGCGGGCCGGGCTGTACGCCTTCGACCTGGTGCAGCGCCGGGCCAAGCGGCCGGCGGGCGCGCCGGACAAGTCGCTCGCCCGCCCGGTCACCAAGGTCGGCGTGGTGGGCGCCGGGCTGATGGCCTCGCAGCTCGCGCTGCTGTTCGCCCGCCGTCTGGAGGTGCCGGTCGTGCTGACCGACCTCGACCAGGCCCGGCTCGACAAGGGCGTGGGATATGTGCACGCCGAGGTCGACAAGCTGCTCGGCAAGGGCCGGATCTCCGCCGACCAGGCCAACCGGCTGAAGGGCCTGGTGACCGGGTCGCTGACGAAGGACGTCTTCGCCGACGCCGACTTCGTGATCGAGGCGGTGTTCGAGGACCTCGCCGTGAAGCAGAAGGTCTTCGCCGAGGTGGAGGGGGTCGTCTCCGAGACCTGTGTGCTCGCCACCAACACCTCGTCGCTGTCGGTCACCGACATGGCGTCCGGCCTGCGGCACCCCGAGCGGGTCGTGGGCTTCCACTTCTTCAACCCGGTCGCGGTGCTGCCGCTGCTGGAGATCGTCCGGGGCGCCGCCACCGACGACGCGACCTTGGCCACGGCCTTCGCAGTCGGCAAGACGCTGAAGAAGTCGTGCGTGCTGGTCAAGGACGCGCCCGCGTTCGTCGTCAACCGGCTGCTGACCCGCTTCATGGGCGAGGTCACGGCGGCGGCCGACGAGGGCACCCCGCTGGAGGTCGCCGACCACGCGCTCGACTCGCTCGGCCTGCCGATGACGCCGTTCGCGCTGCTCCAGCTCGTCGGCCCGGCCGTCGCGCTGCACGTCGCCGAGACCATGCACGCGGCGTTCCCCGACCGGTTCGGCGTATCGGAGAACCTCGCCAAGCTGGTCGCGGCGGGCAAGCCCGGCCTCTACGGCGCGGACTTCCAGATCGACCCGGAGGTGCGCGCGCTGTTCGAGGGCGGCTCGTCCCCGTCCACGGGCGAGGAGGTGCGGCTGCGCGCGCTGCGGGCCCTCGCCCAGGAGATCCGGCTCATGCTCGACGAGGGCGTGGTCGCCGCGCCGCAGGACATCGACCTGTGCATGATCCTGGGCGCCGGCTGGCCGTTCCACACCGGCGGCATCACGCCCTATCTCGACCGTACGGGCATCTCCGCGGAGGTCACCGGCTCCCGCTTCCTGGAGCCCGGCGTCGCCTCCGTACCTGCCTGAACCAGCCTGAATCGGCCTGAACCGTCCTGAACCGGCTGAGCGAGCCGGCTTTCGCCGGCTCTGGCGGATCACCGGGGCCCCTGTCGCGCGGGGCCCCGGTGATCCACCGCACCAGTCACCGGCCTGACGGCTCCGCCTTCCCGCTCCGCCGGCCCGGAAGATGTCGGCCCTTCTCTGTACGCTCTATGAGCGGGAAGGGAGCAGGCCATGACAGCGCAACCGCACGACTTCGTGTCCCGTGAGACGCCGTTGCCCGAGAAGAACCTGCGGGCCATCCGCGCCGCGTTGGTCGTTCCCCAGGACCGCGAGGCGTTCGACGCGGGACTCAAGGCAGTGCTCGACGAGGTCAGGGTCAACTTGGACCTGGGGGCGCTGAACGCGTTCGTGCACCGGTGGTGGATCTCCGCCTGCGACTCGGTGCGCGATCCCCAAGGCCGCCGGCAGATGCACGAACGGGCCGAACATGTCCTCGCCGGGGAACCCCGCTCCGAGGGGAAGCCATGGCGCGAGATCCTCGCCGCTCGCGGGATCGATGTGTAGGTGTTCAAGCTCGTCGTCGATCCGAGCCGAAGCCCGCGCTGAGGGTGACGGTCTGCCTGCTACGGGAGAAGGCGCTCTACCGCTTCCGAGGAGGCTGAGGTGGGCCACCTCCAGAAGCTCCGAAGCAGAGCACAGGACCGCGCGGCGAGCCGTCACGCCACATCGGCGCGACGGCTCGCCGCGGTTCCGTACGCGGTCAGGCCGCGTGGTGGTAGGCGGGATAAGTGAGGTAGCCCGCGTCGCCGCCCTGATACCAGGTGGTCTTGTCGTCCGGCGCGATGGGCAGCCCCTGGCGCAGCCGCTCCACGAGGTCGGGGTTGGCGATGAACGCGCGGCCGAAGCTGATCAGGTCGGCGCCGAGCCCCAGCCAATGATCGGCCGCCGCCTTGTCCGTCTTCCGGGGGCCCGTCGGGAAGGCCGGGTTGACGATGAGCGTGCCGGGCCAGGCCTTGCGCAGCTCGACCAGCACGTCCTCGTCCGTGGTGGCCTCCAGGTGGATGTAGGCGAGATTCAGGGGAGCCAGCGCGGCGAGGAGCGCGCCGTACAGCTCGGGGACGTCGTGCTCCTCCGCGCCCCACAGGCCCGCGCCCGGCGAGAGTCGGATGCCCGTACGGTCGCCGCCCACCGCCTCGACCGTCGCCGTCACGGCCTCCACCGCGAAGCGGATGCGGCCTTCGATCGACCCGCCGTACGCGTCGGTGCGCAGGTTGGCGGTGCTCGACAGGAACTGGGAGATGAGATAGCCGTTCGCACCGTGCAGTTCGACGCCGTCGAAGCCGGCGTCGACCGCCCGGACGGCGGCCCGCGCGTACGACAGGGCGTGCTCGGGCACCTCTGCGGTCTCCAGCGCCCTCGGCACGGGCGCCGGCTTGGGCCCCGACGGGGTGAACACCTCGCCGGGCGCGGGGACGGCCGAGGGACCCACGGGCTGCGTTCCCGTGGTGTCGGGGTGGGAGACGCGGCCTCCGTGCATGAGCTGGGCGAAGATGCGGCCGCCGTTGGTGTGGACCGCGTCGGTGACCGGCCGCCACGACGCGACCTGCTCGTCGGTGTGCAGCCCGGGCGTGCCGGGGTTGGACTGCCCGACGAGGCTCGGCTGCACGCCCTCGGTCACGATGAGCCCGGCGGTGGCGCGCTGGGCGTAGTAGGTCGCCATCGACGGTGTCGCCAGGCCGCCCGCCGCCGCGCGGACCCGGGTCATCGGGGCCATCACCACACGGTTGGGCAGGGTCAGCGAACCAAGCTGGTGGCGGTCGAAAAGGGTCGTCATTCCTGCGTGCCTTTCCAGACGTTCCTGCAGAGGGACGCGTCCGCCGGCTGGACACGCGACTACGCTAAGACCTGACATTGACGTCAGATGCAAGCGTTAGAGCCGGGTTTCTCTCAAGGAGGCGCGATGCGAATCGGCGAGCTGGCGGCGCGGGCCGGGGTGAGCGTCCGTTCCCTGCGCTACTACGAGGAGCAGGGCCTGCTCACCAGCACGCGCAGCCCCAGCGGCCAGCGCCACTACACCGACGGCGAGGTCGAGCGGGTGCGGCTCATCCAGCGCATGTACGGCGCGGGGCTGTCCAGCCGGACGATCGCCGAGGTGCTCCCCTGTGTCGACTCGCCGAGCGAGCGGAACTCCGACGAGGCGTTCGAGCGGCTGGTCCAGGAGCGGGACCGGATCAACCGCAACATCGACGAGCTCGTCCAGGCCCGCGACGCCCTCGACCGGCTCATCGATATCAACCGCGCCCACCGCGCCCGGCTGGTGCGTCACTGATCCCTCTCTGCGAGCGCGACGGGGCGCCGCGCTCGCTCCCCGCTGCGGGAGTCCGCCACGGCCCTCCCGCTGCGTGCCGTACACGGCGCGGTGAAACGGGCGCGGCGCGGTCGCCCGCAGCAGGGGCGACCGCGCCGCGACGGTGGTCGATCAGCGCTTGAACAGGCGCGGCGCCAGGTCGATGAGGTTCTTCTGCCACACGTCCCAGCCGTGCGGTCCGGGGGTGACCCCGTCGAACTCGTAGCGGATGCCGAGGCTGTCCAAGGTGGGCAGGGACCCCAGGAAGAACGGCTGCACGAAGTCGGTCTGGTCGCCGACGTACAGGCGCAGCATCTTGGTCCCGTTGTTGATCGCCGCCGCGTCGACGCCGGTGCCGTCGCCGAACCAGGCCGAGAACGCCGCGACGTACGCGAACCGGCCCGGATAGTCCTTCAGCACGCCGAGCGTCTGCACGCCGCCCATCGAGAGCCCGGCGAGGGCCTGCTGCGCCGGGTCGCCGGAGACGTTGTAGTGGGCGCGGGCCGCCGGGACTATGTTGTCCAGCAGCTCCTTGCCGAAGTCGGGCACGTTGCCGTTGCCCATCACGACCACCATCGGCACGAGCTTCCCGTCGAGGAACTCGTGGTCGAGGATCTGCTTGGCGCGTCCCATCTCGACCCAGTCGGTGTAGCTCTGGCCGCTGCCGTGCTGGAGGTAGAGAACGGGATAGGGCTCCGCGCGCTCGGCGTCATAGCCGGGCGGTGTCCACACCAGCGCCGTCCGGTCCTCGTTCACGACGTTGCTGTGGTACGTCAGGCTCTCGACCTTCCCACCCTGACCGGCGGGAACGTCCGAGAGCAGGCGCGACCTCTCACCGGGGATGAAGAAGGAGCTCCAGTTGGGCTCGGAGGTCACCTTGGTCGGGTTCGACGTGTCCTTGGCCGCGACCCGGTCCACGATCCACTGGTAGTAGTAGAACCACGGCTCCAGCGGACCCACGGTCACCCGCCACCGGTCGCCGTCGCGGGACATCGGGATACGGAGCCAGCTCCCGTTGGGAGCGTCGTTCGCCCACACCGTGACGTGGTCGGCGTCCTTGAACTCCGTCGTGGTCTCGAACGTGACGAACCCGTCCTCGGACACGTACGGCGTCGGCGTGGTGCCGGGCGCGGGCGGGTGGAACTCGCCCTTCAGCGGTCCGTGACCGGCGCTCGGACCGTGGTCCGGGGCGTTGCGGAACAGCCGCGGCAAGAAGTCGATCAGGTTCTCCTGCCAGGCGTTCCAGTTCGCCCCGCCGTCGGGGTTGACCCCGTCGAACTCGTACCTGACCCGGGCATGGTCCAGCGCCTTCGTCAGGCGGACGGTCGCGTTGTACGCGGGATCGGTCACGTTCCCGGTGTACAGCCGCAGCAGCTTGAGGTCGTGGCCGATCGCCCGGGCGTCCGGCCCCCCGGCGTCCGTCAGCAGGCCGGAGAACGAGCCGGCGTAGGCGAACCGACCCGGCCCCCCGGTGAGAGCGGCGCGCAGCGCCAGCGTCCCGCCCTCGGCCACACCGGCGATCGCCTGGTGCGCCGGGCCGCGCAGGACGTCGTACCTGTCCCCGACCGCCTTGCCGAGGTCCTTCAGGTCCTTGTCGTCGTCACCGTCGCTGATCACCACCACCATCGGCTCGATGGCCTTCTGGGCCGACAGGTTGTCGAGGATCTGCTTGGCCCGGCCGAGATCGAGCCAGTCGGTGGCGCTCTGTCCCTTGCCGGATTGCAGGAACAGCACCGGGTAGCCCTTCGGGCCCTCGGGACCCTTCGGCCCCTTAGGGCCGTCCGGGCCCTTGGGGCCGTCCGGGCCCTTGGGGCCGTCCGCGCCCTTGGGGCCGTCCGGACCCTTAGGGCCGTCCGGACCCTTGGGGCCCTTGGGGTCCTTCGCCTGGTAGCCCGGCGGCGTCCACACCAGCGCCGACCGCTCCTCCTTCTTGACCCGGTAGGTCAGGGTCTCGACCCGGCCGCCCTGTCCCTGCGGCGCGTCCGCCAGCAGGCGTACGGACTCGCCCGGCACGAGGAAGGTGCTCCACAGGGGCTTGGACGCCACGGTGGTGCTGTTCGTCGGGTCCTTGAGGCTCTTGGTGTTGTCGCCCGTGACCTGGTAGGCGTACAGCCCCGGCTTGAGCGGGCCGAGTGCTCCCCACCAGAGGTCGCCCCGGCGGGTCAGGCCATACTCCGCCCATGCGAAGGAGGGGCCGAAGTTCCCCTCGACGGCCAGCTCCGACACCTGGCCGACACTGGCCTCGACGGCGGCCGCCGGGATGCTGATCGCCAGGTAGCCGTCGTCCGAGACGCTCACCCAGGGCGTGTCCGCCTCCGCCGGTCGCGGCGTGAGTGACACCGCCGCGACCGCCGTGACTCCAGCGGCGATCACCGCCGAGAGTCTGCGGGCGCCCGTGGGGCGCGCGCTGCCACGCTGGAATAACGCCATGCCGAAACTCCCTTGATGGCCCGCAGTGGTCGGTCCCGCCCATCGACTCGACCCAATTGATGGAATGTGAAACTTTTCGACGCGCGCCTTTTCAGCCCGCGATTCCACCAAGTCAAGGTAATTGATACATTTTGGAAACACAAGACCGTTTCCGCCGCTCAAGACACCGGCCGTCACTCCCGTGCGGACACCACCCGGCAGGCGCTTCCGCGGCGCCGGAGATCCGGACCTCGCGGCTCCCCGGCATTCCACCGCCACGACAGAGCGCTTGAAAATCTGCCCGAATCGCCGGCGGAAACGACATGATTTCCATCCGCGGCAGGCGCCATGCGAATGCGAACCAGGGAACGGCGGCAAGGCCTGACCTCGTCCGCCGCGCGCTTCCGGTGTGCGACCGGCGATAGCCTCTCGTGCGGACGAAACGGGAGGTAAGCGGCGTGACGGAACTGCTGATGGGGCTCAGCCTCGGCCTGGGCGCGGGGGTCACGCCCGGCGCGCTGCTGACGCTCGTCATCACGGCGAGCCTGCGCGGCGGGTTCCGCTCGGGGGTGCGCCTGGCCTGCGTGCCGCTGCTGTCCGACCTGCCCGTGGTGCTGCTCGCCGTGACGGCGGTCGGGGCGCTGCCGCAGGTGCTCCTGCGCGTGCTGGCGGTCGGAGGCGGGCTCTACGTCGTCCACCTCGGCGTGGAGACGCTGCGCGAGGCCCGTACGGCCCTGCCGCCCCGGCCCGGCGAGGACGCGCCCTCCTCGGCCCGGGAGATCCTGCGCGGGGTGGTGGTGAACATGCTCAACCCCCACCCGTGGCTGTTCTGGATCGCGGTGGGCTCACCGATCTTCGTCTCGGCGTGGGACCACGCCCCGGCGTACGCGCTGGTCTTCGTGGGCGGGTTCTATCTGGTCCTGGTGGGTTCCAAGGTGGCGCTGGCGGGGGCCGTGGGGGCCGGGCGGCACCGGCTGACCCCCCGCGGCTACCGCCTGCTGCTGGGCGCGAGCGGCGCGCTGCTGGCCGTCGTGGGCGCCGTGCTCACCGTTCGAGGACTGCTTCCCCAGGGGTTGTAGCGGCCACCCTGCTGCGGCGCCGGCCGTACAGGAAGTAGACGACGGCGCCGACGACCATCCAGGCGAAGAACCGGATCCAGGTCTCCACGGGCAGGTTGAGCATCAGGTAGGCCGAGGCCAGCACCGACAGGATGGGCACCACCGGCACGAACGGGGTGCGGAAGGAGCGGGGCAGGTCGGGACGGGTCCTGCGGAGGATCATCACGGCCACCGCGACGATCACGAAGGCGAACAGCGTGCCGATGTTCACCAGCTCCGCGATGGCGCTCAGCGGGATCAGCGCCGCGAGCACCGCGGTGGCCGCGCCGATGACGATCGTGATCCGGTACGGCGTGCGGAACGTCGGGTGGACCTTGGCGAGGGACCGGGGCAGCAGGCTGTCACGGCACATCGCGAACAGCACCCGGCTCTGGCCCAGCATGAGGATCATCACGACGGTGGTGAGCCCGGCGATGGCTCCGATGCTGATCAGCGTGGCCATCCAGGGCTGGCCCACCGACCGGAACGCGTCCGCGAGCGGGGCAGACGCGCTGAGCTCCGAATAGTGCTGCATGCCGACGACCACGAGCGAGACCGCCACGTAGAGGATCGTGCAGACGACCAGCGAGGCGATGATCCCGATGGGCAGGTCGCGCTGCGGGCGGCGGGTCTCCTCGGCCGCGGTCGCCACGACGTCGAAGCCGATGTAGGCGAAGAACACCAGGGCCGCGGCGGTGAAGACGCCGAAGACGCCGTACGCGACCGGCTGCACGCCGAACAGCACCTGGATGAGCGGGGCCTTCATGCCCTCCCCGGCGGCCATGTGGTGAGGCGGGGGGACGAACGGCTGGTAGTTGGCACCCTTGATGAAGAACAGCCCGGCGATGATCACGAGGAGCACGACGGCCAGCTTGACCGCGACCATGGCGCCGTTGAAGCGGGCCGACATCTTGATCCCGGCCACCAGGACCCCGGTCAGCAGGATCACGATCACCGCCGCCGGGATGTTGAAGACGGCCTCGTCGCCGGCGATGGACGGCGGCAGATAGACGCCGAAGTTCTTCAGCAGCGAGGCGAAGTAGCCCGACCAGCCCGAGGCGACCACCGCCGCGCCCAGTGCCAGTTCCAGCATCAGGTCCCAGCCGATGATCCAGGCCGGGAACTCGCCGATCGTGGCGTACGCGTAGGTGTAGGCCGAGCCCGCGACCGGGACGGTGGCGGCGAACTCGGCGTAGCACAGGGCCGCGAGCGCGCACACGATCCCGGCGATCACGAAGGAGATCGCGACGGCCGGGCCGGCCGTGTTGCGCGCCGCCACACCGGTCAGCACGAAGATGCCGGTGCCCACGATGACGCCGATGCCGAAGACGGTGAGGTCGAGAGCGCTCAGGCTGCGCCTGAGCCGATGCTCGCCGCCTTCGGCATCCTCAATCGACTGTTCGACCGGCTTCGTCCGGAAAAGGCTCATCCGCAGGCTCCTCATCACGTCGATGACCTGCAGACTTCCCGGTCACACCGGTATTACTCCTGGTTGTCAATCGGTGGGCTGCACGAGCCGCGCGGGATGGCTCTCCATCACCTGCGACCGGCGCGCCACGGCCTCGGTGATCTGGCGGGCGAGGTCCTGCCCGGTCAGGCCGATATCGGAGAGGATCTTGGCCCGCTTGGCGTGGTCGAGGAAGCGCTGGGGGATGCCGTAGGTCCGCACCGGCACGTCCACGTCGGCGTCGCGCAGCAGGCGCGCCACGGCGTCGCCCACGCCGCCGACCCGGCCGTTGTCCTCCACCACGACGACCAGCTTGTGCGCGGCGGCGGCCAGCGCCAGCGCCTCGTCGAGCGGCTTCACCCAGCGGGGGTCGACCACGGTGGTGGAGATGCCCTGCGCGTCGAGGAGGTTCGCGGCCTCCAGGCAGACCTCGGCCATCGGGCCGACCGCGACCAGCAGCACGTCGGCGTCGCCGGCGCGGAGCACGTCCATCTCGCCGAGCTTGCCGACCGCCTCGACGTCCGCGGGCAGGCCGCCCTTGGGGTAGCGGACCACCGTCGGGCCGTCCTCGATCCGGACCGCCTCGGCCAGCAGCTCGCGCAGCCGCGCGCCGTCGCGCGGGACGGCGATCGAGAGCCCGGGGATCACCTGGAGGATCGACAGGTCCCACATGCCGTTGTGGCTGGCGCCGTCGTCTCCCGTCACGCCCGAGCGGTCGAGCACGACGGTGACCGGCAGGCGGTGCAGCGCCACGTCCATAAGGAGCTGGTCGAAGGCCCGGTTGAGGAACGTCGCGTAGAGGGCCACGACGGGGTGAAGACCGCCGAGCGCGAGCCCGGCGGCGCTGGTCAGGGCGTGCTGCTCGGCGATGCCCACGTCGTAGATCCGGTCCGGGTACGCCTCGGCGAACGCCGCCAGGCCGACCGGGTGGAGCATCGCCGCGGTGATCGCGACGACGTCGTCCCGCTCACGGCCGATCTTCACGATCTCCTCGCTGAACACGTTGGTCCAGCTGTGCGGCTTGGGCCGCTCCTCGCCCGTCAGCGGGTCGAACGGGCCGGGACCGTGGAAGCAGTCCTCGTCGTGGTTCTCCGCGTGGCTGTAGCCGTTGCCCTTGCGGGTGAGCACGTGGACGATGACGGGCCCGCGGAAGCCCCTGGCGCGGCGCAGCGCGGCCTCCACCGCCCCCTCGTCGTGGCCGTCGATCGGGCCGACGTACTTCAGCCCGAGGTCCTCGAACATGACCTGCGGGGTCAGGATGTCCTTCAGGCCCTTCTTGATGCCGTGCAGCGTGTCGTAGAGCGGCGCGCCGACCACGGGCACCCGGCCGAGGTTGTTCTTCACCAGTTCGAGCACGTGCTCGTAGCCCTGGCTCATCCGCAGCGACGACAGGTGGGAGGCGAGACCGCCGATGGTCGGCGAGTAGGACCGGCCGTTGTCGTTGACCACGATGATCAGCGGCAGGTCCTTGCGCCCGGCGATGTTGTTCAGCGCCTCCCAGGCCATGCCGCCGGTGAGCGCGCCGTCGCCGATCACGGCCACCACCGTGCGGCCGGTCTCCCCGCGCAGGGTGATCGCCTTGGCCAGCCCGTCGGCGTACGACAGGGCGGTGGAGGCGTGCGAGTTCTCGATGAAGTCGTGCTCCGACTCGGCCTGGCTGGGATATCCCGACAGGCCGCCCTCCTGGCGCAGCATGTCGAACTGGCCGGACCGGCCGGTCAGCATCTTGTGCACGTACGCCTGGTGGCCGGTGTCGAACAGGATCGGGTCGCGCGGCGAGTCGAAGACCCTGTGGAGGGCGATGGTCAGCTCGACGACGCCGAGGTTGGGCCCGAGGTGACCGCCGGTCTTCGCGACGGAGGAGACCAGCAGGTCGCGGATCTCCGCCGCCAGCACGGGCAGTTCCCCGGCCTCAAGGCGCTTCACGTCGAGCGGGTCCTTGATCGTCTCCAGAATCCCCACCGCTCATCCTTCCCGCTCGCCATCGAACGGATCGAGTCTAGTTCGAGGAAGGTGCGGGGGGATCAGGGGTTGCACCGAACCTCCACAAGACCTTCCCGGCGCCGGCATCGATCCTGCTTTACCCGTCGCCTCCTCCTGCTCTACCCTCATGATCCCCTAGAAGGAACATCCGCGCTGCCGGATCTTCGGGCGATTCGCCACATTCCTGACTATCTCTCTGTCCGCTTGGGATGCCCACTGATGATTCGCATAAGCCTCCGCACGGCCGCCGTCGCGGTCACGGCGGTGGTGGGAGCCCTGCCCCTCACCGGTGCGGCGGACGCCTCCGGCGCCTCGGCGCGGCCCGTGCCCACCGGGCCGGGAACGCTGACGAGGAACCCGCTCTACGCCACGGGCGCGTTCCGATCCTCCGCGTGCACCGAGCCGGCCCGGCGGGCCGACGACCTCGGCTCCTACCGGGCCTACCTGGACGACCTGCTCGGCTGCCTCCGCCGGGCCTGGAGCGAGAAGTTCCGGCAGGCGGGGCTGCGGTTCTCCCCGCCCCGGGTGAGGTACATCACGAAGAGCGTCTACACGGGCTGCGGCCAGTTCATGGCGAGCTACGCGGCGAGCCTGTACTGCCCCGCGAACAAGACGTTGTGGATCATGCTCTCCAAGGAGGAGCTGTCGGACCCCAGGGGGTTCGGGCTCTTCACGGTCGTCGCCCACGAGTACGGCCACCACGCGCAGGACCGCGCCGGCATCCTGGCCGAGTTCGAGCGGCGGTCCCGCACGCTGAGCGGGAAGCGGGCCCTCGACCTCAACCGCAGGATCGAGCTGCAGGCCGACTGCTTCTCCGCCGCCTTCGTCCGCAGCGTCTGGTCCTCGCTCGGGCGTGACCGGCGCGACTGGGACGAGCGGCTCACGGCGGACGAAGGCGACATGTGGCACGGCACGACGCGCAACATCCGCTACTGGCTCAAGCGCGGCTGGGCGGGTGGCGGCCCTCAGGCGTGCGACACGTTCCGTGCTCCCGTCTCCAAGGTCGCCTGACCACGTTCAGGTGGCGACCCGGGACAACGCTTCGAGGGGGTCGGCGAGCACCTGGGCGAACGCCAGCTCGGCCGCCCCCATCAGCGTCGCGTCGTCGCCCAGGGCCGAGGTGCGCAGCCGCACCTGCTCCCGGGTCGCGCGCAGGGTGCCGGTGGCGATCCGGCTGCGCACCTGGGCGGCCGAGCCCAGGTAGATCTCCCGCAGGATGCCGCCGAAGACGACCATCTCGGGGTTGAAGACGTTGACCAGGCTGGCCACGCCGAGCCCGAGCCAGTTGCCCACGTGGGCGAGGGCCTCCTGGGCCATCACGTCGCCCCGGTCGGCGGCGTCGACGACGGCGCGGACCGCGTCCCTGCCGATCATCTCGCCGTACCGTCCGGCGTGCTCCATCAGCGCCGGCTCCCCCACCTCGGCCTCCAGGCAGCCGCGCGAGCCGCAGGCGCACGGGCGGCCGTCGGGGTTGACCACCATGTGGCCCACCTCGCCGCCATACCCGCCGTACCCGCCGAGGAGCTGGCCGTTCACGATGATGCCGCCACCGATGCCCACGTCGCCGTGCAGGTAGATGAGGTCGCGGCAGCCCGCGCCGATGCCGCGGGTGTGCTCGGCGAGCGCGCCGAGGTTCGCCTCGTTGCCCACCGCCACGGGCAGCCCGAGCGCGAGCCGCTTGGTCAGCTCCTCCCCCAGCGGCACCTCGAACGCGCCGATGTTCGGCCCGATCCTGACGACGCCATCGGAGGCGCGGACCACCCCGGAGACCGCCGCCGCCGCGCCGACGCAGATCGTGTCCTCGCGCGTCCTGCGCCGCATCTGCCGGGCGAAGCCCGCCAGCGTCCCCACGACCTGCGCCATGTCGAACTCCCCGCGCGCCCGCGCGGCCTCACGGCGGTCGAGGATCACCCCGCCGAGGCCGATGCGCGCGGCGGCCAGCCGGTCGACGCCCACCTCGAAGGCCAGGACGTAGACGCGGGCCGTCTCCGGGCGGACGACCAGCGACGGCCGTCCGGCCCGGCCGGTGTCCTTGGGCAGTTCCTCCCTGACGAGGCCCGCCGCCGTGAGGTCCGCCGTGAGCGCCATGATGGTGCTCCGGTTCAGCCCCATCAGCGAGGTCAGCTCGGCCCGCGACGTCGGCCCTCCGAGATGGACGTGCCGCAGCAGCGTCCCGAGGTTGTGCTTGCGGATCTCCTCCTGTGAGGGACCGGCGCGCATCATCGGGGGAGCCTCGGATTCCGTGGGGTCGGGGGGAACCTGACCAGGTCAGGGGTCGCAGATCACCTTATCGGGGCCCGATCACGTCATCTTCTGCCGGTCGCCGCCGCACGCTTCCTCGACAGGGCGTCCACGCCCGCGGCGAGCAGGAGCACCGAACCGGTCACGACGAACTTGACGCCGGCGCTGTAGCCCATGAGGCCCATGCCGTTCTCGATGACCGCGACCACCGCGCCGCCGAGCAGCGCGTCGAGCGCCCGGCCCTTGCCGCCGAAGAGGCTGGTGCCGCCGATGACGGCCGCGCCCACCGCGAACAGCAGCACGTTGCTGCCGCCGGTGTTGGGGTCGACCGAGTTGGCCCGCGACGCCGCGATGATGCCGCCGAGCGAGGCCATGAAGGAGCAGATGACGAAGGCGGAGATGCGGATGCGGTCCACGTTGATGCCGGCCCGGCGGGCGGCCTCGGCGTTGCCGCCGACCGCGTAGATGTGCCGGCCGTACGCCGTGCGCCGCAGCACGAAGGTCCAGACGATCAGCAGGATCACGATCAGCGGGACGACGATCGGCACGCCCTTGAGCGACACGAGCGCCGCGTTGCGGCTGCGCTCCAGGTTGAGGACGTACACCGCGATCCCGGAGACCACCGCGAGCGTCACGACCCGGGCGGCGATGACCGCGATCGGGGTGGCGACCAGGCCGCGCGCCGCGCGGCGGCGCGCCTGCAGGAGCTGGATCGCGGCGTACGCGACGACGCCCACGATCAGGGCCGCCCATCCGGCGACCGGCGGGACGTTCTTGTTGGCGATCGCGAGGATCGTCTCGTCGCGGATCGAGATGTTGGTGCCGTCCTTCACCAGCAGCAGGACGACGCCCTGGAAGGCCAGGAACGCCGCCAGCGTGACCACGAAGGACGGGATGCCGAGCTTGGCCACCAGCGACCCGAGCACCAGGCCGATGACCGCGCCGGTGACCATCGCGGCCAGGACCGCGAGATACCAGGGCCAGCCCTGCAGGGTGAGCAGCACGGCGAGCACCGCCGCGCAGACGCCGCTCGCGAAACCGGCGGACAGGTCGATCTCTCCGAGGAGGAGCACGAAGATCAGGCCCATGGCGATGACGGCGACCGCCGCGCCCTGGGTGAAGAGGTTGGCGAAGTTGACCGCCGAGAGGAAGGCCGGGCGCAGGACCGAGAAGACCACGCAGAGGATGATGAGGCCGAAGACCGCGGGAAGGGCCCCCAGCTCACCCCCCTTGATCCGCTCGAGATAGCCCTTGACGTGCACGCCGAGCGACGACTCGGCGTTCTCCTGCTTGGGGAGCGTTTCGGTTGTCATGATGCCGCTCCGTTGCCGTTCTTGAGCCCGAGCTCCCCGCTGCGCCCGGAGGTGATCAGTTCCACGATCTGCGCGTGGGTCACTTCGGACGCCTTGACCTGGGCGGCCATCCGTCCCAGGTACAGCGCCGCGATCCGGTCGGACACGGCGAAGACGTCGTTCATGTTGTGGGAGATGAGCACCACCGCGAGACCCTTGTCGGCCAGGCGGCGGACCAGTTCGAGCACCTGGGCGGTCTGCGCGACGCCGAGGGCGGCGGTCGGCTCGTCGAGGATGACGACCTTGCTGTTCCAGAGCACGGCCTTGGCGATCGCCACGGTCTGCCGCTGACCGCCGGACAGGCTGGAGACGTGCTGGCGCAGCGACTTGACGGTGCGGACGGACAGGCCGGCCAGCGTCTTGGCCGCCATCTCCTCCATCGTGTCCTCGTCCAGGACCAGACCGCTGCGGCGCTCACGGCCCAGGAACATGTTCTGCACGATGTCGAGGTTGTCGCAGAGGGCGAGGTCCTGGTAGACGATCTCGACGCCCAGCGCCGCCGCGTCCCTGGGCCCGCTCACGTGGACCCGCTCGCCGTCGAAGAAGTATTCGCCCGAGTCGATCGGGTGGATGCCGCCGATGCACTTGACCAGCGTCGACTTGCCGGCGCCGTTGTCGCCGACGAGTGCTGTCACCTCACCCGGGTAGGCCGAGAAGGCGACGTCGTGAAGGACCTGCACGGGGCCGAAGCTCTTGTTGATGCCGCGCAGTTCCAGGATCGGTCCCTGGGACACGATGGGCTACTCCGTAGATCGATGGGGCCGGTACGGCGCCGTTGTCCGGGCCGCCTCTCGTCGCTCCGGGCGGTGCGGGGCGCCCTGTGCCTGGTCGGAACGGTGCCCTGTCCGGACAGGGCGCCCCGCACGGTGCTCGTCGCGGCTCAGCACGTCACCCGCTAAGGGGGGTCCGCGTCGCCGTACGCACCCGGTGGATGGATGGTGCTTAGCTGATGCCGGCCTCGGTGCACTTGTCGGCGAACTCGCCGGTGCACAGCTCGTCCTTGCTCACGAAGCCGTCGGCCACGACGTCCTTGACGTTGTCGAAGAAGATGGCCTGGGGCTCCAGCAGCACGGACGGGACGTCGCGGTTGCCCTCGGTGTCCTTGACCGAGCCGCTCACCTGCGGCTGCTCACCCTTGGCCAGCGAGACCGCGAGCTGGGCGGCCGCGTCGGCCTCCTTCTTGATGGCCTTGTAGACCGTCATGCACTGGTCGCCGGCGAGGATGTTCTGCAGGCCCTGCACGGTGGCGTCCTGGCCGGTGACCGGGACCTTGCCGTTCAGCTTCTGCTTCTTCAGCACCGAGATCGCGGCGTTGCCGAGACCGTCGTTGGCGGCGAGGACACCGGCGATCTTCGGCTCCTGGGTGAGCATCTGCTCGAAGATCGTGCCGGCCTGGGTGTTGTCCCAGTCGGGAACCGACTGGTCCGGGCCCTTCTTGTACTCGCCGGAGTCGTACTTCGGCTGCAGCACGCTGTCGTAGCCCTGCTTGAACAGCGTCGCGTTGTTGTCGGTCGGCGAGCCGTTCAGCTCGGCGACGATCGGCTTGTCGGCCTTCTTGTCGGTCAGGCACTTGACCAGGCCCTCGCCCTGCAGCTTGCCGACCGCCGTGTTGTCGAACGACACGTAGTAGGAGGCGCTGCCGCCGAGCGTGAGGCGGTCGTAGTCGATCGTCGCGACACCCTGCGACTTGGCCTTGTCCAGCACGGCCTTGCCGGTGCCGCTGTCGAGGTTGACGATCATCAGGACGGTCGCGCCGTTGGTGATCATCTGGTCCGCGATCGTCTGGAACGCGGTCTTGTCGCCCTGGGCGTTCTGGATGTCCGACTGCACGCCCGCGGCGTCGAAGGCCTCCTGGAGGTACTTGCGGTCGGCGGTCTCCCACCGGGCGGAGGACTTGCTGTCCGGCAGGATGACGCCGATCTTGCCGGGCTTGGCGTCGCCGGCGGCGGCCGAGGGGGCGCCGCTGGCGTCCGCGGAGGTGTCACCGCTCTCGCCCCCGCAGGCGGTGAGACCGAGGGTGAGCGCCGCGGCGGCGGCGCCGATGCTGAGGATCCCCTTGCGCATGATGCGTGGGTCCTTTCTATGACTGGGGGTCTATGAGGGGGTGCGGCCGAGCCGGTGCCCCTTCCCGCCGTCTGGGCAGATCTTGTGGGTTGCAGGCACCTTGGCCACCCGGTACGGCAGGGCCGGGTCACGGCGTTCACCGCTCCAGGGAATGTTGTTTGAGACAACGTAAGCCCAAAGCCCAGGTGGTGAAAGACACAGGACGGTAACGTTTGTTGTTCGCGGTAACAATGAAGAAACGTAGGATCAACACCCGGCGACGTTTCGGTCCGCCCGGTTCCACAGGTGATCGTGACGTTCGTGACCCTGGGACTCCTACCGTCGGCAGGGACACCCCGTGACCCTTTCCGGTTCGGCCGAAACCTGTTCCCCGAGACGGCAGGGGCGAGCGCGGGGAACGGCGACGCTCCTCACGGTTCCCGCGACGCAGGCGCTGTCGATGGCGCCGCGGGACGCGGGCCCCGCCGATGCCGCGGGGAACGCCTGGACCGAGTACGCGATCGTCCACACCGACCCGCGGGTGGTCTCCGCGGGCCTGCCTGCCGTACGGCCCGGTCGTGGGCCCTGTTGTGGGCCCTCTTGTGGGCCCGGTTGTGGGCCCGGTTGTGGGCCGTGTTGTGGGTTCAGTGGGCGAGGCTCTGCCCGAGCAGCGCGCAGGCGGAGACGGCGGCCACGGCCAGGACGGCCGTGCGGACCCGCCCGCCGTCCAGATAACGCCGCAGCGGCCCGGAGGCCGCGAAACCGAGCAGGACGAACGGCACCAGCGCCGCCCCACCGGCCAGGGCGCGTCCCGGGAGCCTGCCGAGGAGCGCGAGGATGACGAGCGACTGCGCGGCGCTCACACAGAAGAACAGCGCCAGCGTGGCCCTGATCTGCGGACCCCGGGCGCTCTGGTAGACCAGCGCGATCGGCGGCCCGCCGATCCCGGTGGCCGTGCCGGTGATCCCCGAGAGGAACCCGGCGGCCGTCAGCGTCGCGCCGTTGCGCGGCACGGACACCGCGCGGGCCGTCAGCACGACCGCGACCAGCACCATCACGCCGACCAGCACGCCGAGCGTCGTCGTGCTCACGTAGACGACCACGAGAGCACCGATCGCGCTGCCCGGCAGCCGGCCCAGCAGGGCCCACCCCGCTCCCCGCCACTCGGCCCTGCGCCACTCCCTGGCCAGCGTGAACAGCGGCATCGTCAGGTTGACGACCTGGACCGCCCCCGGCATGACCGACGGATCGAGCAACGTGATCAGGGGCGCGGCCACCAGGCCCAGCCCGAACCCCACCCCGCCCTGTACGACCGCCCCGATGAAGACGGCCACTCCCCCGATGAGCAGCAACACCACGTCGTGATCCATGGGCAGGGACCCTAGCGACGCCCCGCTGCCGCCCGGCAACCAGTTATCCGGACCCGATAACTCAGACAATCACCGTCAGTAATCGAAAGTTGTTGCGAGAGTAATCAACGCCCTCGTAGTCTCCTACGTGGCGACATCGCCATAGCGCTTTTTGTAGACAGGATCGTAGCCTCGCCGTATGGGGAGCGAGCAACGCCACACGACGATCCGGGTCAGCACTCTTACTCGCGACAAGCTCGCGGCGATCGCAAAGCAGGAAGGCAGACCCATGACAGCAGTGATCGACGACGCCGTCGCCGAATATGAACACAGGAAATTCTGGGAGGAGTTGCGAGCAGCGGTCGAGCGGACCCGGCGAGAGGACCCCGCGGGCTGGGCCGACCACCTGGCGGAGACAGCCGTCTTCGACCGGGCCGCTCAAGACGGTCTCGAGCCGGAGGACTGGTCCTCCCACCTGCCACCGAAGGAGCACGATGCGGATAACGCGCGGTGACCTCTGGCTGGCCGACTACGGTCAGCCCACGGGCCGGGAACAGGGCGGGCCGAGGCCGGTGGTGGTCATGAGCGGCCGCGCCATGAACGACGTGCGGATGGGCCTGGTGTTCACCGTGCCGCTGACCACCACTGAGCGCGGCTGGCCCAGCCACATCGAGATCGCCCGCGGCACGGGCCTGGACAAGCGGTGCTGGGCGATGGTGGAGCAGTTCCGCGCCATGTCCGTGCAGCGCCTGACCAGGAGGATCGGCTGGGTGGAGGAGCCGGCACTCGAGAAGATGCGTGTCGTCCTGACTCACCTCATCCGGGCGTAGGCGAGCCGCCCGGAGCGGCCTCCGTACCCCTCTGCGCCCCGAGAGGCCGGCAGCGCGCGCCTGCCTGGCGGGGACTTCCGCCTTGCACGGGGCCACGTTCCAAGGCGCGGTGCCGGGCCGGCAGCCTCACTGCCGGCCCGGACCTCCCGAGATGTCAGCTCTTGACGAGCCCTCAGCTCTTGGCGAGCAGGGAGCGCAGGACGTACTGCATGATGCCGCCGTGGCGGTAGTAGTCCGCCTCGCCGGGGGTGTCGATACGCACCACGGCCTGGAACTCGACGTCCCCGGCCCGCACGGTGACGGTGGCGGGGGTCGAGCCGGCGTTGAGCTCCTCGACACCTACGATGTCGAAGGTCTCCTCGCCGGTCAGACCCAGCGACTCGGCGCTCGCGCCCTCGGGGAACTGCAGCGGCAGCACGCCCATGCCGATCAGGTTCGACCGGTGGATGCGCTCGTACGACTCGGCGATGACGGCGCGCACGCCGAGCAGCGCGGTGCCCTTGGCCGCCCAGTCACGCGACGACCCCGAGCCGTACTCCTTGCCGGCCAGGACGACCAGCGGGATGCCGGCGGCCTGGTAGTTCTGCGAGGCGTCGTAGATGAACGCCTGCTCCCCGCCCTTGGTGAAGTCGCGGGTGTAGCCGCCCTCCACGCCGTCCAGCAGCAGGTTGCGCAGCCGGATGTTGGCGAAGGTGCCGCGGATCATCACCTCGTGGTTGCCGCGGCGGGAGCCGTACGAGTTGAAGTCCCTGACCTCGACGCCGTGCTCGCGCAGGTAGCGGCCCGCCGGGGTGTCGGCCTTGATCGAGCCCGCGGGCGAGATGTGGTCGGTGGTGACCGAGTCGCCCAGCTTGGCCAGCACCCGGGCGCCCCGGATGTCGGTGACGGGCTCGGGCTTGGCCGGCATGCCGTCGAAGTACGGCGCCTTGCGGACGTACGTCGACTCCGGGTCCCACTGGAAGGTGTCGCCGGTCGGGATCGGCAGCGACCGCCAGTGCTCGTCGCCCTTGAACACGTCGGCGTAGTCACGCTTGAACATGTCCTGGCTGATCGACTCCGACACCACCGCCGCGACCTCCTCGGGCGCGGGCCAGATGTCCTTGAGGAAGACCGGCTGCCCGTCGACGCCGACGCCGAGCGGCTCGTTGTTCAGGTCGATGTCCATGGTCCCGGCCAGCGCGTACGCCACGACGAGCGGCGGCGAGGCCAGGTAGTTCATCTTGACGTCGGGGTTGATCCGGCCCTCGAAGTTGCGGTTGCCCGACAGCACGGCGGTGACCGCGAGGTCGTTCTCCTGGATCGCGGCGGAGATCTCCGGCTCCAGCGGGCCGGAGTTGCCGATGCAGGTGGTGCAGCCGTAGCCGACGAGGTTGAAGCCCAGCTTGTCGAGGTAGGGCTGGAGGCCCGACCGCTCGAAGTAGCCGGTGACGACCTGGCTGCCCGGGGCGAGCGAGGTCTTCACCCACGGCTTGCGCGACAGGCCCTTGTCCACCGCGTTCTTCGCCAGCAGGGCCGCGCCGAGCATGACGTACGGGTTGGAGGTGTTCGTGCAGGACGTGATCGCGGCGATCGTGACGACGCCGTGGTCGATCTCGAAGGACGTGCCGTCCGACAGCGTGACCGGGGTCGGCCGGTGCGGCCGCTCGCCGTTGCGCTTGACGGGGTGCGGCGCGTCGCCCGCCCCGCCGTGGTCGATAGCCGGAGGGTCCGAGGCCGGGAACGACTCGGCGGACGCCTCGTCGGCCGGGCCCTCGATGCAGTCGTCCGGGACGTACGTGCGGACCGCCGCGCGCCAGGCCGACTTGGCATCGGCCAGCGGGATGCGGTCCTGCGGGCGCTTCGGCCCGGCGATCGACGGGACGACGGTCGACAGGTCGAGCTCGATGTACTCGCTGAAGACGGGCTCGGGCGCCGAGGGGTCGAGCCACAGGCCCTGCTCCTTGGCGTACGCCTCGACCAGCGCGACCTGCTCCGGCGAGCGGCCGGTGAGCTTGAGGTAGTCGATGGTCTGGCCGTCGATCGGGAAGATGGCGCAGGTGGAGCCGAACTCGGGGCTCATGTTGCCGATCGTGGCGCGGTTGGCCAGCGGCACGCTGGAGACGCCCTCGCCGTAGAACTCCACGAACTTGCCGACCACGCCGTGCTTGCGCAGCATCTCGGTGATCGTGAGCACGAGGTCGGTCGCGGTGGCGCCGGCCGGCAGCTTGCCGGTCAGCTTGAAGCCGACCACCCGCGGGATCAGCATCGAGATCGGCTGGCCGAGCATCGCGGCCTCGGCCTCGATGCCGCCGACGCCCCAGCCGAGGACGCCGATGCCGTTCTCCATCGTGGTGTGGGAGTCGGTGCCCACGCAGGTGTCCGGGTACGCCTTGCCGTCGCGGGTCATGACGACGCGGGCCAGGTGCTCGATGTTGACCTGGTGGACGATGCCGGTGCCCGGCGGGACGACCTTGAACTCGTCGAACGCCGTCTGGCCCCAGCGCAGGAACTGGTAGCGCTCGCGGTTGCGCTCGTACTCCCGCTCGACGTTGCGCTGGAAGGAGTCGGGGTGGCCGAAGAAGTCCACGATGACCGAGTGGTCGATGACCATCTCGGCCGGAGCGAGCGGGTTGATCTTCGCCGGGTCGCCGCCCAGGTCGCGTACGGCCTCGCGCATCGTGGCGAGGTCGACGACACAGGGCACACCGGTGAAGTCCTGCATGATCACGCGCGCGGGGGTGAACTGGATCTCGACGCTCGGCTGGGCGTTCGGGTCCCAGCCCGCGATGGCGCGGATATGGTCGGCGGTGATGTTCGCGCCGTCCTCGGTGCGGAGCAGGTTCTCCAGCAGGATCTTGAGGCTGTACGGGAGGCGCGCCGACCCCTCGACGGCGTCCAGCCGGTAGATCTCGTATGACGCGTCACCGACGCGCAGCGTGTCACGGCTGCCGAAGCTGTTCGCGGACACGAAGTTCGCCTCCCCAGGGTTCCGGGATAGTCACAGGTTTCGTGTGCATCCTCCCGCACGCACGGGACACTCCTGACAATTAGGTTGCCCTAACCTGTGCGGCTCGGCGGATGTCTCGACATCAAGATATCCCTCAAGATATCTCGACATCAAGTTACTAATGGGTAGGCCGACGGCCATCGTTGTTGACGTCGGCAATCATGTGGATTTTTCGGTTTCGGGAAGTTCCCGCGTCCGCGCCGGCCGTGGAGCGTCCGGGCATAGACGCCGGCGGTCCGGCGTCCCCGCTCAGGCGGGCATCAAACGCAGGCAGAACAGCGCGATCACCACGATCGACAGGGCCGGGCCGAGGAACTGTTTCTCGAACGCCTTGCCGGTCTTGATCCCGATGTCCCACGGCAGGAGCCAGCGGCCCTTGATCGGCCACAAGACGGGACAGCCGCGCTCGGTCAGGCAGTCGCCGATCACGTGCACCAGGCAGCCGCCCCCGATGGCTAAGCCCAGCCAGGAGTAGGTGACCCCGAGCGACAGGAAGGTGACGAACAGCGCCGCGGTGAGGCCGATGTTCACGATCGCGGAGGTGAGCGTCTTGCCGGGCACGCCGATGCCCACCGCGCGGATGGCCAGGCCGATCATCAGCACGACCAGGATGTCGCGGCCGATGGCGTAGCGGGCGCCGAGCAGGTGTGCCCCCACTCCGGCCAGCACGCTGAACAGCAGGGAGTGGGTGGCGTGCCGGTGCCCGCCGCTCACGAAGTTAACGCCCTTGCTGATCAGCCAGGTCGCCGGTCCGAACGTCTGGGCGATCGTGGCACTGGGGTGGTCGAGATCGGGCAGCATGGCCGCGCCCGCGCACACCACGGCGCCCGCGACGAGCTCGGGCGGGCTCAGGATCGGCCCCGTCAGCGTCGCCAGCTCGGGATGCCCGAGCACGTCCGGCAGTGCCACCAGGCCCGGCGCGACCGCCAGCCACACCGCCGCCCCGCTCAGGGCGTGCGAGTGCCCCATCATGACAAGATCACGCCTTGAGACTCTACGGCAAAGCACCGGCAAATTCCGCGAAGCACCCACCCCTCCGGATGCGTGTCGCCCCGATCGCCGCCACGGCGAGCAGCCGCCGCGCGTGGTCATGTCACGGGACGCGCTCGATGCCACCGCTCTCGGCCGCGCGTTCGATCGCCGCGAGCAGCCGGTGGTGGCGGGCGGCGGCATGGAAGTCAGGGTGAGCGGGGCGCCCCTCGGCGATCGCCCGGGCGATCTCCTGGTAGAACGCCGCCACGCTGGCCGCCGGTCCGGCCGCCGGGTCGAAGGGGACGGTCCGATACGCGTCGGGAACGGCCACCCGGTCGTCGCCGGACCGGATGTCCCAATCGGTCCAGTGCATGTGGACGCCCGGTCTGGGCGGCGTGATGGTCAGCGTGCCCACGGAGCCCGCGAGCTTCACGAAGAACCCGTCGGGGCTTCCGTCTCCCCCGTGCACCGCTCCCCCGTGCACCGCTCCCCCGCACACCGCTCCCCCATACACCGCGACCGAGGCCATGGTGCCGCCGTCGAGCCGGAGTGACCCGGCCTCCCGAGCGCCGCCGCTTCCGAAGCACCACCAGGGCCGGTCGGCGAGGCGCCGGCCGGGAAATGACAAAGACGGGATCGTCCCGCTCCAAGAGCACCCCCCAGCCCTCTCAGAGCAGAACGATCCCGTCTTCGTGAGAGATAACGCTACGGTCTCGGGGCCTGTTCCCTGTACTCGAAAAACTTCCTCGTGAGCTATGTCACTCTTACCCGGGCATTGTCGGAAGATGCATCGCGATATATCGTTGAGCCATCGAGAACAGATCGTGAGCCAGTCGAATCGGCCAGAAGGGGGCACTGCGATGAGTTGGGCACACGCGGTCGGGGGGCCCGGGACCCACACGGGGTTCGAGCACCGGTTGAGACACGAGATGCGCCGCGCGATGCGCGAGGCGTTCACGAAGGGGGCGGCCATGTGGCAGCAGGAACACCACGAGGGCGGGGGCCCTCACGAGCACCGGCACAGGGGCGGCATGCGGGGGCGCGGCCCGTGGGGCGGTTTCGGACCGGGCCCGTTCGGGCCGCCGTGGGCGGGCGGCAACTTCCCGTTCGGCCCGCGGGGCTTCGGACGGGGCAGGAAGGCCAAGCGCGGTGACGTGCGGGCGGCGATCCTCGCCCTGCTCGCCGAGGAGCCGCGCAACGGCTACCAGATCATCCAGGAGATCGCCGAGCGCAGCCAGGGCGGATGGAAGCCCAGCCCGGGCGCGGTCTACCCGGCGCTGCAGCAGCTCACCGACGAGGGCCTGGTGCGCGCCGAGGAGACCGACGGGCGCAAGACGTTCCAGCTCACCGAGGCCGGCCGCGCCTACGTCGAGGAGCACGGTGACGAGGTCCGGGCGCCCTGGGAGGAGATGACACCGGACATCGGCGACAACGTCCACGAGCTGTTCGACCTGTCCAGGCAGGCGGCGTCGGCGCTGGTGCAGATCGCCCACTCGGGCACCGAGGGGCAGGTCAGGCAGGCGCGGCAGGTCCTGACCGAGACCAGGCGGCGGCTCTACCAGATCCTCGCCGACGGCGACCCTGTGGAGGAGTGACGATGGTCTCCCCCGACGAGCCCGCCGCCGCAGGCGGCGCACACGCCGGCCACGACGGCGGCACGCCGAGGGCAGGGTCGGCGGGCCGCACCCCGCCGAGCGGTCCCGCGCACGGCGGGCTGCGGATCGGCGACCGGGAGCGCGACGAGGTGACGCGGCTGCTGCACGACGCGTTCGCGCAGGGCCGCATCACCCGCGAGGAGCTCGACGAGCGCCTCGACGCGACGCTCTCGGCGCGTACGGCCGAGGACCTCCGGCGGGTGACCGCCGACCTGCCCGGCGCATGGCCGGGCGACGCCCGGACCGGGGGCGCGCCGGGCGGCGGCCCGCGGACCGGGAGCCCGTGGCACGCGGGCTTCCCGTCCGCCGGCCTGCCCGGTTTTCCCGGCTCCCCCATGGGCGCCCGCCCCGGTCCGTACGGCCCCCTCCGGCCCGGCGGACCGCAGTGGGCCGCGGCCCAGGGCAACTGGGGACAGGGCGGCTGGGGACGGGGCATGGCCCCGCGGTGGCACGGCCGCCGTCCGCATCCGGCCATGTTCCTCATCCCGGTTGCCGCGATCGTCCTCCTGATGGCAGGCCCGATGTGGCCGCCGTTCCTGGTGCTCAAGCTCGTGTTCGTCGCCCTGGTGGTGAGGGCGGTGCTGGGCATGACCCACCGGCGCCGTCACGGGCCCTACTCACGACACTGACTCCGGGTATTGCGAATCGGAGCTCCAGGTGATGACTTCTCGGTAGGACCGCCCGCAACCCCCTGCCGAGGAGGAACCGGGAGCCGTGCTGCTGCCACGGGTCAAGCGGAGGCACGAGCCACACCGCTTCGAGGACGGAACGGTACGCATCGGCGGCGAGATCTACGGGCTGGCCGCCGAGATCAGGGATCCGACGGGGGGCGCGTGGGCCGCGCTCAGCCTGATGGACGGCACCCGGTCTCCCGACGACGTCGCGGAGGCCGTGTGCCGTCGCCTGCCCGGCGTCTCCGCGTCCCAGGCGGCGCGGATCGTCGCCGCCCTCATCGCGTCGGGGCACGTGGAGGACGCCGCGGCTCCGGCGCCGGGCGAGCTCACCGAACGGGAGCGCACCCGGTACGACCGGAGCCGGGCGTTCTTCCAGCAGGTCGACCTGGTGCCTGGACGGCAGGGGTGGGACGCGCAGGTGCGGCTGCGCGCCGCCCGGGTCGTGGTGCTGGGCCTCGGCGGCACGGGGAGCCATGCCGCGTGGGCCCTCGCCGCCTCCGGCGTCGGCCGCCTGCACTGCGTCGACGCCGACGTGGTGGAGCTGTCGAACCTGAACCGTCAGGTCCTCTACACCGAGGACGACCTCGGCCGGGCCAAGGCGGACGTGGCCGTCGGCAGGTTGCGCCGGCTGAACTCCGACATCGAGGTCACGGGCGAGCGGCGGGTGATCGGCAGCGAGGCCGACCTGCTGTCGATCCTGGCGGGCGCCGACGTCCTCGCGCTGTGCGCCGACGAGCCGAGGGAGCCGGGCATCCGGATCTGGGCCAACCGGATCTGCGCGCGGGCCGGCGTGCCCTGGGTCGGCGGAGGCTACAACGGCCCGCTCGTCACCGTGGGCACCTTCGCACCCGGGCGCGGCGCCTGCTACGAGTGCCTGGCTGCGGGCGAGGCGCGCCGCCGCAGGCCGGGCCTTCCGGTGGACCTCGGAGGACCGGGCGTGGTCGCCGCCTCGGCCGGCCTGTCGGGGCACCTGGTCGCCCATTCGGTGATCTCGCTGATCACCGGAGTGCCCGAGCCCGCAATCGGAACGGTCGTCGGGCTGAACCTCATCGCACCCGACCAGCATGTGTGGGTCCGGCATCCGCCTCGCCCCGGCTGCCCGGTCTGTGGAATTCAGCGGACATCGGCCGAGTCGCAAAACAGGACTTGACCGATCATGTGCAACATCCGAACATTTAGGTGTTTTCTCGCGCGAGGTCCGCACCACACAAATCCACAACAGAAGGTGCCCGATGACCCCTCAAGAGCAAAACCAGACCCAGCCGGAGGAAGAGGTCGAGCCGATCGCGGCCGATATCGCGATCCGCAGGCTCGACAAGATCGAGACGACGGCCTTCAGCCAGGGGAACTCGACCTGAGGCCGTCCGGCGGTGCCTGACGCATGCCGCCCGCCACGAGCGGGTTTCCCGGTGGACGCATCGCGAGGCGGAGGAGGCCGCGACGGAGCCATGGGCGCCTTTCCCGGGCCCCGCGGAAAGCCCGTGCCGGCGCGGGATTTCCGCGAGCGGTTCCCCGGGCCCTGCAGTGGTTCCGGTCTCCGTGATGGTTTCGAGACCCGCAGCACTTCCGGGATCCGCCGCACTTCCGGGCTCGGCTGCACGCCCGGGATCCGCCGCACTTCCGGGCTGCGCCGCGGTTCCGGGATCTGTGGCGATTCCGGGCGCGTACGGAATCACCACGGGAAGCGCGTACGGAATCGCCACGGGAAGGACACCGATTTCGGTCCCTCCGGAAAATCCGTTTCCGCGAGGAGTTCACCAAGGGTGACCCGCGGCGAGGCGCCGTACGCAGTGGGATGTGATTCGTCAGGCAGGACCGGGGCGGGCCGTGCGCCCGCCCCGGTGCCCCCCGCAGGTCACTCGTCATGACGGCGACCCGGGTCATCCTGCACGACCTCGGCGTACGCCGGGATCGCGCGGAGTGGATCGTCGGACGGGTGGAGACCGGGGACGTCATCGCCGTGCCCGAGCAGGGCATGCGGGTCATCCGCCTGTTCCAGGAGGGGGCCACGGTCCCCGAGGTGGAGCGCCGGCTCGGCGCGGAGACCGGGACCCGGATCAACGTGGGCGGCTTCGTCGACGGCCTGGTGCGAGCGGGCCTGGTGGCGGCGGTGGACGGCCACCCCGTTCCCGCGCCCGCTCCCCCGCCGCCCACCTTTCCGCGGCTGCTGCCCCGCCACGTGCGGTGGACGCTCGATCCGGTGCTGCACGCCGCCCTGGCGGCCGTGATCCTGGCCGGTGTGGTGGTGGCGCTGCTGCGGCCGGGCGTGATGCCCGGCTGGCGGGACCTGCTCTGGAGCGACCACGGGACGCTGGTCCTGCTGGGGCAAACGGCGGCCGGCTGGCTGCTGATCCTCCTGCACGAGCTGGCCCATCTGTGCACGGCTCGCGCCGCCGGCGTGCCGGGGCGCATCAGGTTCGGCACCCGTCTGCAGTTCCTCACGGCGCAGACCGAGGTGTCGGGCATCTGGCTGGCGGAGCGCCGGGTCCGGCTGACGGTCTACCTCTCGGGCATGGCGCTGGACGCCGCCCTGTGCGCGGTCTGTCTCCTGCTGACCGCGACGACGGGGCCGCACCCGGCCCTGTCGGTCGTCGCCCTGACGGCGCTGGTCATGCTGTCGGCGCAGTTCCTGGTGTTCATGCGCACCGACCTCTACTTCGTCCTGCAGGACGTGACGGGCTGCCGGAACCTGTACGGCGACTCCGTCGCGTACGCCGCGCACGTGTGCCGCCGGGTCCTGCTGCGCCGGTCGGCCGATCCGCTCGCCCGGCTGCCCAGGGCCGAGGGCCGGTGGGTCCGGGCGTACACCGCACTGCTCGTCGCCGGGACCGCGCTGTGCCTCTGGCTCGCCGCGGCGGTGACGGTCCCGGCGACCCTGGGCCTGCTCGCCGGTGCCGTGCGCGCACTTCTCGACCCGCCCGGCTGGGTGGCCGCGGCGGACGGCGTGGTCACGGTGCTGGTCGTCACCGGGTTCCACGTCCTCTGGGCCACGACGTGGTGGCGCAGGCACGGCCCGAAGGCGCGCCGTGCCGCCGGATTGCTGAGGAGGAACCGTGATCCCGAGCGAGGTGTTCGATGACGTCAGGGCCGCCGACGGCGAGTTCCTGGGGTTGGCGGCCTACCAGGCGGAGTTCGAGGAGGTCTACCGCGACGCGTCGGAGGTGGTGTGGAAGCTGGAGCGCGCCCAGCACTTCCACGAGCCGGCCGTGCCGAGCTGGCGGGCCGCCGACGCGGGCGACTGGGCGAAGGCCGTCGAGCTCATCGAGGAGATGCGGGCCCCGCTGACCGCGATGTACCGCGAGCGGGCCCCGTTCCGGCGGCTGCGTGTCGTCGAGCTGCCCCTCACTCCCTACCTGCGGTGGGAGGCGCAGATCTTCGCCGTACGGGTGGCGGCGGGCGAGGAGATCAGAGTGATCGGAGCGGCGGCGGTCGCCCCCCTGGAGACCCGGGCGCCGCTGCCCGAGCTGGTGGTCTTCGGCCCGAGCCTGCTGTACGAGGTCCGCTACGACGAGATCGGGGCCGCCGTCGGGGCCCGCCGGATCACCGACACCGCGGTCGTCGCCCCCTGCCTGTCCGCCCTGGCCTCCCTGTACGGCGAGGGCGAGGACCTGATGCCGTTCTTCGAACGCGAGGTGGCCCCGCTGCCGCCCCCGCTCGATCTGTCGGAGAAGTCCGCGGAGATTGGGCCTTGACCCTGAATCGGCAGCGGCCAACGATCGACGTGTCGCCCTCGGGGGAGAGTTTGCGGCCACGCCGACGAACGGGAGGGTGAGATGAAGCCGGCCGAGCCAGAACCCGAGGTGGTGCAGGAGACCGAAGGAACGGCGAGGACGAGGCAGATCACGATCAGGCTGCTGGACGCGGCGGAGACGGCCGTGTGCAGCAACTCGACGGGGAACTGACTGACCAGACGTCCGCGGAAGATCCAAGCGCGCCAGTTTCCAGATCCGGGCCGGGGCCTGGCGCGCTCCGACCAGCGATTCGGCTTCTGGCCGAAGGAGACTTCATGCCCGGAGAAGCGTTCGAGCACGTCAGACAGGCCGCGGGAGAGGTGCTTCCCGTGGTGGAGTACCGGACCGAGCTCTACGACCACCTGCGCCGGATGGAGGGTGTCGTATGGAAGCTGGAACGCGCCCAGCACTTCCACGAGCCCGACACCCCGAGCTGGGTCGCCATGATGAGCGGTGACTGGGACCGGTCGCTCTCGCTGATGGCCGAGATGCGCTTCGCCGACGACCTGCCGCCCCGGGCGGAGCTGCGCCGGCTGCGGATCGTCGAGATGCCGCCGACGCCCTACCTGCAGTGGGAGATCGTGCTGCTCGCGGCGCGCACGCGGGCGGGCGAGCGGGCGCGGGCGCTGCACGCCCGGTCCGTACGCCGCCTGGAGACCCGCGCTCCGCTGCCCGAGCTGCTGATCGTCGACAGGGACCTGATGTACGAGATCCTCTACGACGAGATCGGCGCCCATGTGGGCGGGCGGCGGATCACCGACACCCGGGTGGTCGGGGACTGCACGCGAGCCGTCGCGGAGCTGTACGCCGGCGCCGAGGACATGGTGGCCTTCCACGACCGCGAGGTGGCACGGCTGCCGCCGCCGGGCACCGGGCGGATCCTGTCCCGCCCCGGCCACCCGTGAGGCGCGCCCGGCCGCGCCGGCGGGACAGGTGACGGCGGGGCAGGGACGGCAGGCAGGGGACGGCAGGCAGGGGACGGCAGGACGAAGCGACGACGGGGGCGGCAGGGCAGGTGACGGTCGCCGGGCCGGGGGACGGAGCATGATGAGCGGGCGGGGCAGGGCTCAGGCCCCGTCCCGCCCGTGCTCCTCCAGCGCCGTGCGCAGCGTGGCGAGCGTGGCGGCGGTCCGGGCGAGCTCGGCGGGCGGGACGGCGGCGGGGCGGGCGGCCAGCCCGTCCCGCAGGGGCGGGCGGGCCGCGGCCAGGAGCCGGGAGCCCTCCGGCGTGAGGCTGAGGACGGATGACCGTCGGTCGTCCGGATGCGCCGTGCGCACGCACAGGCCCGCGCTTTCGAGCCGGTCGACGGCCTTGCTCACGGCTCCGACCGTGATCCCCACCTCGCGCACGATGTCGAGCACCCGGCAGCCGGGACGGCCTTCGATGATGTCCAGGAACTCGAACTGCCCCAGGCCGATGCCGTGCTCGGCGCGCAGCCGGTCGCTCACCGTGTTGTACAGCCGGGTCTCGACGCGGACGAGATCGGTGAACAGGCGAGTGATGTCGGTCACATCCGCCGAACATGTCGATTCCAAGGAATCATCTTCTTGGGAATCGGGTTTACGATCACACGTGCATTCCACGGAATGCATCCTTTCACCATCGACTCCCCGGAGGTTCTGATGACCCGCAAGCAGCGTGAGGCCGTCGACGCCCTGCACCGCAACGCCCCCGTCCACCCGAACCCGACCCTGGAGGAGCAGCGCGCCGGATTCGCCCTCGCCCTGACCCGGCCCGTGCCCGACGACGTCACGGTGCGGGAGACCGAGCTCGGCGGCCGTCCCGCGCTCGACCTGGCCCCGGCCGCCGGCGCCGGGCGCGGGCGGCTGCTCCACTTCCACGGCGGCGGCTACATCCTGGGATCGCCCGGCACGCACGCCGGGTTCACCGCCCAGTTGGTACGCCGTGCGGGGTTGCGGGCGACGTCCGTCGACTATCGGCTGGCCCCCGAGCACCCCTTCCCCGCCGCGGTCGAGGACGGCCTGGCCGCCTATCGGGCACTGCTCGACGAAGGCGTACGGCCGGAGGAACTGGTGCTGGCCGGTGACTCGGCGGGTGGCGGGCTGGTCGTCGCGACCCTGGTCGCGGCCCGCGACGCCGGTCTGCCGCAGCCCGCGGGCGCCGTCCTCTTCTCCCCCTGGACCGACCTGACCCTCAGCGGGGAGAGCATGCACACGAAGAAGGACGCCGACCCGATCTTCGTGCCGGAGGCGCTCCAGACGTTCGCCACCCCCTACCTGGCCGGCCAGGACGCCACCCAGCCGCTGGCCAGCCCCGTCTTCGCCGACCTCCGGGGCCTGCCTCCGCTGCTGGTGCAGGCCGGCTCGAACGAGCTCCTGCTGGACGACTCCGTCCGGCTCGCGAGGCGTGCGGCCGCCGACGAGGTGGAGGTCACGCTGCGGGTCTGGCCGCAGGTGCCGCACGTCTTCCAGAACCACTTCGGCCACCTCGACGAGGCCGACGAGGCGCTCGACGAGGCCGCCGGCTTCCTGGCCGCCAAGGTACGGATCGGGCGCGAGGCATAGAAACGCGAGGCCCAGAAACGCGAGGCCCAGAAATCCGGCACGCGGCACAGGGATCGGGCACGGAGCGGAGGGGTGCACCGGCCTCGGGGCGGAAAGGCCCCACGAGCGGGCCGCCCCCGACCGCGGCGGTCAGGCCCGTCACGCCGATGGCGGGCACAGGTGGTCGAGCCCGTCGAGCCCGTCAGACCGGCGGGCACAGGCCGTGGAGCCCGTCAGACCGGCAGGCACAGGCCGTGGAGCCCGTCAGACCGGCGGGCGCAGGCGGGCCATCTCGGCGGCGATGGCCTCCAGCCTCCAGTGGGCGTTCAGCCCGCTGGGGTTGGGCAGCACCCACAGCGCCGCCCCGCCGACCGTCTCCTCCTGCGGGCCGATCCGGGCGGCGGGGCGCGCGAAGGCGACCCGGTAGGCCGACACCCCCGCTATCGCCAGGACGCGGGGGCGGACCTCCGCGACCAGCCGCTCGAGCCGGGCGCCGCCCTCGCGGAGCTCGTCGGGGGTCAGCTCGTCGGCCCGTGCGGTCGCCCGGGCCACGATGTTGGTGATGCCGAGCCCGTACGACGGGAGCAGGTGCTGCTCGGACGGCGCGAGCCTGCGTGGCACGAGCCCGGACAGGTGCAGCGCGGGCCAGAACCGGTTGCCCGGCCGCGCGAAGTGGTGACCGGTCGCGGCCGAGTAGAGGCCGGGGTTGATCCCGCAGAACAGCACGTCGAGCCCGGGGCCGAGCACGTCGTCGATCGTCGCGTTCTGCGCCGCCTCCAGGTCGGCTTTCGTGGGGGCCATGCGGTGATGCTAGCCGCGCGGGACGACCGTGCCCGCCCCGCCGACGGCGCTCGCGGGGACGCTCTCGTCGCCGGTCAGACGGCGAAAAGCAGGGCGGCGCTGACCAGGATGACCACGGCGGTCGCGAAGTGGATGCCGAACGCGACCGCCCGGCTGCCGCCGTTGCGCAGCACGATCAACGTGTCGCCCAGGGGCAGCAGGGCGACGACCAGCATGAACCATGCCTCGGCGCGGGCGCCGCCGAAGGCCAGCAGGGCCAGGCCCAGCAGGCCGTAGGTCCCGTCGCGCAGGCCCTTGATCGTCAGATAGGCGCCGTCGCCGTCCTTCTTGGCCGGGACGCCGTAGCCCGCGGCCGCCGCCTGGGGCACGAGCAGGAAGCGGGCACCGATGTACACGACGAACAGGTTGAGGACGACGGCGAGGCCGTACGCGATGGGGGTGAGCATGTCTCTCTCCGGGATCTAGCAGCGCTAGGAACAAAATCGACGCTAGCAGAGCAGTGCCATATTCGCTAGCGCTGCTAGAGTTCGGAGCATGTCCATCCAGTCACGCAAGGAGCGCGAGCGCGCCGAGCGCGAGAAGCTGATCATCAGGGCGGCCCGCGAACTGGCCGAGGCCGAGGGATGGGATGCGGTGACGACCCGGCGGCTGGCCGAGCGGGTCGAATACAGCCAGCCGGTGCTCTACAGCCACTTCAAGGGCAAGGACGCGATCATGGCGGCCGTCGCCGTGGAGGGCTGCGCCGACCTGGCCGTGGAGCTGCGCGCGGCCCGGACCGCGGCGGCGGACGCCCACCGTGCCATCGCCGACGTCGGCGCGGCCTACGTCGCCTTCGCCGACCGGCACCCGGCGCTCTACGACGTGATGTTCAACCAGATCGTCGCCCTGCCGTGGGCCACTCCCGAGGCCCCGCCCGCCCTGCAGGCGGCCTTCGGCGAGCTGGCCGAGGCCGTACGCCCGCACGCCCGCGGCGACGACCTGGGCGCGCTGACCGAGACCTTCTGGGCCGGCCTGCACGGCCTGGTGACCCTCATGCGGGGCGGCCGGCTCCCGCGCCAGCTCCACGAGCGCAGGCTCGCGCTGTTCCTGTCCCGGTTCACCGGCTGAGCCCGGCGGAAGCCCAGGCGGAAGCCCGGGGACCGGCGGAACATCGGGCCGATAGAGAGTCCGGGCTCAGCGGAAACCACGTCCAGCGGAGGGGCCCGGGGCTCAGGCGAAGGGCCGCGCTATCTCGTCGAGGGCCTGCTCCATGATCTGGGAGAGCGGGCGGGCCTCCTGCTCCTCGATCCAGATGTTGGTCGCGATGCGCAACGCGACGAGGAATGCGGCGGCCATGATGCGGCGCTTGAGGTCGGCGCCCGGCTCTCCCGATCCCTCTCGGCCGGAGATCGCCTGCACAAGTTCCCGTTCCAGCTCGGCATGGTTGGCGAGCTGCCGGGCGAGCAGGGCCGGATGGCGCCTGGCCAGCGAGGTGCGCACCGCCCACTCCCTCTCGGGCTCGCCCACGTCCTCCAGCTCGTCGCGTACGGCGCCGCGCAGCGCCTGCCAGCCCGACTCCTCCGCCGGCCGTTCGCGAACCGCCCGCACCAGGGACCGGATGCGCTGCTCCTCGCCGTACAGGAGGGCGTCTTCCTTGTTGCCGAAGTAGTTGGAGAAGGTGCGGCGCGAGACGTTGGCGGCCTCCACGATGTCGTCGACGGTGACGTGGTCGAGCCCGCGTTCCACCGCGAGCCGCATCGTGGCCTTGTGGATCGCCTGCCGTGTCTCGGCCTTCTTCCGTTCGCGCAGCCCCGCCGTCGTCTCCATCGTGGGCCAAGCTTAGCCGCCAAATTATTGCCCACCAGGCAAAGTTGCCCAGTGGGCATGTAATCTTGAGGCAGTTGTCCTCACCCATCCGATTGGAGGCTGCGCGTGAGCGCACCCACGCTGCCGGAGACGGGGGCCAAGAGCCACCGGCAGATACTCGAAGCGCTGAGCGGCCTGCTCCTCGTCCTGTTCCTGGCGATGATCAGCAGCACGGTCGTGTCGGTCTCGCTGCCGCAGATCATCGGCTCGCTGAACGGCACCCAGTCGCAGTACACCTGGGTGGTCACGGCGGCCCTGCTCACCACGACCGCCTCGACCCCCATCTGGGGCAAGCTCGCCGACCTGTTCAGCAAGAAGCTGCTGCTCGAGATCGCCATCGGCATCTTCCTCGTCGCCTCGCTGGCCTGTGGCTTCGCCCAGAACACGGCGATGCTCATCGCCTTCCGCGCGGTTCAGGGCCTGGGCATGGGCGCACTGCAGATCCTCGTCCAGGTGATCATCGCCGCGATGATCAGCCCGAAGGAGCGGGGCAAGTACAACGGCTACCTCGGCGCGGTCATGGCCGTGGCCACGGTCGGCGGGCCGCTGCTGGGCGGCCTGATCACCGACACGTCCTGGCTGGGCTGGCGGTGGTGCTTCTTCCTGCCGATCCCGTTCACCGCGATCGCGCTGATCGTCCTGCACCGCACGCTCGACATCGTCTCGGTCCGCCGTCCCGGCACCTCGGTCGACTACCCCGGCGCGCTGCTCATCGCCGCAGGCGTGAGCGTCCTGCTCGTCTGGGTCACCTTCGTCGGCAACTCCTTCGACTGGATCTCCTGGCAGACCTTCGCCATGGTCGGCGCGTCGGTCGTGCTGCTGGGCGTCGCCGTCTGGGTGGAGTCGGTGGTCCGCGAGCCGGTCGTCCCGCTGCACGTCGTACGGCGGCGCACCCCGGCCCTCGCGATCCTCGCCAGCCTGGCCGTCGGCATGGCGATGTTCGGCGGTGCGGTCTTCCTGGGCCAGTACTTCCAGATCGGCCGCGGCTACAGCCCCACCGAGGCGGGCCTGCTCACCATTCCGTTGATGTTCGGCGTGCTCGTGTCGTCCACGATCTCGGGCCGGATGGTGTCACGCAGCGGACGTGTCAAGCCGTACATCCTCGCCGGCTCGATCGTGCTCGCGCTCGGTTTCGCGGCCCTGTCGATGGTCGACCACGAGACCTCGCTGGTCGTCGTCGGCGCGGGGATGCTGGTGGTCGGCGCCGGCGTCGGCATGTCCATGCAGAACCTCGTCCTGGCCGTGCAGAACACCGTGCCGCTGCGCGAGCTGGGCGCCGCGAGCGGCGCGATCACGTTCTTCCGCTCGCTGGGCGGCACGATCGGCGTCTCGGTCCTCGGCGCGGTGCTGGCGAACCAGGTCACCGAGAACATCACCACGGGCCTGGCCAAGGCCGGCGTCCCGGTGCCGGCGGGCCAGAGCAGCGGCGGCGCCAGCCTCAACATGGGGGCGCTGCCCGAGCCGATCCGCACCATCGTGCGCGCCGCATACGGCGACGCCACCGGCCACATCTTCCTGATCTCGGCCTGCATCGCGGTCGTCGGCATCCTCGCCGTGCTGTTCCTCCCGCAGGTACGGCTGCGCGACAGCGTGGACCTGGCCGAGCCGGCCGCCCCCGGAGCGGACGCGCCCGCCGCGGCCGAGTCCCGCTGAGCCTGATCCCTCACCTGAACCCGGCCCCCGGGTACGGATCCCGAGCGTGGGCGGGAAGCCGTGCCGGGGGGCCGTCCCGTCTCACAGGCGGGGATCGACCGGCTCGGACTCCAGCGCGAGCACGGCGAAGACCGCCTCGTGGATCCGCCACAGCGGCTCGCCCTCGGCCAGGCGCGTCAGCGCCTCCAGGCCGAGCGCGTGCTCCCGCAGCGCCAGCGACCGCTTCCTGCCGGTGAACCTGCGCCGCAGCACGCCGAGCGACTCGGTGTAGTCGGGGCCGTAGATGATCCGCAGGTATTCCCGGCCCCGCACCTTCACGCCCGGCTGCACCCGTCCCTCCTGGTGGGCGGCGGGCTTGACCACCATGCCCTCGCCCCCGGCCTCGGTCAGCGCCGTCCACCACGCGACCGCCGCCTCCCGCTCCTCGGGCGAGTCGAGGGAGACGAAGAGGTGGCGGGTCGGCGTGACGAGCGGCGAGTCCATCAGGCCGAGCGTCTTCAGGTGCCACTCGTGCGGCTCCGCCACCGCCGTCGCCCGGCCCTCGCAGGCGAGGATCTGGAACGGCGCGAGCCGTACGCCGTCGAGGCCCGAGACCGGCCAGCAGTATCGGGCATAGGCGTCACGGAACCGGGCAGCGTTGCGGGCACGGCGGCGGGTGCGGTCGAGCAGAGCGCCTACGTCCAGGCCACGTCCCGCCGCCATCTCCAGCGCCGCGACCGCCTCGGGCAGCGCCACCCG
The DNA here is from genome assembly GCF_008033685.1 of Microbispora sp. CSR-4. Lineage (NCBI taxonomy): Bacteria > Bacillati > Actinomycetota > Actinomycetes > Streptosporangiales > Streptosporangiaceae > Microbispora > Microbispora sp. CSR-4. Next base: position 219,866 of record NZ_VJVX01000002.1, read on the forward strand.
GGCCGCCGCGCCCACCGAGGCGTACTGGTCGCGGATCAGTCCCTCCGCCTTGGCCGACCACGGCAGCAGCTCGCAGTCGAGCACCACCCAGTCGGTCTCCAGCTCATCCCAGAGTGGCGCGGCCGCCTCGCGCAGCCGGTCGACCAGCTCCTGCATGTGCTCGTCGAAGAAGGGCCGCCCGGTGCGGGTGTAGACGCTGCCCGTGCTGCCGTCGGCGACGCCGAAGCGGCGGGCCGCCGCCTCCGGCGTCCGTGCCAGCACGGCGATCGCGCGCGAGCCCATGTGCTTCTCCTCGCACACCACCCGGGTCACCCCCGCCCGCGCGAACTCGTCGAACGCCTCGGCCGGGTGCTCCAGGTAGCCGTCCAGCGCCGAGGTCTCCGGCGGGGCCATGGTCGGCGGCAGGTAGACCAGCCAGCGGGGGTCCACGGCGAACCGGCTCATGATCTCCAGCGCGGCGCGGGAGTTCTCCTCCGCGACCTTGATCCGGCCGCCGAACCGCGTCTCCACGAAGCGGGTGCCGTCCACGTCGCCGATGTCCAGCACGCCGGGGTCGCGGGCGGGCGTGGCGGCGGCCAGCGGACGCACCGGCTCATACCAGACCTTCTCGGCCGGCACCGAAACGAGCTCGCGCTCGGGATAGCGCAGGGCGGTCAGCCGCCCGCCGAAGACCACGCCGGTGTCGAGGCAGATGGTGTTGTTGACCCACTCCGGCTCGGGCACCGGAGTGTGCCCGTAGACGACCATGGCCCGGCCCCGGTAGTCGTTCGCCCAGGGATAGCGCACCGGCAGGCCGTACTCGTCGGTCTCCCCCGTCGTGTCGCCGTACAGGGCGAACGCCCGCACCCGCCCGGAGGCCCGCCCGTGGTAGGCCTCCTTGAGCCCGGCGTGCGCGACCACCAGCCTGCCGCCGTCGAGGCGATAGTGGCTGATGAGACCGTCCATGAACGTCCTGGCCGCCGCGCGGAACTCCTCCGGCTCGGCGGCGAGCTGCTCAAGCGACCGCTCCAGGCCGTGGGCGACCCGCACCTTGCGGCCGTCGAGGGCCCGCACCAGCTTCTGCTCGTGGTTGCCCGCCACGCACAGCGCGGTGCCCGCCTCGACCATGCCCATGACCAGCCGCAGCACGCCCGGCGTGTCCGGGCCGCGGTCGACCAGGTCGCCGACGAAGACCGCCGTACGCCCCTCGGGGTGGACGGCGCCGTCCGGCCCGACCTGCCAGCCCAGCCTGATCAGCAGGGACTCCAGCTCCGCCCGGCAGCCGTGCACGTCGCCGATGATGTCGAACGGCCCGGTGAGGTGGGTCCTGTCGGTCCACGCCTTCTCGTACGTGATGGTCACGTCGTCGATCTCGTCGCCGCGCAGGACGTGGACCCGGCGGAAGCCGTCCCTGGAGATCTTGCCGAGCGACCGGCGCAGCTCCTTGCGCTGCCGGCTGATCACGTGAGGGCCGAACGCCCGGTCGGGACGGGCCGCGTTGCGGGCGCGCGCCACCTCCTCCGGCACGTCGAGCACGATCGCGTCGGCGAGCACGTCGTGGGATCTGGCCAGCTCGATGAGCTTCTTGCGGGCCTCCCACTGCACGTTGGTCGCGTCCACCACCGTGAGCAGGCCACGGCGCAGGCGGATGCCCACGATGTGGTGGAGCAGCTCGAACGCCTCGGGCGTGGCCGTCTGGTCGTTCTCGTCGTCGGAGACGAGGCCCCGGCAGAAGTCGGACGAGACGACCTGTGTGGGCGCGAAGTGCCGGGCCGCGAACGTCGACTTGCCGCTCCCGGAGATGCCCACGAGCACCACCAGCGACAGCTCCGGCACGCTGATCTCGGTCACGGCCGCTCATCCCTCCTGCTGAAGACCGCCATCTGGGTGGGCGGCCCCACCTCGGGGTCGTCCTCGCCCACCGGCCGCAGATCGGCCGCGTAGCCGTACGTCTCGCACACGCCCGCCACCCATGCGGCGAACTCCGCCCGGCTCCACTCGAACCGGTGGTCGGGGTGGCGGCGTGCCCCCGCGAGCAGCTCGTATCTGACGTTGTGCTCCACGTTGGGCGTGGTGACGATCACGTGTGCGGGCCGCGCGGTGCCGAAGACCACGCGTTCGAGCGCGGGCAGCCGCGGCGGGTCCACGGGCTCGACGACCTCCATCAGCACCGCGGCGTCATATCCGGCCAGGCGCGCGTCGGTGTAGGTCAGCGAGCCCTGGAACAGCTCCAGCCTCGCCCGTTTGGCGTCCGGCATCCGGTCGGTGCGCAGACGGCGATTGGCTGTCGCGAGCGCGCGGGCCGACACGTCCATGCCGGCCACCTTGGTGAAGGACGGCTTGGCCAGCAGCGCCGTGAGCAGCTGCCCCGAGCCGCAGCCGAGGTCGAGCACGGTGCGGGCGCCGATCTCCTCCAGCGCCGCCACGACGGCCTCCCGGCGCAGCGTGTTCAGCGGCACCCGGTCCTCCTCCGCCCCGTCACCGGTCTCGTCACCGGTTTCGTCGTCCGGGCGCGGGGACGCGCTCTGCGTGTCGTCGGGCTCGGCCTCGTGGTGCTCCGCGCTGTCGGGCTCGGTGTCGACGGGCTCGGTGTCGGCGGGCCGGATGATGGCAAGTCCGGCGACGGGGAGCTCCGCATTGCCGGGCTCGGCGATGACAGGCTCGGCGATGACAGGCTCCGTCCGTCCGGTCGCACCGACGTCGGCGACCGGTGCGGCGAAGGCAGCGGGCTCGGCGCCCGGCTCCTCCTCGACCGGCGGGTCCAGGGTCTCCTCCACGTCGTCGCCGAGCTCGGCGAGGCGGGCGAAGGCGGTGCGGGTGAGCGCCCATCGCCGGCCGAGGTAGCGGCGGGTGATCAGGCCCTTGTCCGGGTGGCCGGCCAGCCATCCCTCTCCCGCGCGGACGAGCTTGTCGACCTCGTCGCTCGCCAGCCAGTAGTGCTTGGCGTCGTCCAGCACCGGGAGCAGCACGTACAGGTGGTTGAGCGCGTCGGCCAGGCGCACGTTCCCGCGCAGCGCGAGCCGTACGTAGCGGGACTCGCCCCATGCGGGGAAACCGGGGTCCAGCGGCACGGCTTCGGCGTCGACCTCCCAGCCCAGCGGCCCGAACAGCCGGTGCGCCAGATCGGCTCCTCCCCGGCACGGCAGCGCGGGCAGGCGGATCTCCAGGGGGATCGGCCCGTCCGCGAGGTCCTGGCGGGAGTTGCACCGCCCGGTCCGCGCCGTACGGAACACGTCGGCGAGCGCCGACGCCAGCAGGGAGGACGCGGCGTACGGCCGGTCGTTGACGTACTGCCCGAGGGAGAAGTCGGGTGAGGACGAGCCCCGTGAACGCGCCAGGCGCACCGGGTCGACCTCCAGCAGCAGCGCCGCGGTGCACCGGTCCTCGCTCGCCTCCGGATAGAAGACCCGCGCCGTGCCGAACGACCGCTCGAACTCCTGCACCCGGTCGGGGTGCTTGTGCAGGAGGAAGCCGAGGTCCGTCGCGGGCCGCAGAGTGGTCGAGATCGTGAGGAGCACCCGGCAAAGTGTGCCGGATGCCCCCTTCGACCGGCTATGCCTTTTCCTGGCATGCGGCTTCAATCACGTGTGGCAGCGCTGTCCCGCGGGCCGGCCACCCTCACACATGCGGCAGCACGGTTCTCCCGTGCGGCAGCGCCGTTCTCACACATGCGCCGTTCTCACACATGCGCCGTTCTCACACATGCGCCGTTCTCACACGTGCGCCGTTCTCACACGTGTGGCAGCACGGTCACCGACGCCCCGCGGCCCTGTGTCACACACCGGCGCCGCTTTCACACGTGCGCGAGCGCCGTACTCACACGTGCGGAAGCACCTCGGCCGCGATCAGCTCCAGGTGCTCAAGGTCGTGCAGGTCGAGGACCTGCAGGTAGAGACGCTCGGCGCCCATCTCGGCGAACCGGCCGATCTTGTCCACGATCTCCTGCGGCGTGCCCGCCAGCCCGTTGACGCGCAGCTCGTCGACCTGGCGGCCGATGTTGGCGGCCCGCCGGGCGATCTCCGCCTCGTCCCGCCCCACGCAGACGACCTGCGCCGCCGACAGCAGGACGGTCTCCCGGCCCGCGGCGTCGCACGCCTGCCTGACCCGGTCGAAGGCCGCGGCGGTGTCCTCGGGAAGGTGGAACGGCACGTTGTACTCGTCGGCGAACCGGGCGACCAGCCGCGGCGTCCGCTTGGCGCCCCCGCCGCCGATGATGATGGGCGGCCGGGGCCGCTGCGCCGGCTTGGGCAGCCCCGGCGAGTCGGCCAGCTGGTAGTGCGCGCCGATGAAGGAGAACGGCTTGGTCGCCGCCCAAAGCCCGGTCACGATCTCGAGCTGCTCCTCGAAGCGCTCGAACCGCTCGCCCAGGGGCGGGAAGGGGATCCCGTACGCCGTGTGCTCCTGCTCGAACCAGCCGGTGCCGAGGCCGAGCTCCACACGGCCGCCGCTCATCTGGTCGACCTGCGCGACGCTGATCGCCAGCGGCCCGGGCAGGCGGAACGTCGCGGCGCTCACCAGCGTGCCCAGCCGGATGCGCGAGGTCTCCCGGGCGAGACCGGCCAGAGTGATCCACGCGTCGGTCGGGCCGGGCAGGGGGTCGCCCTCGCCCATCCGGAGATAATGGTCAGACCGGAAAAACGCGTCGAACCCGAGCCGCTCGGCCGCCTGCGCCACCGTGAGCAGGTCGTCGTAGCTCGCCCCCTGCTGGGGTTCGGTGAAAATCCTCAGTTTCATCTGTCCATTATCCCTGCTGCCGCGCCCTCGACTTGCTAGAGTGCGAGCCGCCTGTGCGCAACGTGGTCGCATCGCAACTCAGGGTGGTGAGCGTGGACACCGCACGTCATTCCCGTGAAACGGGCCGCCCCCCGCGCTCCCTCGTCTTCCTGGCGTCGACCGCGCTCGTCGCGAGCACCGGTGCGGCGCTGTGGGCACTGCCCGCCGCCCCGCCCGGCTGGAACGCGGGGCCCGGGATGATGCCCGGGGCCACGCCTGGTGTCACGGCCACGCCCACCCGTGAGCGGACTCCGGCCTCCCCGGTGCCGGAGACGCTGGTCGCCGCGCGCCAGACGGTCGCCTCGCCGGCCCCGCCCTCCGCCGCTCCCACCGCCGACGAGCCCGCGGCCCCTTATCGGGGATTCCTCGACGCCTCCGGGGAACCCCGCCCAGAACTGCTGCGGGCGGGCGTGCGCTCGTTCACCATCGGTCACATCGTCGCCGGGCCGGGCGGCTGCGCTCCCCACTGGACGGGGGCGCGACCACGTGGCGGGGGCTCCGTCACCGCCCGAATCGAACGGCTGCGGGCAGACGGCGGCGAGGTGTGGCCGACGTTCGGCGGGCCGTACGGGCAGGAGCTGGCCGTCACCTGCGAGAACCCGGCCAGGCTGCTCTCGGCCTACCGCCACGTCGTGACGGCGCTCGATCCTCCCGGCATCGACTTCGAGGCCGGCGGGTCGGCCGGGCCCGCCGCCGTCAGCCGCCGCGCCGCCGCCGTCGCCCGGTTGCAGCGCGAGGCGCGGGCGCGCGGCCGCCCGCTGCGGATCACGTTCACGCTTCCCGCCTCCCGGCATGGTCTGGAGCCGGCCGACCAGAGCATGCTGCGGGCGGCCCGCGAGGAGGGGGTGGAGATCGAGTCGGTCGGCCTGCTCGTGCCGGTCGCCTCCGGCGTCTCGAACCTCCACGACCTGGCCGTCGCGGCCCGGGCGGCGCACCTCCAGATCGCCGTGGCGCTCGACGTGCCGCCCGACCGGGCGTGGCGGCGGATGGGCCTTGCGCCGGTCCTGTCCGGCGCCGGCGACCTCGGCCCCGGCGAGGCCGGGCGGCTGGCGGCCTACCGGGCCCGCAACGGCCTGGGCTGGCTGTCCCTGCGGGGCGCCAGGCCGGCCGACGACGTCCTGCGGATCCTGGCCCGGCCGCCGGTCCCCGGCGCGGGCGCCGCCCTTCCCGAGGTCACGCCCGGCGCCAGTCCCGTACGCCCCTGGTGATCCCGCACGCAGAGTTAGAGCGTTGTTCCAACTTTGGCGCACCGCTCCAAAAGCCGTAGGGTCGGCTCATGACAACGCGAGCGCGGCAGTCCGTACGGCGCAGGCAGGTGCTGTCGCGAGAGCAGATCATCGCAAGCGCGATCGAGCTGCTCGACGACGGCGGTGAGGGCGCGCTGACCGTCCGGGCGCTCACCGAGCGCCTCGCCACCGGGACCGGCGCCATCTACTACCACGTGGGCACTCGCGACGAGCTGCTGGACGCCGCCACGGAGACCGTGATCGCCGCCGCGCTGGCCGCCAGGACCGACCCGGCTTCCCCGGCGCCCGAGGACGAGATCCGGGCGACCGCGCTGAGCCTGTTCGGCGCGATCGCCGAGCACGCCTGGCTCGCCACCCAGTTGACCACCCAGTTCGCACGGCGGCCGTCGGGCCCGGTGACGGTAGGGATATTCGAACGGATCGGACGGCAGGTTCGCGCGCTCGGGGTGCCGCAGGCCGCCTGGTTCTCCGCGACTTCCACCCTGGTGCACTACATCCTGGGCGCGGTCAGCCAGCACGTCCGCTTCGAGCGGGACGCTCACGGCGCCCCCGGCGACGTCGGCCGGGAGAAGTTCCTCGGCGACGTGGCGGCGGCGTGGCAGGACCTCGACGCCGACGCCTACCCGTTCGTACGGGCGATCGCCGGCCAGATGCGCGAGCACGACGACCGTGAGCAGTTCTTGAGCGGCATCGCCCTCATCCTCGACGGCATCGCCCGCCTGCGCTGACCTCACCGCTCCAGCGGACGGACCGGCGCGAAGGGCGTGATCAGCTCCGTACGCCCCGGCCGGTGAGTGCCGCGACGAGGCCCTCGGCCCCGGGACCGTGCCGCCCTGCCTCAGCCGCGCTCGCCGTGGGCGGGAGGGACCATGAGGACGACCTTGCCCCGGCGTGGCCCTCGCGCGGCGGTCGCGTGCGCCTCGGCCGCCCGGTCCATGGGGAACACCGCCCGTACGGGGACGCGGAAGCGCCTCTGCGCCGACAGCGCGGCGGCGACGGCGAGGCCGTGCCGTCCGTCCGGCTCTCCGCCCAGCTCGCCACGGGAGACGGCGACCCCGAGCTCCGGGCCGGTGAAGTCGGCGATGGTGAGGACCGACTCCGGCGCACCCGTGATCGCGACGAGCTCACGAAGCGAGCCCGCGCCGGCGACGTCCAGCGCGAGATCGACCCCTCCGGGCACGACATCACGGACGCGCCCGGCGAGCCCGGGGCCGTACGCGACCGGGACCGCGCCGAGCCCGGCGATAAAGGCGTGGTTCTCCGGGCGGCCCGTGCCGATCACACGGGCGCCGCGGGCGACCGCGAGCTGGACGGCGACGCTGCCGACGCCGCCGGAGGCCCCATCGACCAGGAGCGTCGTTCCCGTGCCCACGCCGAGCCTGTCGAGCGCCCTGATGGCGGTCTCGACGCTCGTGCCGGCGGCGCCGGCCTCCTCCCACGACATCGAGGGCGGCTTCGCGGCCCAGAACGCCAGCACGGCGAACTCGGCGGCGGCGCCGCCCAGCCGCGAGACGTCGACGGCGCCGAAGACTTCATCCCCGGCGGCGAACCCGGTGACGTCCGCGCCGACCTCGTCGATCACCCCGGCGGCGTCGACACCGGGGATGTGCGGCAGGGGGAGCCGCGCGCTCGACGGCGACGTGCCGGCGCGCAGCGCGAGGTCGACCGGTGCGACCCCGGCGGCCCTGACCGCGATCCGCACCTCGCCGGGGCCCGCGTGCGGAGCGGGGAACCCTCCCACGGCGAGGACCTCGGGAGGACCGAACCGGTCGAAGTGCACGGCAGACATTTCCGCGTCCGGGAACATAATCACCTTTCCGGCTGTTCCGAGTTGCCGCCGACCACGGTAGGCGGGCGAACGGCGGCGACCGTCTCGGATCGCCGGAAGCGAGAGGGGCACAGACGACATTGACTCGGAAACCCCGGACCGACGCGGAGCACAACCGGCGGCATCTCGTGGCGGTCGCCCGCGCCGCGTTCGCGGCGGACGGGCTCGATCTGCCCGTGCACGAGATCGCCCGGCGGGCCGGCCTCGGCGTCGCGACCGTCTACCGGCACTTCCCGTCGCGGCAGGACCTCGTCACCGCCGTGCTCGCCGAGCAGGTGACGGCGTGCCGCGCGCGGATGCGCGCCGCCCTGGACGATCCCGACCCCTGGCGGGCGCTGCGCGCGACCATCCACCGGTTCGCCGACGGCCAGGTGCGGCACCGCGGGTTGAACCAGGCGCTGCTCGGCTCCCACCCCGCGGGCGCCGCGATCGCCGGGCAGCGCCGGGCACAGGTCCGGAGGCTGGAGCGGCTCATCGAACGCGCCCGGAGCGCGGGCCACGTCCGTCCCGAGGTGTCGATCGAGGACGTACGGATCGGCCTGGCGGCCATCGCCTCCCTGCGCGCGGGCTCGCCCGAACGTACGGAGGCGGCGGTGCGGAGGCTGACCGACCTCCTGGTGGCCGGCATGGCCGCCCCTGCCCGTGCGGCGGATCAGTCCCTGACGAGCAGCGCGACGCACTCCACATGGTGAGTCATCGGATATTGGTCAAAGGCCCGCAGGTCCTCCAGGCGATAGCCGAGCCCGGCGAACCAGGCGACGTCCCTGGCCAGCGTGGCCGGGTCGCACGAGACGTACACCACGCGCGAGGCCTCCAGACCGGCGACGCGTTCGACCACGGGACGGCCGAGACCGGCGCGGGGCGGGTCGGCCACCACGAGATCGGCCCGCTCGATCCGGAGCCGGTCGAGCGCCTCCTCGACCCTGCCCCGCTCGACCTGCGCCTGCGGGAGGTCGCGCAGGTTGAACCGGGCGTCCTGCGCCGCCTGCGGCTCGGACTCGATGCCGAGCACGGCGCCCTCGGGGCCGACGGCCTCGGCGAGCCCGGCGGCGAACAGACCGGCGCCGCAGTAGAGGTCGAGCGCCCACTCCCCCGGCTCGGGACGGCCGAAGTCGAGCACCGCGCCGAGCAGCGTGGCCGCCGCGCCCGGGTGGACCTGCCAGAAGCCGCTCGCGGTGACCCGGAAGTCGCGCTCGCCCACCCGCTCGGTCAGCGAGGCCCGGCCGCGCAGCGCGCGGGTGCCCCGCCTGCCCTCGTCGAGCAGGACCGCGGCGTCCACGTCCGGGATGTCCGCCCGGCGGCGTGGGACGGGCTCGACGATCACGGCGCGGTCGCCGCCGGAGGCCGCGACCACCTCGACCGCGGCGGCCCCGCGCCAGCCGAGGCGTTCCGCGCCGATCTCCTCGACGGCGGGGTGCGCGATCAGGCACCCGGTGACGTGCTCGATCTCGTGCGACCGGTGGCGCCGCAGCCCCGCCGTGCCGTCCGGCTCCACGGCGAACCGTACGCGGGTGCGCCACCCGAGGCCGTCCTCCGCACCCGGCACCTCCTCGACCACGACCTTGAGGTCGAGGCCCGCCAGACGCCGGAACTGCTCGGCGACCACGTCGGCCTTGAGCCTGCGCTGCGCCTCCAGCGACGCGTGCTGCCAGTCGCAGCCGCCGCAGCGGCCGGGGCCGGCGAACGGGCAGGGCGGCGTGACCCGGTCGGGCGACGGCTGCAGGATCTCGACCGCGTCGGCCCGCAGGAACCGCGCGGTCTCCTCGGTGACCTCGGCGACCACCCGCTCGCCGGGCAGCGCGTGCCGGACGAAGACCACCCGGCCCTCGTGCCTGCCCACGCACCAGCCGCCGTTGGCGACGGCGTCCACCGTCAGTTCGAGCCGTGCGCCGCCCATGTCGGCCTCTTTCCTGTCGTTCATGCCTTGATCTGCGAGTTCTTCGACGGCGGCTGGTAAGAGCGGCGGGAGGCGCCGGGAGCGGACGGCTCCCTGCGGCGCTTGAGGCGGTCGGAGGAGGCGAGCTGGAACGGCACGCTCGTGACCATGACCCCGGGCTTGAACAGCAGCCTTCCCTTGAGCCGCAGCGCGCTCTGGTTGTGCAGGAGGTGTTCCCACCAGCGGCCGACCACGTATTCGGGGATGTAGACCGTCACGACGTCGCGCGGCGAGCGCCGCCGCAGCGACTTCACGTATTCGAGCACCGGACCGGTGATCTCCCGGTAGGGCGAGTCGAGGATCTTCAACGGCACCGCGATGCCGCGCCGGTCCCACTCCTCCTTGAGCCGGTTCGCCTCGTCGGCGTCCACGCTGACGGTCACGGCCTCCAGCGTCGACGGGCGGGTCGCCCTGGCGTACGCGAGGGCGCGGAGCGTCGGCTTGTGGATCTTGGAGACGAGCACGATCGCGTGGTTGCGTGCGGGCAGCAGCGACTCGTCGGCCTCGTGCCCCTCCGGCGCGGCGAGCTCCGCGGCGACCCGGTCGTAGTGCCGCCTGATGCCCTTCATCATGAGGAAGAGCACCGGCATCGCGATGCAGACGATGTACGCGCCGTGCGTGAACTTGGTGGCGAGCACGACGACGAGCACGAGCCCGGTCATGACGGCGCCGAAGCCGTTGATCACCCGGGAGCGCATCATGCGGAACCGCGCCCGCGGGTCGCTCTCGGTCTTCAGGAGCCGGGTCCAGTGCCGGACCATGCCGATCTGGCTGAGGGTGAACGAGACGAACACGCCGACGATGTAAAGGTTGAGCAGTTTGCTCACGTCCGCGTCGAACGCCCAGATCAGCAGACAGGCCCCCGCCGCGAGGATGACGATGCCGTTGCTGAACGCGAGGCGGTCGCCCCGGGTGTGGAGCTGGCGCGGCAGATAGCGGTCCTGGGCGAGGATCGAGCCGAGCACCGGGAAGCCGTTGAACGCGGTGTTGGCGGCCAGGAACAGGATGAGGGCGGTCACCGCGGCGATCACGACGAACAGGAACGAGCCGTGGCCGAAGACGGCCGAGGCGACCTGCGCGATGATCGGCTGCTGGTAGTAGCCGGGCCCGGCCGGCCGGCCGTTGATGATGACGTGGGTGGCCATGACGGCCGGGTCGGTCAGCTTCACGCCCGACTTGAGGCCGAGGAAGATGATCCCGCTGAACATGACGACCGCGATGAGGCCCATCATCAGCAGCGTCGTCGCGGCGTTCCTGCTCTTGGGCTTGCGGAACGCCGGCACGCCGTTGCTGATCGCCTCGACGCCGGTGAGCGCGGCGCATCCCGACGAGAAGGCGCGCAGCACCAGGAACGCCATCGCGAATCCGGCGAGGTTGGTCTGCTGCCCGAGTATGTGATAGTCCGCGGTCGGCGCGCGCAGCTCGTCGCCGAGCACGACCAGCCGGAACAGGCCCCACGCCACCATCCCGATGACGGCGATCATGAACGCGTACGTCGGGACGGCGAACGCGACGCCGGACTCCCGGATGCCGCGCAGGTTCATGACCGTCAGCAGCGCGACGATGGCCACCGCGACCAGGGGCCGGTGCTCGGCGACGAAGGGAATCGTCGCGCCCACGTAGTCGGCGCCGTTGGCGACCGACACGGCCACGGTCAGCACGTAGTCGACGAGCAGCGCGCTCGCGACGGTCAGTCCCGCGGTCGGGCCCAGGTTGGTCGTCGCCACCTCGTAGTCGCCGCCGCCGCTGGGATAGGCGTGCACGGTCTGGCGGTAGGAGGCGACCACCGTGAGCATGACGAGGACGACGCCCGCGGCGACCCAGGGGCTGAGGCTGTAGAGGCCCCCCCCGCCGATCGACAGGATGACCAGGATCTCCTGCGGTGCGTACGCCACCGAGGACAGGGCATCACTCGCGAAGACCGGCAGTGCCACACGCTTGGGCAGCAGCTGATGGTGGAGCGCCGTGCTCCGCAGAGCCCGCCCCACGAGAAGCCGCTTGACAAGATCTGGCACCTTGGACACGTCTGATGAGCCTAGTCCCCCGGTGCCGCTCCCAAGTCATGCGGTGTGGGGCACTGGCGACATACTGTCTCCATTAGGAGACCGCCACAACCCACGGCGGGGGAGCATGCATATCGTGATCATGGGATGCGGACGGGTCGGCTCGACCCTGGCGCACATCCTTGAGGACAACGGGCACTCGGTCGCCGTGATCGACCGCGACCCGCAGGCCTTCCGTCGGCTGCGGGCGGGCTTCCGCGGCCGCAGGGTGACGGGCATCGGCTTCGACCGCGACGTTCTCGAAGAGGCCGGCATCGCCTCGGCCGCCTCCTTCGTCGCCGTGAGCAGCGGCGACAACTCCAACATCATCTCCGCCCGGGTGGCCCGCGAGATGTTCGGCGTGGACAACGTCGTCGCCCGCATCTACGATCCCCGCCGGGCCGAGGTCTACCAGCGGCTCGGCATCCCCACCGTGGCGACGGTCCGCTGGACCGCCGACCAGATCCTGCGCCGGGTGCTGCCCGAGGGCGCCGAGCCTCTCTGGCGCGACCCGACCGGCACGGTCGTCCTGGCCGAGGTTGCCTTCCACCAGGGCTGGATCGGCGTCCGGGCCAGGGAGATCGAGAACGTCACCGGCGCGCGCGTGGCCTTCCTCAACCGCATGGGCGAGGCGCTCGTGCCGAAGGACGCGACCGTCGTCCAGGAAGGGGACATCCTCCACCTGGTCGCCACCGAGAACGACATGGACCGCATCAACAAGACGCTGTCCGCCCCGCCGTCCGACGAGGAGCACTGATGCGCGTCACCATCGCCGGCGCCGGAGCCGTCGGCCGCTCCATCGCGGCGGAGCTCCTGGAGAACGGCCACGAGGTCCTGCTCATCGACATCGACCCGCACGCCATCAAGATCGACAGCGTGCCGCGGGCCGAGTGGCTGCTCGCCGACGCCTGCGAGATCTCCTCGCTGGACGAGGCCGGGCTGAACAGCTGCCAGGTCGTGATCGCCGCCTCCGGCGACGACAAGGTCAACCTCGTGGTCTCGCTGCTCGCCAAGACCGAATATGGCGTGCCTCGGGTGGTCGCCCGGGTCAACCACCCCAAGAACGAATGGCTGTTCAACGAGTCGTGGGGCGTGGACGTCGCCGTCTCCACCCCGCGCCTGCTGTCGGCCCTGGTCGAGGAGGCGGTCAGCGTCGGCGACCTGGTGCGCCTGATGACCTTCCGGCAGGGCCAGGCCAACCTGGTGGAGCTGACGCTGGCCGAGGACGCGCCGGTGGTCGGCCAGCGGGCGGGCTCGGTGCCGTGGCCCGTGGACTCCGCCCTCGTGGCGATCCTGCGGGAGGGCCGGGTGCTGGTGCCCTCGGCCGACGACCCGCTGGAGGCCGGCGACGAGCTGCTGTTCGTGGCCAGCCAGGAGGTCGAGCAGGAGCTCACCGAGCTGCTGTCGGCACACGAACGTCCCTGACCCGCGGACGTCCCTGACCCGCGGACGTCCCTGACCCGCGGACGGCTCAGGCCCCGGGCGGTGCGCCCGGGGCCTGAGCCGTTTCCGCGTGATCGTCAGACGGACGGCTGCGGTGGCGGCTGGATCGGGGTGCGGCCACGGGCGAGCACCCACACCATCGCGGCGAGCCCCGCGACCTGCAGCGGCCAGCCCAGGGCGATCTTGGCCACGCCGAGGGCGGTCACCTGGTCGGCCCAGTAGAGCGGCAGCTGGATCACCACCCGCAGCAGGCAGGGCAGGATGAGCAGCCACGTGAGCCGCGAGCACAGCCGCACCAGCGCGCTGTCGTTGTGCCAGGCCGTCGGGTCGCCGGTCACCGAGCCGATCAGGAAGCCGACGATCGGCCAGCGGACCACGATCGACAGCAGCATGCCGGCGGCGTAGGCCGCGTTGTAGAGGATGCCCGGCAGGAACACGTCCTTGGCGTCGCCGGTGCGGGCCGCGAAGAACGCGCCGATCCCGATGCCGACGAGGCTGTTGAGCACGAACTGCGGCGTGCTCCGCTGCGCGATCCGCACCAGCAGGAGCACCACCGCCGAGGCGATGCCGACGATCAGCGAGGTCTTCAGGTCGTGGGTGCCCATCCACGTGCCGGTGAAGGCGAGTGTGGGCACGGCCGCCTCGACGATCCCGCGTTTGCCGCCCAGCGCCTTGCTCATCTGTGCGCGCACCGCCGCCTCGACGGTGGCGTGCGCCGCGGGGGCCGTCATGTCCGCTGTGCTCATACGGTCTCCTGAGAGATCAAGGGCCACCGGCCGGGCGTAGCTCGTAGCGGGGATTGAACATCACTTTACGGCCGTCCTGGACGCTGACCAGCCCCTCGGCCCGCACCACCCGGCCCGGCTCGATGCCGGCGATCTTCCGGCGGCCGAGCCAGACCAGGTCGATCACGTCCGACCCGTCGTACAGCTCGGCCTCCAGGGCGGGCGCGCCGCCGCGCGGGCGGAGGGTCACCGTGCGCAGCGTGCCCGCGACGCACGTCCGCTGGCGCTCACCGCACCGCGCGATGGGAGTGGCCCCCTGCTCCTCCAGGTCCTCCTGGAGCTCGGCGGCCTCCAGCTCGGCCTGGCTGGTGGTCAGCCGTCGGAAGAAGCCCCGCAGTCCGCCGCGTTTGGCAGGCTCCGGCGTGCCCATCGGTCACTCACCCAGTTTCCTCGTTCGCGATCCCCTTCGGGGAATCGTCGTCCTGGCTTCCAGCCTAGGCCGGTCGTTTCCCACCGCAGCATACGTGAGCCGCTCAGAGGCCAGAAGGACGGTCAGGCAGGGCTTGCCTCCCGATTCGGTCAACCGGCACATCCCGGACGGATATCAGCGGATCTCGCTGATCTCCGGACCGCGTTCGAAGGGCCGGAACTCCTGCTGCCGGGACGCCTGCTGCTCCTCCATGGCCTGCCGGGCCTCGGCGGGCAGCCGGAGCTGGATCGCCTCCTTGGGCGGCATCGGCTCGTCGCCGCGCACGACGACGATGCCGCGCACGACGTCCTCCAGGGTCCGCGCCGCCTCCGGGTCGACCGCCGCCCTGCCGCTGATCACGGCGCGGAGGAACCAGCGCGGCCCGTCGACGCCGAGGTAACGCACCGGCTGCCGCCCCTGCGGCTGTCCCTGGCTCTGCACGGGCACCTCCGCCGCGATCTCGGGCCCGAACGGGCCGTCGCGGTCCTCGGCCGAGCCGCCCGCGGCCACCACCTCACGGGCGAGCTCGGCGCGCACCTCGTCCCAGATCCCGCTGCGCTTGGGCGCGGCGAAGGCGTTCACCTGCAGGGCGCTCTCCTCGACCAGGACGATCACACCGTCGACCTGGTCGCCCGCCATGCTGAGCTGGATCTCGAATCCGGGACCTACGGGCAGGCGCAGGCCCCCCAGGTCCACGCGCTCGGCCTCCGGGTAGTCGTCCGCGGCGTCCCAGGGGCCCGTCGTCCGCGCCGGGGCGTGGCTCTCCTCCCGCACGAAAGCTGGTGCGGTCTCCTCCTCCGCGCGTCGCCGGCGTCGCAACACTTCTCTCACTCTCCTCGCATCGTGGCCCGGTGTTCCCGGGCCCCGGGGTGTCAGCTCCCCGTCGAGCCGAACCCGTTCGTGCCCCGTACGGAGCCGGGCAACCGGTCGACCTCGTAGAACGCCGCCCGCTCCACCCGCTGGACGACGAGCTGGGCGATGCGGTCGCCGCGCCGGAACCGCACCGGGTCCTTCGCGTCAGTATTGATCATCGTCACTTTGATCTCGCCCCGGTAGCCGGCGTCGATCGTGCCCGGCGCGTTGACCAGCGTGACACCGTGCCGGGCCGCCAGGCCCGAACGCGGATGGACGAAGGCGGCGTACCCGTCCGGCAGCGCGATGGCGACACCGGTCCGCACGACCGCCCGCTCGCCGGGCAGCAGTTCCACGTCCTCCGCCGCGTACAGGTCGGCCCCGGCATCGCCCGGATGCGCGTACGACGGGAGCGGAAGGTCCGGGTCGAGCCGGTGGATCAGGATCTCGACGCTCATCGGGCGGCCTCGATCCCGCGAGCGGCGGCCGCGGCCCGTCTCGGGCCCGGCAGTCCGGAGTTCGGCAGTCCGGAGTTCGGCGCAGGGCAGCTCATGAGGCAAGACCCTACCCGTTGCGCTGGGGGGACACCGCCTCTCCGGTGCCGGATGACGGGCGCGCCGTTTCCTGCTTCCGCCCGCCCTCGTCGGAGGCGGCGGGCTGGGAGGTCGCGGGCTCCTCGGCACCGGGCTCCGTGGCACCGCTCTCCGCGGCACCGGACTCGATGGCGCCGGATTCCGGGCCCGGGGGTACGCCCTCGGGCGCAGGCTCGTCCCCGGCACCCGGTTCTCCGGTTCCAGGTTCTCCGGTTCCAGGTTCTCCGGTCCCCGGCTCCCCGGTCCCCGGCTCCCCGGCGCCGGGCGGGCCGCCTTCGGCCGCCTCGATGGCGCGCGGCCGGCCGCGGCGCAGCTCGGGCAGCGCGCGATAGATGACCGCCGTGAGCGGGACGGCCACCACGGCGCCCGCGATGCCGCCGAGCACGCCGCCGACCGCGAGGACGAGGATGATCGCGAGCGGGTGGAACTCCAGGGCCCGGCCCACGATGAGCGGCTGGAGCACGTGGTTCTCCAGCTGCTGCTCGACCACGAGGATGCCCACGAAGATCAGTGCCAGGAACCAGCCCCGGGAGCCGAAGGTCACCAGCGTCGCGATGGTGCCCGCGAACAGGATGCCGACGATCGGGATGAAGCTGGCCAGGAAGACCAGCACCGCGAGGGGCGCCCACAGCGGCACCTGCATCCCGGCGAGCACCACGCCGATCACGAGCCCGTGGATGGCCGCGACCGCGACCGTGCCGTGCACGTAGTGGGAGATCGTGGCCCAGGCCGCGCGGCCCGCGGCGTCGACGCGCGGCGTGGCGCTGCCGAAGGCGCGCAGGAACCAGGACCAGATCCGGTCGCCGTCCTTCAGCAGGAAGAAGGTGACGAACAGGATCAGCACGATGGAGGTGAGCACCTCGACGACGGCGGTGGCGCCGCTCAGCAGCGTGCTGGTGATCTGGGTGCGATATTGGGTGATCTGGCTGCTGAGCTGGTCCACGAAGTCGGCGATCTGCGCCTCCTTCAGATGGAGCGGCCCGTGGAGCAGCCAGTCCTGCACGTTACGCGCGGTCACCTGGATCTGCAGGACCAGCCGGGGGAACTCCTCGTTCGCCCGCACGCCGATCAGGAACCCGATGCCGACGATCAGCGCCAGGCCGAGCAGCATCGTGATCCATGTCGCATAGATCGGCCGGAGGCCGGTGGCGCGCAGCCGCCGGGTCAGCGGGTGCAGCAGGGCCGCGAGCAACAGCGCGACGACCACCGGCATGACGACGAAGCTGATTCTGTCGATGATCAGCCACAGGACGTAGATCATCCCGCCGAGCAGCAGCAGCCGCCAGCTCCACGCGGCCATCGTCGCCAGCGTCGGCGGGACTCTCTCGGTGGTACTGCGGTTAGACGGGATCACGGATCCAGACTGGCATGTCGGCGGGCGGGACGCGCAGCCGTTTTACGCGCGCCTGGCGGTCGTTTCGCCCTCAACCCTACGCAACCCCCGGGGCACGTGCCGGAACGCCCGGAAACGTCCTGGAACGTCCCAGAACTTCGCCGGCCGCCGTCGTCCCGACGGAGGGACGACGGCGGCCGGCGGTGGCCTCACACGATCAGCTCGGCGGCCTCACGAGGTCAGCTCGGCGACCGCGTCGAGCGGTCCTTCACCGGATTCGAGGACGAACTCCTCGACGTTGCCTGCCGCGCACAGGTCGTCCTGGGCCTGCCGGACGAGGTCCGCCTGGGCGCCCGACACGGTGAGCCGGGCGACCTCGGCCCGCATCGACAGCCGCGCCTCGGACTTGGCCCGCCGCACCCGGCGCAGCACCTCCGCCACGGCCTCCAGCACCGCCGGATCGCCGTGCCGCGCCTCGGGCAGCTCCTCGGGGGACGGCCACGGCGCGCGGTGCACCGAGCCCTCCCGCCACCACGACCAGACCTCCTCGGTCACGAACGGCAGGAACGGCGCGAACAGCCGCAGCAACACGTCGAGCGCCCGCCGCAGGGCCGCGACGGCCGAGGCGTCCCCGTCGTACGCGCGGGCCTTGACCAGCTCGACGTAGTCGTCGCAGAACGACCAGAAGAAGCGCTCGGTCCGTTCCAGCGCCCGGGTGTAGTCGTACGCCTCGAACGCCTCGCCTGCCTCGGCGACGACCGCCGCCAGCGAAGCCAGCATGGACAGGTCGACCGGCTCGGTGACCTCGCCGCCGCCCTCGGACCGGAAGCCGAGCACGAACTTCGACGCGTTGAGGATCTTGATGGCCAGCCGGCGGCCGATCTTGATCTGCCCGGTGTCGAAGGCCGTGTCGGTGCCGGGACGCCCGTTCGCGGCCCAGTAGCGGACCGCGTCGGAGCCGTACTCCTCCAGCAGGCCCATGGGCGTGACCACGTTGCCCTTGGACTTGGACATCTTCTTGCGGTCGGGGTCGAGGATCCACCCGGAGATCGCCGCGTGCCGCCAGGGCAGCCCGCCGTGCTCCAGGTGCGACCGCACGACCGTGGAGAACAGCCAGGTGCGGATGATCTCGTGGGCCTGGGGCCGCAGGTCCATCGGGAACACGCGGCG
This sequence comes from Microbispora sp. CSR-4, assembly GCF_008033685.1. NCBI lineage: Bacteria > Bacillati > Actinomycetota > Actinomycetes > Streptosporangiales > Streptosporangiaceae > Microbispora > Microbispora sp. CSR-4. Next base: position 238,256 of record NZ_VJVX01000002.1, read on the forward strand.
GAACAGGTCGTCGTCGCGCTCCCACCCGCCGGCGATCTGCGGAGTCAGTGACGAGGTCGCCCAGGTGTCCATGACGTCGGGGTCGCCGACGAAGCCGAGCGGCTTGCCCCGCTGGTCCTCCGAGAAGCCGGGCGGCACGTCGCTGGACGGGTCCATCGGCAGCGCCGACTCGGGCGGGACGATCGGCGCCTCGTAGACCGGCTCGCCGTCGGCGTCGAGCGGATACCAGACCGGGATCGGCACGCCGAAGAACCGCTGGCGGGAGATCAGCCAGTCGCCCGCCAGGCCCTCCACCCAGTTCTCGTACCTGACCCGCATGTGCGGCGGGTGCCACTCCAGCTCCCGGCCGCGCTCCAGCAGCTCGGCGCGGAGCTTGGCGTCCCTGCCGCCGTTGCGGATGTACCACTGGCGGGTGGTGACGATCTCGAGGGGCCGGTCGCCTTTCTCGTAGAACTTCACCGGCCGCTGGATCTTGCGCGGCTCGCCGTCCAGGTGGCCGGACTCGCGCAGCATCTCCACGATGCGCTCGCGCGCGCTGTGCACGGTCTTGCCGGCCAGCTCGGCGTACGGCTCGGCCGGCACGCCCTGCGGCGGCTCGGGGAGCAGGCGGCCGTCCCAGCCGATCACCGGCCGGGTGGGCAGGTCGAGCTCGCGCCACCAGGTGACGTCGGTGACGTCGCCGAAGGTGCAGATCATCGCGATGCCGGAGCCCTTGTCGGGCTCGGCGAGGTGGTGCGCCACGACCGGCACCTCGACCCCGAAGACCGGGGTGCGGACGGTGGTGCCGAACAACGGCCGGTAGCGCTCGTCGTCGGGATGGGCGACCAGCGCCACGCAGGCCGGGATCAGCTCGGGCCGGGTGGTCTCGATCCAGACCATCTCCCCGCCGGGCCGCTCGAACCCGATGCGGTGGAAGGCGCCGGGCCACTCCCGGTCCTCCAGCTCGGCCTGGGCGACGGCCGTGCGGAACGTCACGTCCCACAGGGTCGGGGCCTCGGCGACGTACGCCTCACCGCGGGCGAGGTTGCGCAGGAACGCCCGCTGGGACGCCGCCCGGGCGTTCGCGTCGATGGTCGCGTAGGTCATCGACCAGTCCACCGACAGGCCGAGACGGCGCCACAGCTCCTCGAACGCCTTCTCGTCCTCGGCGGTCAGCCGCTCGCACAGCTCGATGAAGTTGCGGCGCGAGATCGGCACCTGCCGCTTGGCGTCCGGCTTCTCCGGCGGCGTGAAGTCCGGGTCGTACGGCATCGAGGGGTCGCAGCGCACGCCGAAGTGGTTCTGCACGCGGCGCTCGGTGGGCAGCCCGTTATCGTCCCACCCCATCGGGTAGAAGACCTCGCGCCCCCGCATCCGCTGGTAGCGGGCGATCGTGTCCGTGTGCGTGTAGGAGAAGACGTGCCCCACGTGAAGGGACCCGGAGACGGTGGGCGGCGGGGTGTCGATGGAGTACACCTCGTCCCTGCTCCGGGACCGGTCGAACCGGTAGGTGCCCTCGGCCTCCCAGCGCGCTACCCATACCGCTTCCAAGCCGTCGAGTGTCGGTTTCTCGGGCATGGCTGCGTGGAGTCGCTGTTCGGTCATGCCACCACATGGTATGGCGTGGACCGTCACCCCGCGGGGAGACACTAAGGTCGTTATCGAGGAGGAATCATGGCGGACAAGGCGCGGGAGGCCGAGCGCGAACTCAGCGCGACGGACAAGCCCGACATGCAGTGGCGGATCGTCGGCGGCCTGCTCGGCCTGGCGGTCGGCTTCTGCTCGCGCAAGGTTCTGGCGTTCGCGTGGGAGAGGGCGACCGGCAAGAAGCCGCCGGCGAGCGTCGACTCCCCCGAGATCGGGCTCGGCGAGGCCATCGCGTACGCCGTGGTGATGGGCCTGGGCATGGAGATCACGCGAATCGTCGTCACGCGCTCGGCGGCGAAGAAGTGGCGCTCCTGGAAGGACGCCGCCCGGGACATCACTCCCTAGAGGCGGCAGGCTCCCCCGACTCCAGGGCCTGCAGGAAGTCGCTGGCCCACCTGTCCACGTCGTAGGTCGCGACCCTGCGCCTGAGCGAGCGCATCCGGCGCGCCAGCTCGTGCGGGGTCGCCCGCATCGCCGTCAGCATCGCCCGCTTCATGCCGGCGATGTCGTACGGATTGACCATGTACGCCTGGCGCAGCTCGTCGGCCGCGCCCGCGAACTCGCTCAGCACGAGCGCCCCGCGCAGGTCGTGGCGGCAGGCGACGTACTCCTTGGCGACGAGGTTCATGCCGTCGCGCAGCGGCGTGACGACCATGACGTCGGCCGCGCAGTAGAGCGCCGCCAGCTCCTCCTTGTTGTACGACTGGTGGAGATACGAGATCGGCATGCGGCCGAGCACGCCGTGCTCGCCGTTGATGCGCCCCACCCTCAGCTCGATGTCGTTGCGCAGCCGGATGTATTCGGCGACCCGCTCGCGGGTGGGCGTGGCCACCTGCACGAAGACCGCCTCGTCCGGCTTGATCGCGCCGTCGTCGAGCAGCTCGCCGAACGCCTTGAGCCGCTGGCCGATGCCCTTGGTGTAGTCGAGCCGGTCGACGCCGAGCAGCACGTGCTCGGGATCGCCCAGCTCGGCCCGGATCTCCTTGGCCCGCTGCTGGATGCGGGGCTCGCGGACGAGCTGGTCCATCTCACTGAAGTCGACCGAGATCGGGAACGCCTCGGCGCGGACCGTCCGGTCCTCGAGCTGGATCGCGTTGCGGAGGTGCGGCAGGCCGAGCAGCCGGCGGCACAGCCGCAGGAAGTTGTGGGCGCCTCCCGGCCGCTGGAAGCCCACGAGATCTGCCCCGAGCAGCCCTTCGAGGATCTCGTTGCGCCAGGGCAACTGGTAGAACAGCTCGCCCGGCGGGAACGGGATGTGCAGGAAGAACCCGATCTTCAGGTCGGGCCGCAGCCTGCGCAGCATCGCCGGCACGAGCTGGAGCTGGTAGTCCTGCACCCACACGACCGCGCCCGGCGCGGCGGCGTCCGCGGCCGCGCGGGCGAACCGCTCGTTGACGGCCCGGTAGGCGTCCCAGAGCACGCGCGAGTAGACGGGCGTGGCGACGACGTCGTGGTAGAGCGGCCACAGCGTGGCGTTGGAGAAGCCTTCGTAGTAGAGCTCGACCTCAAGCTGGGACAGCGGGATGGGGATCAGGTGCATCCCGTCGTGGTCGAAGGGCTTCAGCTCCTCCCCTGCCGCCCCGGTCCAGCCGAGCCAGGCCCCGTCACGCCGTTGCATGACGGGCGCGATGGCGGTGACGAGCCCGCCCGGGCTGCGCCGCCATTCGTTCTCGCCCACACGATCGACCGGCAGCCGGTTCGCGACGATCAGAAACGAGCTGGTGCCACGCATGAATCCCCTCCAGGTGGTCGCCTGTGACCACCATACGGAAAGTCACCAGTGCCCCCCATACCCGTAAGAACATGCACAATCCACGCCCATCACTGTGAGAATGATCTCATGCAGCTCATACAGGGTCGCCAAGAGGTTTAGACCAATCGGTGACACTTCTCTATCTGGAAGATCAGGGCGACCGGAGACTGCCGATTGGGACGGACGCCGGGGCGTCCGCCGGGCGGCGAGGTGCGCCGGGGGTGCCGGCCCAAGTCTGCCGGGGTGTCGATTGCGCGGGCTCGGGAATGTCGGCCCGGGTGCCTCGGGGATGTCGGCCCGGGTGTGTCGAGCGTGTCGGCTCGGGTGTCGCTGCGGAGGCCTCGAACGGGCGGTTCGGGGTCTTCGGGGATGTCGGCCCGGGTGCGTCGGAGGTGTCGGTTCGCGGGCTCGGGTGTCGGTACGGGGCCTCGAACGGCCTCGAACGGTCGGTTCGGGGGCGTCGGGGGCGTCGGTCAGCTCGGCGGCAGGGTGCGCTGGCGGCGCAGGTCCGCGCGCACCGCGGCGGCGAGTTTCCTGGTCGCGGCCCGGTTCAGCGCCCCGCCGGCCACGGCGCCGGTGAGGAAGGGGCCGAGGGTGGTGAGATGGCGGCCGAGCGTGCGCATCAGGCGGTTGCGCAGGGCGGTCTTCGCGGCGGTCCCGAGTGCGATCGTGGCCGAGCCGGGGGCGAGGGGGTTGACGCCCCGCTGCTTCGACCAGGCGAGCGCGAACGCGGCCGCCCTCTGGGTTCCGTTGCCGGGGACCTTCACGCCGTACACCTCGTGCAGCTCGGCGAGGAGCTTCACCTCGATGGCCGCGACGACCAGCGTCTCGGCCACGATCTGGGCGGGCGCGGAGAGCAGGAGCGGCGGGGCGGCGAACTCCGCCGCGGCGAGCGCTCCGCCGACCGCGCCGACCGCCGTCGTCGCCTTCGCCGCGGTGCGGACGAGATCGTCGGCGAGCTGCTCGCCGGTGAGCCCGTAATGGTGGTCCCGCAGCGTCTCGTAGTCCCTGACCGGTAACCGCGGGGCGATGTTCATGAAGACGTCGGCCAGCCATCGCCCCCGGCCGACGCCGCGTTCGCGTGTCTTCGCGGCGGACCTTGCCAAGGCCCCGCTGAGGCGGCCGAGCAGCCGACGCCGCTCGGCCCCGTCCGTCTCCTCAGGGGCGACGAGTTTGCCGACAAGGTCGGCTACCTCGTTGTTTGATTCATCCGCTGCTGAAGTCACGGACCCTCCCAAGGGTCTCCTAGGCGGCGCACTCGCGGCAGACCTGCTGGCCGTTCTTCTCCGAGGCCAGCTGGCTGCGGTGGTGCACCAGGAAGCACCGCGAGCAGGTGAATTCGTCGGCCTGCCGAGGAATCACCCGCAGCGAAAGCTCCTCGTTCGACAGATCCGCCCCCGGCAGCTCCAGCGACTCGGCCAGATCGGTCTCGTCGATGTCGATGCTGCCCGACGACTTGTCGCTCCTACGCGCCTGGAGTTCCTGAAGGCTGTCCTCGTTCAGATCGTCGTCGGTCTTACGCGGGCTGTCGTAGTCGGTAGCCATCTGCTACTCCATCCCCCTCATCTATCTGCCTGCGCCTGTGTCGCGCGTGGATAACGCTCGGAAGGCCGGTGTTGTGCCCGCGGGGGCCGCTAAATTGTGCATTCGGTACCCGCTTGAACGAACACTGAACCTCCCGACACGCGAGGGGCATCCCACCTGGGGCTGCGGTTAGCCAAATATGGCGAAAACCACAGTATCGGCGGTATCCCCACCGCGTTCGACGGCACATCCAACCACATGTACGGCGTGCACGCTCCATCAGCGCGCCGACTGTGGTGTCCCCGGAGACGCCCCGGCTCCGGAGAGACGCACCGTCACCACGAGACCACCCCCGTCGCGGGGGACGGCGGCGACCGTTCCGCCGTGCGCGCGTACGATCGCGCGCACGATGGACAGGCCGAGACCCGCGCCCTTGGCGGATTGAACCCGGTCGGCATTCAGCCGCCGGAACGGCTCGAACAGGCTCTCCACCTCGTACGCGGGAACGTGTGGTCCCGTGTTCGCGACCTGAACAACGGCACCCCCGTCCACAATTCCCGTCCGGACCCATACTTTTCCGGACTCGCCAAGGTTGTGCTTGATGCCGTTCTCGATGAGGTTGGACACGCAGCGTTCTATGAGAACGGGGTCGCCCGTCGTGGCCGCCGGGTGAAGGTCGTGCTCGACCGTGACGCCCTCTTCCTCGGCGAAGGGGGCCAGCTGCTCCACGGCGGTCCTGGCCACCTCCCGGACGTCCACGGGCTTTCGCACCGACAGCTCACGCTCGCTGCGGGCGAGCAGCAGCAGGCCCTCGATCAGCCGCTCGTTGCGCGCGGTGGTGCCGAGCAGCGTGCGTCCGAGCACCTTGAGATCCTCCGACGCCTCGGGGTCGGACAGCGCCACCTCCAGCACCGTACGGTTGATCGCGAGCGGCGTCCGCAGCTCGTGTGAGGCGTTGTCCACGAACCTGCGCTGGGCGTCGAAGGCGGTGTTGAGCCGGGTGAGCATCGCGTCGAAGGTGTCGGCCAGCTCCTTCAGCTCGTCGTCCGGGCCCTGGAGGGCGATGCGCTCGTGGGCGAGCGAGGTCTCCGACAGCTTCCGCGCGGTCGCCGTCATCTTCATGACGGGCCGCAGCGCCCGGTCGGCCACGAGATAGCCCAGCATCAGCGCCAGGATCCCCACGCCCAGCAGGGCCAGCAGGGCACGCTTCAGCAGCTCGGCCCGCGCCACGGCGGTGACCTCCGCCTGCGACTGGGCGAACTGGTGGTTGGCCTCGTCGATCCACTCCTGCGGCACGCTCCCGCGCGGCAGGAAGATCTGCGGCACGCTCTGCCAGCCGATGTCGATCGCCTGGCCGATCAGCACGTACATGACCATCACCAGCAGCGCGCCGGCGACGAAGACCAGCGCGGCGTACGTGAGGGTCAGACGCCACCGGATGCTGACGCGGTTCTGCAGCGACCTGATCTCGTTGAGCAGGTTGCCCCGCTGCACCGGATGGGCGACCAGGGGCGGCGGGCCGTCCCAGGCGGGCGGGCCGCTGGGCGGCGGCGGCACCTGGCTGCGGTAGGGACCGGTGCCCATCGGGCTCGACATCCGGCGGGTGGGACCCGCCGGGGCCGGGCCACCGGCCGAAGCCGGCGCGTCCGGAGCCGCCAGGTCAGGCGGGGGCACGTCCGGCGAGGACGCGGCGGCGTCCGGTTCCCCCGGCGGCGGAAGGATCTGGGGCGTCCTCCTCTCGGAGGCGTCACGCGGTTCGCTCACAGGGCCCCCTCCCCCGGGACATGACGGTGGCGCGGGTCGTCACAGCCGGTATCCGACGCCGGGCACGGTCTCGATGACCGGTGGATCGCCCAGCTTCTTGCGCAGCGTCATCATGGTCACCCTGACCACGTTGGTGAACGGGTCGATGTTCTCGTCCCACGCCTTGTCGAGCAGGTCCTCCTGGCTGACGACGGCGCCCTCGGCCCGCATCAGCTCCTCCAGCACCGCGAACTCCTTCTTGGTGAGGTGGACCTCGGCCCCGTCCCTGGTCACCTGCCGCCTGCCGGGGTCGAGCCGGATGCCGGCGCGTTCGAGCACGGGCGGCAGCGGCGGCGCGGACCTGCGGCCGAGCGCGCGCACCCGGGCCACGAGCTCCATGAACACGAACGGCTTGGCCAGATAGTCGTCGGCGCCGAGCTCCAGCCCCTCGACCTTGTCGTCCACGTCGCCCGCGGCCGTCAGCATGATGATCCGCGAGGCCGACCGCTGGGCGACCAGGCGGCGGGCCACCTCGTCGCCGTGCACCTTGGGCAGATCACGGTCGAGCACGATCACGTCGTAGTCGATGTAGGCGGTCTTCTCCAGGGCGGCGGCACCGTCGTAGGCGACGTCCACGGCCATCGCCTCCCGGCGGAGGCCGGTGGCGATCGCGTCCGCGAGCACCCGCTCGTCCTCCACCACAAGCACGCGCATCAAGTCCTCCTAGCTGGTACGAGGCCCCTCATTGTGGACTCACCCGGCGTAAGCCGCCGGTAAGCGGTTCCCGCGCTCTACGTGACGTAGAGCACAGAAATTCACAGGTTTACGGTCGCTCCGGACATGGGTAAAGCCCGTGACACCCTCCATTGTCGTGTGCCGGGGACGGGCGCGCCTCTCCACAGGATCCGTGCCGGAGCCCCCGTGACACGTTTCGCCCCCTGAGAAAGAAGGTGAGATGGGCGAGTTCACGACCACGATCGAAACCAGGCTCGACCAGGCCTACAAGGGTCTTGAAGAGGCCACCACGAGCGGGGACGACTTCCTCGCCGACACCCTCACCGCCGAGATCGAGGACCTGCACCGCCTCGCCGAAGATCACGGCATCGACATCCAGCGCTGACCGGAACCGAAACTGACGAGGGGGCCCGCCGCAAGGCGGGCCCCCTCGCCTGTACCCAGGGCGAACGCACCGCGAACTCCACCGAACTCCCCCGAACTCCCCCGAACTCCCCCGAACTCTCCCGAACTCCCCCGAACTCTCCTCGAACCCTTCTCGAACTCGACGCGAATTCACGCCGGCGGTCGAGGACGTCGCGCGGAGCCCGGCCCGGGCGCCAGGCAGCAACGCGATCAAGCTCCGCGATCGAGCGCCGCGATCGAGGCCGCGGTCGAGCGCCGCGATCGAACAGCGGCCCGGGCGGCCGACCGGCAGGCCGCCGCGCGCCATGCCCGGACGGCTCCCCGCCCCCCGGTCCGCTCCCGCGTCGCCATTCGTACGGAGGAGAAGCCGGGGCGCAGGAGTAGCCGGGGAAGAGGGCGCGGCCCGGGTGAACGCGTCAGTCGCGCTCGGGGTCGAGGGGGACGAGCAGGTCGTGCAGCTCCTCGAAGAGGCCCGGGGCCGCGCTCAGCGCCATGTCCGGGCCGACCGGTTTGCCCTTCAGACCGGCGACGCGGGCCCCGGCCTCCTGGGCGATCAGGCCCGCCGCCGCGTGGTCCCAGTAGTTGGTGCCGCGCTCGTAGTAGGCGTCTACCCGGCCCGCGGCGACCGAGCAGAGATCGATCGCGCACGAGCCGCCGCGCCGGATGTCCCTGACCTGGGGCAGCACCTGCGCCAGCACCTCGGCCTGCACCCGGCGCCGGCCGGCCGCGTAGCCGAACCCGGTGGCGACGAGGGCCTTGGCCAGCGGGACGCCGGTGTTGCAGCGCAGCCGCTCGCCCCTCAGCCAGGCGCCGCCGCCCTTCGACGCCGTGAACACCTCGCCGCGCGGCACGTTGTGCACCACTCCCGCGACGATCTCACCGTCCACCTCCACGCCGATGCTCACCGCCCAGTCGGGCAGGCCGTACAGGAAGTTGACGGTGCCGTCGATGGGATCGACGACCCACCGGACGACGCCCTCGCCGGGGGTGTCTCCGCCCTCCTCGCCGAGGACGGCGTCGTGCGGCCTGGCCTCGGCGATCCTGCCGCGGATCAGCTCCTCGGCGGCCCGGTCGAGCGCCGTGACGACGTCGGTGGGGCTCGACTTGGTGGCGAGCACCTCCGGTCGCGCGGGCCGCTTGGCAAGGAGCATCTGACCGGCCTCCTCGGCTATGCCGGTCGCCAGCTCCAGCAGCTCCTCCACCCGCGCGCGGTCATGCCGGTCCTCCCGCTGGTCCATCCTGGCCTGCCCCCTCCTCGTACGTGCTCACACCGAAACGGCCGGCGCGGGGCGCCGGCCGCACGGGTGACATCCTCCCAAACCAGGATGTACCGCCATTCAACGGTCAGCCCAGGGACGGCGGACGGGTCCACTCCTTGCCCAGGACGTGCTGCGCCAGGAAGGCCAGAACCGTCTCATACCAGGCGACCGCGTTGCCGGGCTTGAGCACCCAGTGATTCTCGTCGGGGAAGTAGAGGAACTTCGACTCGACCCCCGAGCGCTGGAGATCCCACCACAGCCGCAGGCCCTCGCCGATCGGCACGCGGTAGTCCTTGTCGCCGTGGATCACCAGCATCGGCGTCCTGATGTCGCCCAGCGACCGGTTGGGCGACAGCCGCTCGTAGCGGGCGGACCCGGGAGCGCCGAACTCACGCTGCCAGAAGTTGGCGCCGTCGGTGGTGCCGGCGAACTGGTCGAGGTTCCACAGCGAGGCGTGCGTCACGATGGCCCGGAACCTGTCGGTGTGTCCCGCGACCCAGTTGGCCATGTAGCCGCCGAACGAGCCGCCCATCGCCGCCGTCCGCTGCTCGTCGATCTCCGGCCGCTTGAGGCACTCGTCGGTGATCGCCATGAGGTCGGCGTGAGTCACCGGCCCCCAGTCGCCCCAGCCCCGCCGGATCATGTCCTGGCCGTAGCCCGTGGACATGCAGGGGTCGGGCAGCAGCACGGCGTAGCCGTGCCTGGCCATGATCCAGGGGTTCCAGCGCCAGCTCCAGTCGTTCCAGCTCGACACCGGGCCGCCGTGGATCCACAGCAGGAACGGCGCCGGGTTCTCGGCGGTCGCGTCCGCGGGGACGACCAGCCAGCCCCGGATCTCGGTGCCGTCCTCGGCCGTGGCGGTCACCTCGGTCAGCGTGCCGGGCAGGTCGAGCGGCGGCGTGGGCGAGGGCAGCGTGGTCACCGACCCGTCGGCGGCCACGCGCACCGGACGCGGCGGCGAGTCGATCGCGCCGCGCAGGGCGTAGACCGAACCGTCGGGTGCCGGGCACAGCTCGGCGTAAGCGCCGTCGTCGGAGGTCAGCCTGGTGACGTCGCCGTCCAAGGTGACGTGGAAGACCGGCCTGCGGCCCCGGTGGTCGGCGGAGAAGAACAGCTCCCGGGAGGAGGGCGCCCACGCGACAGACCCGGGGAAGATCTCCTCGGCGACCGCGCGCCCTTCGCCGGTGGCCAGGTCGACCACCCACAGGTCGAGCGCGATCGGCGTCTCCTCGGTGCCGTGGTGCTCCCGCAGGCAGGCGACGTGCCGCCCGTCGGGCGACACCCTGATCGGCCCCATGAAGTCGTGCCCCTCGGACGTCGCGAGCGTGCGCCGGGATCCGTCTTCGGCGTCGATCGCGACGAGGTCCCAGCGGAGGTCGCCGTTCCCCAGCGGAACCCGCCAGGTCGCGATCACGGTGCGGCCGTCCGGGGTGACGTCGAACGACATGTGCCCGTCCAGCGCGCCGCCGGGCTCCGGCGTGAGGTCGCGCACGTCCTCCAGGCCCTCGCCCCCGGCGCGGCCGGCGAAGAGCCTGGTCTGCGCCGGGCCGAGGTCGTGGTCCCAGTAGCGCACCGGATAGCCCTCGTGCAGGATCGCGCTGACCCCGGCCTCGTCGCGGGCCTTGCGGCGCTCCTCCTCGGTGGCCTCGTCGCCGGGCAGCACCTCGGAGGCGTAGACGACCGTGCCGCCGGCCGCCCGCACAGCGGAGACCCCGCCGGGGCGGGTGGCCACGCGCGCCGGCTCGCCACGCTCGGGCAGCAGCCACAGGGCGGCGGTCTCGCCGCCGCTCTCCTTCACCGTCTCGTCGGGCCTGCGGGAGACGAAGAACAGGGTCCCGTCGGGGGCGAACTCGGCCCCCGCCTCGCCCTTCGCCGACCGGGTCAGCCGGTGGGGCTCGCCCCCGGGCTCCTGGGGGATCTCCCACAGCGCCGTGCCGTACGACTTGCCGTCGGGGTTGAGGGACTGGACCACGGACACGAGCCGGGTCCCGTCGGGCGACAGCCGCAGGGAGTTCACGCGCGGCAGAGCCGTGTATTCGCGGATGTCCGGAAATTGGGTCACCGCTCGAACCTACTCTCTGACGCACGCACCACCCAAGCCGTCAGGCGCGCACGGAACCGTCGTACCCGCCGCGTAAGGTGTGGCGCATGGTGAGCACCAACGGATACGACGCCCTGCTCGTCGTCTCCTTCGGCGGGCCGGAGAAGCCCGACGACGTCATGCCGTTCCTGGAGAACGTCGTGCGCGGCCGGGGCGTGCCGCGTGAGCGGCTGCTGGAGGTCGAGGCGCACTACCAGGGGTTCGGCGGCGTCAGCCCGATCAACCAGCAGTGCCGCGACCTGATCGCCGCGCTCGACGTCGACCTGCCGGTCTACTGGGGCAACCGCAACTGGCACCCGTTCCTGGAGGACACGGTCCGGCAGATGAAGGAGGACGGCGTCCGCAAGGCGGCGGCCTTCGTCACCGCGGCCTACAGCTCCTACTCGTCGTGCCGGCAGTATCTCGACGACATCGCCCGTGCCCGTGCCGCCGTCCCCGACGCTCCGGAGATCGTGAAGCTCCGCCACTACTACGACCATCCCGGCTTCATCGCGGCGATGGCCGACCACACCCGCCAGGCCCTCGACCGGCTGCCCGCCGACGTCCGGGAGCAGGCCCGGCTCGTGTTCACCGCGCACAGCATCCCCGTCTCCATGGCCCGCACCGCCGGGCCCACCGGGGGCGCGTACGAGGCCCAGCTCAGGCGGGCCGCCGAGCTGGTGACCGCGCAGGTGGACGAGGGGCGGTCGTGGGACCTGGTCTGGCAGAGCCGCAGCGGCCCGCCGCAGGTGCCCTGGCTGGAGCCCGACGTCTGCGACCACCTGGAGGCGCTGCACGCCGAGGGTGTGCCGTCGGCCGTCCTGGTGCCCATCGGGTTCGTCTCCGACCACATGGAGGTCGTCTACGACCTCGACGTGGAGGCGGCGGCCACGGCCGAGAAGCTCGGCATGGCCCTCACCAGGGCCTCGACCGCGGGCACCCATCCGCGGTTCGTGTCGATGGTGTCCGAGCTGCTCGCCGAGCCGGAGCCTGCCCCGTGCGCGGCGACCTGCTGCCCCGCCCCCGTCCGGCCCGCCGCACGCCCCGGCCAATAGCGGCTCCACGACGGAACGGCCGGTGGCGGCCGCCGCGGCGGGACCCTCCGCCGGCAGGGGCTGTCAGGTCCCTCCGCCCGCAGGTCCGTCAGGTCCCCCGCGTGTCAGGACCCGCAGGTCCCCCGCGCGTCAGGAGGCGTACGCGCGGGCGTACGCGTCGGCGAGCGACAGCACCTTGTTCACGTAGTCCCAGGAGTGGTTGTAGAACCAGACGGCCTTCCTGAGCTTCTCGCCACCCGCGCCGGCCCCGTTGGCGCACAGGTATTTGGCGGCCGACGGCACGGCGTCGTAGGGGCTCCAGATGTCCGCCTCGCCGTCGCCGTCGCCGTCCACGCCGTACGCCTTCCAGGTGGCGGGCATGAACTGCATCGGCCCGAGCGCCCCCGCCGACGAGGGGCCGTTGTTGCGGCCGTGGCCGCTCTCGACCTGGCCGATGGCGGCGAGGACGGTCCACGACAGGCCGGGGCAGACGGTGGCGGACCGCTGGTAGAGGTCCAGGTAGCTCGTGGGCCGTCCCACCAGGGCATGTCCCGGGGTCGCCTGCGCCTGCGGCCGCGGCCGTACGGCAGCCGCGCCGACCCGCACGACCTGCGCGCTCTTGCCGAGCAGACGCGCGACCGACTTGTCGCTCACCTTGGCCGCGTCGCCGTGCACCAGCACCACGACGCCGGAGGGGAAGCCGAGCCTGCGGCCCAGGTCCCGGCTGACCAGGCCGTCCACGCCGGGCAGCCCGAGCGAGGCCGAGGCCGCCACGCGCAGCCTGGGGCCGCCGTCGATCTGGTATTCCGCGCCCAGCACCATGCCGAGACGTTTGATCGCCGCCGGGTCCGCGACCAGCTCGCCCCGCGCCAGCGCGCTCCACACCTCCGGGTGGTCGGCCACGTTCTTCGGCGTCCACGACCGGAACGTGGCCGGGTCGACCGCGAGCAGCCGCAGGGCCGTGCCGGACACGCGCACCTGGCCGCCGTCGGCGACCGCCACCTTCTGCACGTGCCGCAGCTTGGCGATCTTCAACAGCGTGCTCTGCGGCACCTGCTTGGGGGAGATCGCGATCAGGTGCGGCAGCGTGACCTGCACGCCGGGCCCGCCGATGACGGGCGCGCTCGACGGCAGCGTGCGGTCGGGCACGAGGCTCTGCGCCGTCGCCCGCGCGGCGGGACGGGGATCGCCGCCCCGCGCGCGGTCTTTCTCCGCCGGGCCGCCACCGGCCGCGAGCGCGCCGTCGCCCGGCCAGGTGGCCAGAAAGGCGGTGCCCGCGGCCATAACAGTGAAGATCACGACCGCGAGGCCGGTCACGATCGGGCGCAGCCGTGTGGAGGCGGAATGAGTGGACGACCTCACCTCAGACCCTCCACCCCCGGTGCGGAAAAATCACTTGCCTCATGATAAGCGGGTACGCGATGGTCAAACCGGAGACAAACGCCGTCCGCGTGTCCCGGGACCACTCGGGGCCGCCGCCGCAGTCGTACGGCCGGCCCGGACGCACACGCACGACAGTGCCGAGCACAGTGCCGAAGGGGAAACACAATATGGTCGGGCCGTATCGGGGGCTGTTCGGCACGCCCGGAGTCAAGGGCTTCGTCATCGCGGGGTTCATCGGCCGGGCGCCCATGTCGATGCTCGGCATCGGCGTCATCCTGCTGATCACCGCGATCACCGGCTCGTACGCGAAGGCGGGGGCGGTGGCGGCGACCTTCTCGATCGCGGTCGCCGTGGCCGGGCCCCTCACCGGGCGGCTGGTTGACCGGTTCGGCCAGGCGCGGGTGCTGGTCCCGCTGGTGCTGATGCACGCCTGCTCGCTCACCACCCTGATGCTGTGCGCCCACTCCGGGACGCCCGAGTGGACGCTGTACGCCGCCGGTGCGGTGTCCGGGGCCACCGGGATCTCGCTCGGCTCGCTGGTCCGGGCCCGCTGGTCGCACGTGCTCGCCGATCCCGCCAAGCTGCACACCGCGTTCTCGTTCGAGTCCGTGGCCGACGAGGTGATCTTCGTCGGCGGCCCGGCCTTCGTGACCGCGCTCACGATCGCGATCAACCCCTACGCGGGCCTGATCGCCGCGATCGTGCTGACCGTGTCGGGCACGCTGGCCTTCGCCGCGATGCGCGGCACCGAGCCGCCCGCCGTACGGCACCGGGGGGCGGCCGGGTCCCCGATCGCGATCCCGGGAGTGGCGCTGCTGTCGGCGGTGTTCCTGGCGATGGGCGCGGTGTTCGGCTCCGTCGACATCATCACCGTGGCCTTCGCGGAGGAGCACGGCAGCAAGGGCGCGGCCGGTCTGCTGCTCGCCTCGATCGCGTGCGGCAGCGCGGTCTCCGGCCTGTGGTACGGCTCGCGGCACTGGAAGATCAGCCTGCGCGCCCGGTTCGTCCGGGGGCTCTCGCTGTTCGCCGCCGGGCTCACACCGGTGCTGCTCATGCGCGACGTGCGGGTCATGGCGCTGGCGCTGTTCGTCGCCGGCCTGTCCATCTCGCCCACCATCATCACCGGGTTCTCGCTGGTGGAGCGCATGGTCCCGGCGGCCCAGCTCAACGAGGGCATGGCGTGGGTCACCACCTCGATCAACCTCGGCGTGGCCGTGGGCTCCTGGGCGGGCGGACGGCTGACCGACGCGTTCGGGGCGTCCAACGCGTACGGCTTCTCCTACGCCTGCGCGCTGCTCGCGGCGGTCGTGGGCCTCGCCGGCTCCGCGCTTGTCCGGGTGCGTCACCAGCACACGAACTGAGCGGCCCGTAGGCAGCGGGGCGTCTCATGAGTAGTGTTCATGTTCACCTCAGGGCTACGGTTTCGCCCCGGGGCACGGTTTCACCTTGGGGCACGGTTCACCCCCGGGGCACAGTTTCACCTTGGGCACTGTGCCGGGGCGAGGAGGAGCATGGACGCCTTCGTCAACTGGGCGCGCAACCAGTCCGTGAGGCCCGCCGAGATCCGCACCCCCGCGTCGGCCGCCGAGGTCGCCGACGCCGTACGGGACGCAGCGAAGACGGGCCGGCGGGTGCGCATGACCGGCACGGGGCACTCGTTCACCGGGGTCGCGCTCACCGACGGCATCCTCCTGCGGCCCGGCGCGCTCACCGGCGTCCTCGACGCGGGCGACGGGTGGGTGAAGGTCGCCGCGGGCACCCCGCTCCACGCGCTCAACGAGGAGCTCCACCGGCGCGGCCTGGCCCTGGCCAACATGGGCGACATCACCGCCCAGACCGCCGCGGGGGCGATCCAGACCGGGACCCACGGCACCGGCAGGCACGTCGGCGGCCTCGCCGACCAGGTCGTCGAGCTGGAGATGGTGCTCGCCGACGGCTCCGTGACGACCGTGCGCGAGGGCGACCTCTTCGACGCGGCCCGGGTCGGCCTCGGCGCGCTGGGCGTGCTGACCGCCGTCACGTTCCGGGTGGAGCCCGCGTTCCTGCTGCGCAACCGCCGCGAGCCGATGGCGCTCAGCCGGATCCTCGACACGCTGGACGACCTGACGGAGGCCGACGACCACCTCGACTTCTTCTGGCTCCCCCACACCGACACCTGCCTGGTCAAGCGCAACAACCGCGACACCGGCCCGGCCCGGCCGCCCGCCGCCTTCAAGCGCTGGCTCGACAACGTCTTCCTGGAGAACACGCTGTTCGGCGCGGCCTGCGCCCTCGGGGCCCGCTTCCCCGGCGCGGTGCCCTCGATCAACGGGATCTCCGCGCGCGTGCTCGGCACGTCGGAGTGCGTCGACACCTCTTACAAGATCTTCACGTCGGTGCGCGAGGTCCGATTCCTGGAGATGGAGTACGCCATCCCGCGCCACCACCTCGCCCAGGCCCTGCGGGAGACGCGGGACCTCGTGGAGAGGGCGGGCTGGCCGATCACCTTCCCGGTCGAGGTGCGGGTCACGCCGCCCTCGGACGCATGGCTCTCCACCGCGTACGGCAGGCCCTCGGCGTATGTCGCCTGCCACGTCTACCGCCAGGCGCCCAACCCGGCGTACTTCGACGGCGTGGAAGAGATCATGGTCAGGCTGGGAGGCCGGCCCCACTGGGGCAAACTGCACACCCGCGACGCGGACTACCTGCGCGGCGTCTATCCGCGGTTCGGCGATTTCCTCGCACTCCGCCGCGAAATGGACCCGGACGGGCTGTTCTCCAACGATTACCTCGACCGGGTGCTCGGCGCGTCGCGGGAAGGCTGACCCCATCCCCGCGTAAAGTCCCTCTCCACGGTCCGGCGTCTTCCGCGTGTCGCGTTGCCCGCGCCGGCCCTCGGGCAGGCACATTGCGGAGCACGGGCACACCTGAGCCCGGCGCGCCACTCGAACCCGAGGGAGCAAGCAGGAATGAGACCCTCCCGCAGGTCCGGCCGCACGGCGTACGGCACGGTCACGTCGCCGTGCGCCGCGCCCGTGCCGTACGGACGGGCGGTGGGCGCGCACCACCTGAGGAGACACGACCCTCGCTCTCGCCTTGTGGGCCGGATCGGCGGCACGGCCGCCGTCCACGGACTGCCGCTCCCACACGACCGACAGGTTGCGGAAAGGTGAACGCGAAAAATGTGACCGGCGTCACAACACCTGCCTCGCCCCCTGGCGAGGCGATGTTCGGACATGCCGGGTACGGTGCTGGAAGGCAACCGGCTCACGCGAGAGACTCAAGGGTCCGGGGGAAGACAGAGCACGACGACGAAGGGACTCGCATGCAGGAGCTCCGTCTCGTCGCGGTAAGTGAGGACGGAACGTACCTCGTCCTGGCGACGGCCGGGCGGGGCACGCGCTTCACGCTGCCCGTCGACGACCGGCTCCGCGCTGCGGTCCGCGGCAACTTCTCCCGTCTCGGCCAGTACGAGATCGAAGTGGAGAGCCCGTTGCGTCCCAAGGAGATCCAGGCGCGCATTCGTGCCGGCGAGACGGCGGAGGAGATCGCGGCCACCGCCGGTATTCCGGTGGAGAGAGTCCGCTGGTTCGAGGGGCCGGTGCTCCAGGAACGCGAATACATGGCCCAGCAGGCCCAGCGGGTCTCGGTCCGCATGCCTGGCGAGACGACCCCCGGGCCCACGCTCGGCGACCTGGTCGCCGAGCGGCTCACCCGGCGCGGCGTGCCCGCCGACGAGATCGACTGGGACTCCGCGAAGCGCGACGACAACCTGTGGCGCGTGCGGCTCGGCTTCGTCTGGAACGGCCACACCCGCCACGCCGAGTGGCTCTTCGACCCGCGCCGCCGCCACATCACTCCCAACGACGACGAGGCCATGCGCCTGTCGGCCGCCGAATACGTCGAGCCCGAGCGGGACGACGCCACCGTGCGTCCCTTCATGCCCCGCCTGGCGTCCAAGCTCGCCCCGGTGCCGCCGCTGCCCGTGGAGCCCTCCCCCCGCCGCGACGAGCCGGGTCTCAGCGTGCCCGCCGTACGCTCCGAGCCCGCCGTGATTCCCGAGCCCGTGCCGCCGCCGCGGCTGAGCCCGCCGCTGCGCGCGGAGACCGGCCGCCCCGAGCGGCCCGAGCCGTACGCGGACGAGCCCGCGGCGTACCGGCCCGAGCTGACCCCGGTGCCCTTCCGGCTGCCGCAGTCGCTCATCGCGAGCCCCGATGTGGCACTCCCGCCGCCCGCCGCCGAGACCAGGGTGGAGAGCCCGGCCCAGACCTCGTCCGCGGCCGAGGCCGCTCCTCCGCGTACGCCCGCCGGGGACGGCGCGGGCCGTACGGACGCTCAGGACATCGCGGGACGGCAGGCCGCGGCGCAGGCCGCTGCGGATGCGGCGCAGGGCGCCGTGACCGGCGGAGCCGGTGTCGCTCCTGCGCCGTCCCACCATGAGGCGCAGGAGGCCGCGCCCCCGGCGGCACCCGTGGAGCGGGCGGTTCCCGAGGACGCGACGACGACCACGAGCACCTCTGCCGAACCGACTGTGGGTTCGGGGACGGCGGACGCCGGGGCCACGGACGACGTGGCCGCTGTGGCGTCCGCCCAGAACGCCGAGGCCCACGCCGCCGCTCGCGAGAGCGTGGAGGCCACCGTGAAGGCCGCTGTGGAGGCCCCTGCAGAGGCCCCTGCAGAGGCCCCTGCGGAAGCTCCCGTGGAAGCCGCCATGGAAGCCGCCATGGAAGCCGCCGTGGAGGCCGCCGCACCTGCGGAGACCGCGCCAGCGGCCGAGGGACCGGCCGCCGCGCCTGCCTCGCAGCCGGTCGCCGACCCGGCCCCGGTCACGGCTGCCGACACGAACACGGCCGCGGACACGGCCGGGGGCGACGCGAGGGACGAAGCGTCCGCGGCTGCCGCCGTTCCCGTCACCGTGCCCGCGCCTGCTCCACCGGCGGAGTCCGCGAAGGAACCCGCTGCGAGCCCCGCGGCCGACGCGACAGCGGCGAGCGTGCCCGCGCCGAGCACGCCCGCGGATAGCACGCCTGCGGAGAGCGCTGCGGAAAGCACCGTGGCGTCCGCCTCTGCGCCCACTGCTGCGCCCACTGCTGCGCCCACACCGAAGCCCACTCCGGCGCCTGCCGCTCCTGCGGCGGACGCCACCACGCCCGCGGCCCCGGCGGCCCAGGTTCCAGCGGCACAGGCCGTGCCGCCCGCGCAGCCTGCGGCTGAGGCCGCGCCCGCTGCTCAGGCGCCCGCTGCTCAGGCGCCCGCAGCACAGGCACCCGCAGCACAGCCCGCGCCGCAGACACCCGCAGCACAGCCCGCTGCGCAGGCTCCCGCCGCCGCTCCGGCGCCCCGGGCGGGGGACGCGCGGAAGGCGCAGCGCACCGGCGACGCGTCCAAGGACGGGGCGAAGGAGACGCAGAAGGAAGCTCCGAAGGACACCAAGCCCGAGACGCCCGCGCCACCCGTGCCGAAGCCGGCTCCCCCGCGGCCCCGCAAGTCCCGCGGACGCCGGGCGTCGGTGCCGACCTGGGACGAGATCATGTTCGGGGCGCGCAAGCAGGACTGACCGCGCAGGACTCGGCGGCTTCCGCGTACTGACCACGCAGGACACGGCGGCTTCCATGTACTGAGCGCGCAGGACACGGCCGCTTCCGCGCACTGACCACGCAGGACACGGCCGCTTCCGCTCACTGACCGCACAGGGCACGGTGGCTTCCGCGTACTGACCGCACAGGGCACGGTGGCTTCCGCGCACTGACCACGCAGGACACGGGGGCTTCCCACGTGGGGTTGATCCGCGACAGCCTGCTGCTGGTGCGCGGGCGGGTCGTGGCGCTTCTCCTTGACATCGAGAGCCGTCACACCGAACCGGCGTGGTCACGACTCCACGTGTGAAGGCCGGTCGGCGGGTTCGCGAACTCGCCGAGCGGCCTTCCGCCGTCTGTCCGGGCCCCTGCTCACGATCCTGAGCGGGCGCATGTTCCGGTCCGGATGTTCTTCACGCGGCGTCCTCATCGCCCCCAGGACTCGTATCCGGGAAGACTCGGTTCGCGGCGGGACCGGACGCGCCCCTCGTGGCATCCCACGCGGCACGGACCGCATGGAGGCGTCCGGAACAGTTCCGCACATTCGTGGATCTTGTCCTGTGTCCCGTCCATCGAGGATCTTCCGTATTGCGCCCCCTCTTCCGGAGTACGGCCGGGGCTCGGGGCCTTCCCCATGGAGGTTCACCTTGCGTCGACGATCACGGTGGACACGCGTACGCGTGATCCCGGCGACCACCGTCGTGACCGCCCGCACGCTGGTCGCGCTTCCACGGACGGCGCACGCGGCGGTCACGGGGCCACCGCCGCAGGCGCCCGCGCACCTGTCGGCCGGCGGAGCGGCCTTTCACCGTCACCCGGACGGTCGCCAGGCAGGAGGGGCTGCGGCAGAACGGGACGGCTGAGCCGTTCGGCCTCATGTCCATGGCGCCGGCCGACGCGTCGATCGTCGTCCGAGGGGCGAAGCTCGATTCGCCGATCGACCCGTGGCGGCCGCGGAGCGCCAACAGGCCGCATGTCTGGTGCACCCACGCGCCGGGCCGTCGCCCGGGCGGCACCATCGAGCCCGGCAGCGTCGGCTACCGGCACTACCACGACCATGTCGTCGGCACCGGCCACGGCACTGGCGGCAGCAAGCCGTACGTGACCAAGCGCGGCCGGGCACAACGACAGAGCAAGCCGCAGCTCAGCAAGTGTCGGCCCCGCGCCCGCGGGGATGAACACCGGTCCGGGCGGGCGTCGCTCACTGCCACGACGTCGGCCCCGCGCCCGCGGGGCTGAACAGCGCACGTCGGCGTTCTTCGCCATGGCGTGGGAGTCGGCCCCGCGCCCGCGGGGATGAACATGTCCGACGAGGACATCAAGGATCCTGCTCATGCTCCTGGGCCGCCTCCAGCTCTCCGGACTGCGCGCTTACTCGGGGGGCTGCCTCGCGTCATCGATCTTTGTTAGTGTTTCGCCCGGATCGACGCCGAAGCGTGGCTTGGGAGGATCGTCGTGTCAGGGCCGTTCAGCGCGCCTCCCCAGCCGGACGGTCTCGCCTCCGCCGCCGAATTCGTCGCCGCGCTGCGCCGTCTCCGCCAGTGGTCCGGTCTGACCTACCGGCAGCTCACTGCCGCCGCCAAGGCGTCGGGAGACGTGCTGCCCAGCAGCACGATCGCCGGGGCCCTCGGACGCACGACCCTCCCCAGGGAGGAGTTCGTGGCGGCCTTCGTACGGGCCTGCGGGCTCGGTGAGGCCGAGACGGCGCGCTGGGTGGCGCACAGGAAACGGCTGGCCGCAGGCATGGTGCCCCCGGCCGATCCGCACGACACGGCCGTAGGCCGGAACCGCCCGACCGGACCGCCGGAGCAGCCCCGCCCTGATGTCCGGCGCGACGAGGCCGGCAGCGCCGACCCCGGCGGTCTCGGCGAGCGCGACCAGGCCGATCACACGGTCCAGGCCGGAACCGCCCGCCAGGCCGATTCGACGGCCCGAGCCGATCCCACCGGCCGGACCGGCCCCGCAGCGCGGGCCCACTCCACGCGCCAGGCGGAACGCGCAAGGCGGGCCGATCCCAGCGCTCCGACGGACCCCGCAGGCCAGGCCGATTCCCCAGGCGACGCCAGTCCTGGAGCCCAGGCCGGTCCCAGGGCTCAGGCCGACATCGCAGGCGAGGTCGATCCCACAGCCCAGACCGATCCCGCCGCACCCGCCGGGGCGGGCGGTCCGCCAGGACCTGACGCGGCAGCCGTACGGCTGGGGACACGGGCACTGCGGCGGCTCACCGTGGCAGGGGCCGTCGCCGCGGTCCTGCTCCTCGCCACGGGCGCGGTCCTGGCGCAACTGCGCATCTCCTGGGCCGGCGGCGACGCGCGGCCCTCGGCCGCTCCCGAGGAGCACCACACCCCGCCCGCCACCTCCCTCGCCGTCCCGACGGCCGGAAGCAAGCGCCCCCCGCGCGACGGGTGGTATCACGTCGTCCCATTGCACGTCGCCGACCGTGACCTGTGCCTCGGGGAGGGACGCGAACGCAACGGGAGGACCGACCGGCCACTGGCCGTGCAGCGTCCCTGCCAGGATCTCGTCCCCGACACCTACCTGCGGGCGGCCGGCGGCGGCGCCTACGAGATCCAGTGGCACCATCCCAAGGAGGGCGTCGGTTGCCTCACGGTCGACGAGGCACTGCGCGGCCCGGGCGCGCTGGTCGCCCCCGAGAACTGCACCGGAGCCCGGCACCAGCGCTTCGTGCTGGTGCCCGCCGGGGCGGGGTTCGCACTGCGCCCCCTGCACAGCGGGCTGTGCCTCGGAGCGCTGTACGGCGAGCCCGACGTGGTCCCCGGCGCCGAGCTCGCCCAGCAGTCGTGCACCGGGCAGCGCGACCAGGTGTTCCTCTTCCGCCCGGTTCCCGTCCCCCCGTGGACGCGCGCAAATCGCACCAGCGCGGACCGCGCGTCTCACGCTCTCTTTCCCGCTGGGGTCACGAAGCGAGGAACGGCGCAGCCCGTACCTGCGTGACGCGCGCCGCGCCTGCGTGACTCGGAGCACGCCCGCGAACTCGGGCCATACCCGCGCGGAGCATGCCCGCATGGCTCGGGCCATACCCGCGCGGAGCGCGCCCGCATGACTCGGAGTGTGCCCGCGTGAGCTCGGCGGCGAAGGCGACGCCGTGCACCCCCTCGCTGCCCTCCCCTGCGTGTTCGCGTAGGCCCGCCGGCCGCTGTCAGCGATATGTCAGCGGCCGGCGGCCGCCCTCAGTGAGGTGTCAGCGCCGCTCCGCACAGTGGAGGACGCAGCGGAGACGCAGCGAAGGCGCACACGAACGGAGGAGACGCCATGGGATATGCGATCCAGGCCGAGGGGCTGACGAAACGGTACGGCGAGACGAGGGCGCTCGACGGAGTGGACCTGGAGGTGCCGCGGGGCCGCCTCCTGGGCGTCCTGGGCCCGAACGGGGCCGGGAAGACCACAGCGGTGCGGATCCTGGCGACGCTCGTGCGACCGGACGGAGGCAGGGCGCACGTGGCGGGGTTCGACGTGGTCCGGCAGGCGCACCAGGTGCGTACGCTCGTCGGGCTGACCGGGCAGTACGCGGCCGTCGACGAGACCCTGACCGGGGTAGAGAACCTGGTGATGATCGGCCGCCTGCTGGGCCTCACGAGAGCGGAGGCACGGCGGCGGGCCGACCGCCTGCTCGGCCGCTTCGCTCTCACCGACGCGGGCGGCCGGGCGGCCAAGACCTACTCGGGCGGCATGCGGCGCCGGCTCGACCTCGCCGCGAGCCTCGTGGGCCGTCCCCAGGTGCTGTTCCTGGACGAGCCGACGACCGGCCTCGACCCGCGCAACCGCACAGAGCTGTGGGGCGTCGTCCGCGACCTCGCGCTGACCGGCCACCGTGCCGAGGCCCCGGATGAGGCGGACGACGGGCAGGACACGGGAGCCGCGGCGTGAGGTCGCGACGAGAGCCGCAGGACGCACGAAGCGACGAGGAGAGACGATGACCACGATCACCCGCGCCACGCCCGCTGTCGCGGTGTCCTCCCGGCCGGGCGCCGGGGCGGCCCTGCGTCACACGGCGACGCTCGCCTGGCGCAGCCTGGTGCAGATCAAGCACAACCCGATGGAGCTGATCGACCTCAGCGTGCAGCCGATCATGTTCCGCTCGTCGCCCGACTCCGCCAGGCGCTCCGCGGCGTACGCCCTGATCGTCTCCAGCATGCGGTAGCGGTCGCCGTCGAACACGACCAGCGACTTGTCCACCAGCCTGCCGAGCACGTCGACGTCGCCCTCGCAGACCTGCTCGGCGGCCTCCAGCGTGGCCCCGCCCGCGAACACCGCCCGCGAACACCGCCAGCCGCGCCGCGAGGACGCGTTCGCGGGCGTCGAGCAGGTCCCAGCTCCACTCCACGACCGCGCGGAGCGTCTGGTGGCGGGGCATCGCCGTACGGCTCCCGGCGGTGAGCAGGCGGAACCGGTCGCCGCGCCGTTCGGCGACCTGCCCGGCCGACAGCGTGCGGAGCCGGGCGGCGGCCAGTTCGACGGCGAGCGGCATGCCGTCGAGCTCGCGGCAGATGCGCTCGACGGCGTCGCGCTCGCCGTCCACGAGGTAGCCGGGCCGTACGGCGGCCGCCCGCTCGGCGAACAACCGTACGGCGTGGTCTGCGCCGAGCGGCCCGACCGGCCACAGCCTCTCACCGGTGATGCCGAGCGGCTCCCTGCTGGTGGCGAGGACGCGCAGGCCGGGGCACTCGGCGAGGAGCCGGTCGGCGAGCACGGCGGCGGGCTCGGCCACGTGCCGCAGTTGTCCAGCACGAGCAGCGTGTCGCGCGACGCCAGAGCGGCGACGAGCCGGGCCACCGGGTCGGCCTCCCCGCCCGGCCCGCCCGGCATGGCGGGCACGGCGCGCACGGGCACCAGGCCGGTGTCGCGCAGGCCGAGCGCGGTGAGGGCGGCCTGCACCACCTCCGCCGCGTCGTTGACCGGCGCGAGCTCGACCAGCCACACGCCGCCGGCCACCCACGAGGCGATCGCCTCGGCCGACTCCACCGCCAGCCTCGTCTTGCCCGCCCCGCCCGGGCCGAGCAGCGTGACGAGGCGGTCGGCGGCGAGGAGCGCGCCGATCCTGCCGACGTCGTCGTCCCGGCCGACGAAGCTGGTCAGCCGGGCCCTCAGGTTGCCCCGGCGCGCGGCACGCGGCGGCGCCTGCGCGACGGGGGAAGTCCCCTGCTCCACCCCGGCAAGTCCCTGGAACGCGGGGGTGAGACCCGGGGGCGGCCGGGTGTCCTCCCGGGAGGGCTCGCCCCTCAGCATCGCGAGGTGGAGCTCGGCCAGCGCGGGCGAGGGGTCGGCCCCGAGCCGGTCGGCGAACACCGACCGGGCCTCTTCGAAGGCGGCGAGCGCCTCGACCCGGCGGCCCGCCCCATAAAGAGCACGCATGAGCTGCCCGTACGGCCGTTCCCTGAGCGGGTGGGCCGTGACGAGCAGCCGCAGCTCCGAGACCAGGTCCGCGTGCCGGCCCAGGGCCGGCTCGGCCTCGATCCTGTCCTCCGTCGCCGCCTGCCTCAGCTCCTCCAGCCGGGCCACCTCGACCTCGGCGTACGGCAGGTCGGTCAGCGGAGCGCCGCGCCACAGCCCGAGTGCCTCACGCAGCAGGGCGGCGGCGCGGCCCGGATCGCCCGCGGCCAGCGCCGCGGCGCCCTTCCGCGCCAGGCGGGCGAACCGATGGAGGTCCACCTGATCGGGGAAGACGGCCAGGCGATAGCCGGACGGCCCGCCGGCCACCAGGTCACGGCCGACCGTGGCCCGCAGCCGGGACGCCAGCGCCTGCAGGGCGTTCCCCACGCCGCTCGGCGGGCGGTCGTCCCACCCCCCCGCCACGAGCGCCTCGGTGGAAACGGTGCGGCCGGCGTCCAGCAGCAGGAGCGTCAGCAGGGCTCGCAGCCGCCGCCCGCCGACCTCGATCGGCCGCCCGTCGCGCCGTACGTCGAGGGGGCCCAGAACGGCGAAGCTCATGCCCGATCCCGGCGTGTCCCCCTGCATGCCTAGATTGTGGCGGATAAGGGCGCCCAGGGCCGCACATCCCCACTTGACGGTCCTCGACCCGTACGAGTCGATTCGGGCAAACACAGAGGTCAGCGGCTCGCAGCGGGCCGGTCATCGGTACGGATCACCGCGATCCGGTCGGGGCACCTGTCCAATCCGCGTAGCATCATCGGGCATGGGATCGCCGAGAAAATCAGCGGTCACGCGAGCCGCCGTCACGGTGACGGCTCTCACGCTGGCCGCGTCGGGCTGCGGAATCCTGGGCGGGGGATCGCCGAGGAACCTCGACGTCATCAACGTGTCGAGCCCGCAGTTCCGCGACGGCGCCCCCCTGCCGGACGACTACTCCTGTAAGGGGGGGCAGGGCAACCCGCCTCTCCGCTGGTCGGGCACGTCGGGCGCCAAGTCGGTGGCCCTCGTGGTCGACGACAACAGTCCCCGCAGCGGCCCGGAGGTGCACTGGGTGGTGTTCGACATCGACCCCGCGACGACCGAGCTGGGCATGAACGACGTCCCCCGAGGGGCCCGGCAGGGCAGGAACTCGAGCGGGAAGGTGGGCTATGCGCCCCCATGCCGGGCCGACGGCAGCTACCGTTTCACTGTCTACGCACTGAACGCGAAGCTCGACCTGAAGCAGGGCGCCGACCTCGCGGAGACCCTGGAGGGCATCGCGAGTCACACCATCGCCCGTGGGCGCCTCACGGCGAACACGATCGAGTGACATGCTGAGCACCGGAGGTAGTCGTGCTACACCAATCTTCACCTAGGGTGTGACAACGGTCATTGTGGTCGAGCAGAATCGGATCCAATTGCTGAGCGCAGGTGACCAGAGGGGGCAGGTCGCGTCGATGGCCGCGCGATCTCACCGGCGCCGCAGAAAGGCCATGGCCTTGAGGGTGGTGCTATGACTGCGGTCATTTCGGGTCTTGTCGCCGTCGTGCTTCTCGTGCTGCTGGTCGTGGCGCTGGGCATGCGGTCGATGAACCGCAGGGAGAGTGCTCTCTCCGCCGAGCGCATCAAGGCGATGGCCGAGAACAAGGGCCCCAAGCCCCGGCGGCCCGCCGAGGAGACGTTCTTCGAGAGCTTCCCCAAGGGGTTCGACGCCTTCGAGGAGCCGGAGAAGCAGAAGCCCGCGCCGCGTCCCGCCCCCCGTCCCGGCGGGCGGCAGGCGGCGCGTCCCGCTCAGCGCGGCGGCAAACAGCCCGCCGCCGCCCGCGGCAAGCGCGGCGTGGACGAGTGGGGCGAGGCCGACGACTACGACGACGACTACTGGTCGCGCGTACGCGCCGACGATGGCGGCTTCGGGGGGACGATCGCCGCGAAGATGGCCGCCCCCCGGCCGGTGGACGAGCCCACCGGCGCGCCCGGCGCGACGGCCCGGGGAGCCGACCCCGACGCCGCGACCGTGCAGGCTCCCCTGCCCTCCCGTCCGAACCGCCCCCGCCGCGCCGGTGCCGACGAGCCCGCGCGTCCCGCCGCTCCCGTCCCCGCCTCGGCCATCGCCGACCAGAAGACCGTCACCTTCTCCGCGCCGACGCCCGACCTGCTCGACGCGTCCGCGGCTCCGGCCGGCTCCCCCACGACCGGTCCCTTCGACGCGAACCGCGCGACCGGCCCGTTCGACTCCCCCGCCGTGAGCGGCGCCGCCGCGTCCGCGGCGAGCGATCCCTTCGCCGCCGCGGGGCCCCAGCCCAGCACGCCGGGCGCCGCGGGCACGCCGGGCGCGTCCACCCGCAGGCCGAGCAGGTCCGGCCGGTCGTCGCGGGCCGCGGCCCGCCGCGCCGCCGCCTCGGCCGCCGGCGGCGACACCGGTCAGACGGGCGCCTCCTACGACACCCGGCGCTCCACGGGCTCGTTCCCCTCGACCCCCGCGACCGGCTCGTACGGCACGCAGCCGGCCGCCGATCCCCTGGGGATCTCGGCGAGCACCGGCCCGTTCGGGGCTCCCTCCTACGACTCGCCCGCGGCCACCGGGCCGTTTGCCACGCAGGGCGGCGCGGGCTCCTCCGACGTCCGTGCGACGGGCGGCTACGACACGCCGTCCTCCTCCATCCCGGCCACCGGGTCCTTCGCCACCGGCTCGTACGACCCGGCCCGCACCAGCGGCGCGTTCGAGGCCGCGACGCCCGCCGCCTCTCCTGCCGACGCCCTCGCCGACCCCGCGCCCCGCGCGACCGGTGGCTCCTTCGACGCCTGGGCGGCGACGAGCTACGAGACCCCTCGGTCCGACGCCTACGACGCGTCCCGCACCGCGACGGGCCCGTTCCGCGCGGCCGACGCCTCGGCGTCGTACCCGCCCGACCCGGCGGTGACCGGCCCCGAGACCGGCGGCACCGACCCCGGCTGGCCGGTCGCGGGCAGCTACCCGCCGGTCGCCGCGGCCCCCACGACGGGCTCCTCCTCCTGGCCGAACGCCCGCGACGTGCTCGACGACCCGGAGCCGCCGCGCGGCGCGTCCTCCTGGCCGAACGCGGAGACCTACCAGACCCCCGCCTACGACGGCTACGCGTCCACCTACCCGGCCGGCTCGCAGCCGCCGTCGCCCGCCGCGCCCTCCACCCCGTCGTACGAGGTGAGCACGGGCTGGGCGACGATCGACGCCTCCGACACGGTGACCGGTCCGGGCTCCGCGACCGCCTCGCCGTACGAGTCGGCGGGCTATGACGCGCCGTCGGGACAGAGCCAGTACGGCTACGACCAGCAGCAACAGCAGGGATACGGCGGCACCCATCCCTCGTGGCCCGAGCAGCCGGCCGCCGGCGGAAGCTGGCCCGCCTACGACGAGGTCTACGGCGACGCCCCCACCTCGGCGAGCGGGCGGCGGCGGGGCAGCCGCCACCGCGACCCGGAAAGCGATTATCCCGACTACTACCGGTGATATTCCCGTTGCCTGCCTGGTGACCGTCTCCGCGGCTGACCTATTGTCAGCCCATGACAATCAGTGACGAGACGATTACGCCGGGTAACTGGATGTCCGTACTCCGGCATGACGTGCCCGCATCGCTGGTGGTCTTCCTGGTGGCGGTGCCGCTGTCGCTCGGCGTCGCGGTGGCGTCCGGTGCGCCGGTGGCGGCCGGGCTCGTCGCCGCCGTGGTCGGCGGCGTGGTGGCCGGCGCCCTCGGCGGCTCCGTCGTCCAGGTCAGCGGGCCGGCCGCGGGTCTGTCCCTGGTGGTCGCCGAGCTGGTCCACACCTACGGCTGGCGTGCCACGTGCGCCATCACCGTGATGGCCGGCCTGCTCCAGCTCGCGCTCGGCGGGCTGAAGGTCGCGCGGGCGGCGCTCGGGGTCTCCCCCGCGGTCGTCCACGGCATGCTCGCCGGGGTCGGCGTGGTGATCGCGCTGTCCCAGCTGCACATCGTGCTCGGCGGTTCCCCGCGGCGCTCCGCGCTGGAGAACGTGCTCGAACTTCCCGCCCAGATCCTCGACAACCACACGCACGCCGTCATGATCGGCGTGCTGACGATCGGGGTCCTGCTCGTGTGGGGCCGGATCCCCCGGCTGCGCGCCGTGCCCGCGCCGCTCGCCGCGCTGATGATCGCCACGCTGACGGCCGCGGTGTCGGGCTGGGATCTGACGAAGGTGGACCTCCAGGGCGGGTTCGCCTCCGTTCAGGGACCTGTGATGCCGCAGGGCGACTGGCACGCGATCGCGGGAGCCGTCCTCCTCGTCGCCCTCCTCGCCGGAGTCGAGTCGCTGCTGACCTGCGTGGCGTCCAACCGCCTGCACGACGGTCCCCGCGCCG
Source organism: Microbispora sp. CSR-4 (assembly GCF_008033685.1). NCBI lineage: Bacteria > Bacillati > Actinomycetota > Actinomycetes > Streptosporangiales > Streptosporangiaceae > Microbispora > Microbispora sp. CSR-4. The sequence goes on from NZ_VJVX01000002.1 coordinate 267,074, forward strand.
ACCTCGACCGCGACCTCACCGCGCAGGGCGTGGCGAACATGGTGTCCGGCGCGCTCGGCGGCCTTCCGGTGGCGGGCGTCGTCGTACGCACGACCACCAACGCGCGGGCGGGCGCCCGCACCCGCTGGTCCTCGGTGCTCCACGGGGTGTGGGTGCTGCTGTTCACCGCGCTCTTCGCCTGGATGATCGCGCTGATCCCCCTGGAGGCGCTCGCGGCGCTGCTGCTGTTCATCGGCGTGCAGATGGTCAACCTCGGGCACGTCCGCAACCTGCACAACCACCGCGAGGTGCCGGTCTACTTCGTGACGATGGCCGGCGTCGTGCTGATCGGCCTGGCCGAGGGCGTGGCGATCGGCCTCGGGCTGGCCGCCCTGCTCGCCCTGCGCCGCCTGGCCTGGGTCTCCGTCGACGTACGGCCCACGGGCGAGCGGCGCTGGCGGGTCGTCGTCACCGGGTCGCTGACGTTCCTCGGCGTGCCCCGGCTGACCGAGGCGCTGCGCGGCATCCCCGCGGGGGCCGCGGTCGAGCTCGACCTGCACCTCGACTTCATGGACAACGCCGCCTTCGAGGCGCTGCACGCCTGGCGGCTTGAGCACGAACGCACCGGCGGCGTGATCGACGTGGACGAGCCGCACGCCGAGTGGTACTCCGCCGCGATCAACGGCGTCCGCCTGTTCCCGGCCAGGATTCCGCCCCGGCACGACCGCTGGTGGCTGCCCTGGGCCTACCGGCGCCGCTCCCGTTCCCTGGCTACGGCCGGGTCCTACGCGGTGATCGGCGCCGACGGCGGGAAGCACGACGACATCTCCATGCTCTGCGAGCCGCAGGGCGTGCCCGATCTGCTGGAGGGGACACGGGAGTTCCAGCGCAGGACCGCGCCGATGGTCCGCCCGGTGCTGCACCGCATGGCCCGCAAGCAGTCGCCGTCGCACCTGTTCATCACCTGCGCCGACTCGCGCATCGTGCCCAACATCATCACCGCGAGCGGCCCCGGCGACCTGTTCACGCTGCGCAACATCGGCAATCTCGTGCCGCGCGCCGGCGCCGTCCCGGCCGACGACTCGGTGGCGGCCACGATCGAGTACGCCGTGAAGGTGCTCGGCGTACGCACGATCACGGTCTGCGGGCACTCGGGATGCGGCGCGATGGCCGCCCTGCTGGGTGAGGTGCCCGACCTGCCCGCGCTGCGGAGCTGGCTGCGGCACGGACGGCAGAGCCTGGCCAGGTTCGTGGCCGCCGAGCCGCATGACGACGACACCGGGCCGCTCGACCGGCTCTGCCGGATCAACGTCATCCAGCAGCTCGACAATCTGCGGACCCATCCGTTCGTGGACACCCTCGTACAGGCCGGGAAGCTGGAACTCACCGGCCTGTACTTCGACATCGGCGCGGCGCGGGTGCACGTGCTGGAGCAGGAACGCTTCACGCCGGTCCCCGAGCTGCGCACCGGCTGAGCTCCGGCTAAGCGCCGGCTGAGTCACGGCGGGGCCGGGCCGGGTCGAGCGGCCCGGCTTCGCTGTCAGCGGATCATGTCCGCCGACCGTGAAACCGGGCGGAGGTGCGACGCGGGCGGGCCAAGGATTGACCGTATGAAAATTCTGGTCATCGGCGGTTCGGTGTTCCTCGGACGCGCCATCGTGGACGAGGCGCTGCGGCGCGGTCATGAGGTCACGGCGTTCAACCGGGGCAGGAGCGGGACGGACCTGCCCGGCGTGGAAGCGGTGCGCGGCGACCGCGAGAGCACCGACGACCTGCGGCGGCTCGCCGACGGCAGGCAGTGGGACGCGGTGATCGACGTGTGCGGCTTCGTTCCCCGCGTCGTCCTGGAGTCCGTACGGACGCTGTCGGGGCACGCTCCGCACTACACGTTCATCTCCAGCATCTCCGCCTATCCGGACTGGCCCGGCAAGCCGGGCGTCGACGAGACCTTCCCCCGCCACGAGTGCCCGCCGGACGCGGACGCCGAGTTCGGCGACTACGGCGTGCTGAAGGCCGGGTGCGAGCGGGCGGTCGAGCAGCACTTCGACGGCGGCGCGCTGGTCATCCAGCCCGGCCTGATCCTCGGCCCGCACGAGAACGTGGGCCGGCTGCCCTGGTGGCTCACCCGCATCTCCCGAGGCGGGCGGGTGCTCGCACCCGGCAACCCGGCCTTCCCGATGCAGCTCATCGACGCCCGGGACATCGCGGCGTTCGCCCTCGACCATGCGGCCAAGGGCACCACCGGCCGCTACATGACGGGCGGGGTGCAGGGCAACACGACGTACGGCGACTGGCTGAACGACTGCGTGGAGGCCACCGGCTCGGACGCGGAGCTGGTGTGGGTCGACGACGCCTTCCTGGTGGAGCAGGGCGTGGAGATGTGGACCGAGCTGCCGCTGTGGGCCCCGGAGGCGGACAACCCGGGCGTGTGGACGCACTCCTCCGCCAAGGCCATCGCCGCGGGTCTCACCTGCAGGCCGGTGCGGGAGACCGTCCGCGACACCTGGGAGTGGCTGAAGGACATCCCCGAGGAGCGGCGCAGCTTCGGCGGCCGGATGCGCCACGGCATCGACCCGGACAAGGAGGCCCGCATCCTCGCCGCCTGGGACGCCCGCTCCTGACCTCGACCACCCTGCGGCCGGGCGGGAGTGGGCGCCGGGCCGCGCGCTCGCCCGCACCGCCCAGGCGGGCTCAGCCGAAGCGACGGCGACACCGAGCGCGCCGGGCGAGGGTGGGCGAGTCCGCTACCGGAGCGGGCTCGCCCAGGGCGGAGGCGAAACCGAGCGCGCCGGGCGGGGGCGGTGGACTCCCCTGGCGGAGGGGGTCGTGGGGAGCCGTAGGCTGTCGGCCATGATCTGGGTGGGTGTGATCGTGGCCGTGCTGGTCGTGTTGGGAGTGCTCGGGATGACCGGGCGCCTGCCGGGGACCTCGCGGCGGCGGTCCGCGCCGCGCCCCTCTTCGCGTCCCTCGCCGGGCCGCGCCGGCCGGACCACGGCGCCCGGGGGGCGTGCCCCGGCCGGGGCCACGCGGCCGGGCACCAGGCCCGGCGGTCCGGCCCCCCACACGACGCGCGGCACCGGCACCGGCTCCGGGGCCCGCGACGGAGGCCGGGGTCGCGGCCCAGGCAGAGGCACGAGCGGAGGCACGGGCAGAGGTCCGGGTGGAGGGCGCAGCGCAGGCGGCGCGGTCACCCAGGCCGATCCGCGTCCGGGCGAGATCTGGTGGGCCGACGTGCCCTACGAGGACGGGCCGGGCCACAAGGTGCGCCCCTGCGTGGTGCTCAGGACGCACCGGGGCGGCGCCGAAGTCCTGAAGATCACAAGCCAGGATCGCAGCGACCGCTCCGACCACGTGGAGATCCCCACCCGCACCTGGGACCCGGACGCCGACCACAACAGCTTCCTCGACCTCACCGGCCCGGTCCGCGTGCCCGTCGGCGACTTCCAGGACAAGGTGGGAACGCTCGACGCGCGCATCTGGCGGCAGGTCTGCCGCCTCCACGAGATCACCCCGAACTGAGCCGCACCTCCGCAGGCCTCGCCCCGAGGCCGGGCCCGCCTCCGAAACCGGCCCCCGAAACCGCCCCTGAGACCGACCCCGCCGCCTCAGGACCACGCCCGGCCCCGTGACCCCCGCGCCCCGAGGCCGCGTTCTCCTTCACGACCGCGCTCTCCCTCACGACCGCGCTCTCCCTCACGACCGCGCTCGATCGCGAAACCGCGTCCGAGACCGTGGCCGCCTCCGGGGCCGGCCGTCCGTGTCACTGTGACCCTGCGGGGTCTTCCGCGCCGCCGCGCGGTGGCAGCCCGGCGGCCAGGCCGTCGAGCAGCCTGTCGAGGCCGTACGCGAAGCGGTCGTCGGCGCCCAGGAGTCGCCGGCCGGCCTCCTTCGTCATCCGCTCCAGCATGGGAAACTCACCGGTCGCGATGAGCGACTGCACGAAGGACATGTGCTGCGCCAGCCGCTGCTGCAGGGTCATCCCCGACCGCCGCATCGCCTCGGCCTCGGCCAGTTCGCCCTGGGTGTAGCCGTTCACGTACGCGAAGACCGCGCCGACGAAGGTCAGCATCTCGTCGATGCCCAGGCCGAGACCGTCGAGCATGCCGAGAGCGGTCTCCATCAGGCGTGCGCTGTTCGGGCCGACCTGCGGTCGAGCGGCCGCCAGCGGCGCCAGCCACGGATGGCGGAGCATGGTGCGCCGGGCCTGCCAGGCGAGCAGGCGGAGCCCTTCGGCCCAGTCATCCGGCGGCTGCTGGTCCTCCGGCAGATACTCCCGCACCGCGGTGTCGACCATGAGGTCGAGCACCTCGTCCTTGCTCGTCACGTAGCGATACAGGGACATCGTGCCCGCGCCGAGATCGGCGGCGATCCGCCGCATGGAGATCGCCTCCAGTCCCTCGGCGTCGGCGATGCGGATCGCCGCATCGGCGAGGGCGGCGTGGCTGAAGCTCGGCCGCGGCCCGCGAGCAGGGCGCTCGGGTCGCGTCCACAGGTTCTCGTGGCCCGTCATCGTCAGTCGTCCCGGATCGTCGCAGGTCTCGCGGGTCGTCGCCGCTATTGCGTACACGGTACCCGGTATGTAGGCTCGCCTCGATAAAGTGAGTACGGCATACGCAGTTTCTTGCCGCGCATCGAGGGGATTGTCCATGCCCGCGATCCTCGCCAGGGACGACTTCAGGGCTCCCGGTGTCGAGCTGTTCGACTTCCCGCCGCTCTGGCCGGGCGCGCCATATTGGCTGACCAAGCCCGTGGTGCTGGCCGCGGTCGGCGTGGTCCTGCTGTGCGCGTTCGCGTGGGGGGCCTTCGCGCGGCCGGCCCTCGTGCCGCGCGGCCTGCAGCACCTCGGCGAGTACGGCTACCTGTTCGTCCGCGACCAGGTGGCCCGGCCGTTCCTGGGCAAGGACGCCGAGCGCTGGATGCCGTTCCTGCTCAGCCTCTTCTCGGTGATCCTGCTGTGGAACCTGCTGGGCGTGGTCCCGGGAGTGCAGTTCCCGGTGAACGCCCACATCGCGTTCCCTGTGGTGTTCGCCCTGATCGTGTATGTCATCAAGCTCTGTCTCGGCTTCCGGCACCACGGGGTCGGCGGATATCTCAAGAGCCTGATGTTCCCGCCTGGCCTGCCGAAGCCGCTCGCCCTGGTCCTCTACGCGCCGCTCGAACTGCTCTACGTCTTCGTCACCGCGCCGTTCACGCATGCCGTACGGCTGTTCGCGAACATGTTCGCGGGGCACCTGCTGCTGGCGTTCTTCAGCGCGGTGGGATTCTGGTTCCTCGTCGAGCAGCCCACGGCACTCGGGGCCCCGGTGGGCCTGCTCGGCGTGGCCATGGCCGTCGTGATGACCGGCCTGGAGATATTCATCCAGTTCCTGCAGGCGTTCCTGTTCACCATGCTCGCGGCCATGTACATCGGCAACGCCCTGCACCCGGACCACTGAGCGGGTGCTCGTACTCACCGGTAACTGAGTATCGGCGCTCATGTCCGGCAGCCGCACGCCGCGGACGATGGCATCATGACGCAACCGGTGAAACCCACGACGACGACCGCCTTCTACGTCCAGGCCATCCTCTCGTTCGCGATCTCCGTCGCGGGCCTGGCCGTCGGCATCCTCTATCTTCCGGTCACGACCTGGGTGCGCTCCTTCCTCGCCCTCGGGCTGATGTACGTGGTGACCTCGACGTTCACGCTGGCCAAGTGCGTACGGGACCGGCAGGAGGAGTCGACCGTCCTCAGCCGCGTGGACCAGGCCCGGCTCGACAAGCTCCTCGCCGAGCACGACCCCTTCCGTGCCGACTGAGGGCGGCCACTCGGACATGGGGACGGCGGGATTCCCGCCCCGCTCCCCCGCGTGCACGGTTCCGGTGAGGCACCGGGCTCGTCCGTACGCCGTCGCACGCCGGGCCGCCCGACCAGGCCCGTACGGACGACGGCCGAAGGTCAGTAGGGTGCGCCCATGACCGGCGACATACGCGAGCGCGGGCGGGCGGCCGTCACCGTCGCGGCCGAAGCACAGGCGGCTCTCGACTACTACCTGATCACGCCGGCGGCGGACGGGGACGAAGCCCCGGCCGAGGCGATCGTTGTGGAGGAGTTCACGCTCACCGACGACTTCAGGGCCATCGGCCTGGACACCGCCGGATGGACGGCGGCCGCCGGCGACTGGTGGAGTTCCGCTGCCTTCGGACGCGCGATGCGCGAGGATCCCGGCCTGCGCGCCCGGGTCCGCGCGGTGAGCCGCCCCGAGGCCGAGGCCGCCTACCACGGTCTCGGCGGGGGCGAACTGCCCGGCGAGACGCGGCTGCGGGCTCTGTTCCGCGATCACCAGCCTCTGCCGGACTCCCCTCCCCTGCGCCTCACCCCGCCCAGCGTCCCCGACGGGTTCCACGACACGCGGGTCTACCGCGTGCTGTTCGCCGGTGAGCCACACCTGTCTCTTCTCGCGGACGTGGTGACGCTCGCCGGGGAGGCCGGCGACCCGGGGACCCGGATCGTCGGCTCTGGCGTACTGCGCGCGGACCCGGACGTCTTCACCTGGGAGGTGCGCCGCATAGGGCCCGGCGTCGCCTGCTGCCTCGATCTCACGGCCCACCTGGGGACCGCGTCCGCCCAGGTCCTCGGGCCGCTGCTGCGGCGGCTGACGACGGCGATGCGCCATGCGGGACCGATTCCCGTGACCGTCGAGCGGTTCTCCTGAGCCCGGACGGCTCGGGCTGCCGGAGGGTACGCGACACAGCCGGCCCGGGGGCCGACCCGCTTGGCGCGGCGGGCCGGCTCCCTTTCGAACGGGCCGGTCTTCAGCGGCGCGCGGCCCCCGCGCCGGTGACGACTCCCATGAGCACAGCCTTCCGGGCGGCCGTTCGCATCGCGGAAATCGCCGGAGGCCACGTCCACATCTTCTGAACACACGCGGGGGTGGTGCTGACGACCGGTCAGGCCGGCGGGAGCCGGACGACGAAGGCGGCACCGCCGGCCGATGACCGCTCCACGTGCACCTCGCCCTCGTGGCCGTTCACGATGTTCCGCACGATGGCCAGGCCGAGGCCGGTCCCGCCGCGGTCGCGGGATCGGGCGGCGTCGAGGCGGGTGAAGCGATCGAAGACGCGCTCCCGGTCCTCCTCGTCGATCCCGTCGCCGTCGTCGGCCACCACAAGCTCCGCCGCGTGGGCCGTACGCCGGACATGGACGAACACGACCGACTTGGCGTGCCGCTGCGCGTTGTCGAGCAGTTCGGACAGCACTCGGCGGAGCCGCGCGTCCACGCCGCGCACCAGAGCCCCGCGCACGGCCTGCACCTTCACGTCGTGCCTGTCCGTACGCCGGGCCACTTCGCTCTGCACGAGATCGCCGAGGTCGAGCATGGCCAGGTCGGACGACTGCGCGGCGGCGTGCAGCTGGGCCAGCAGGTAGAGATCGTCGACCAGCGCATGCAGCCGTTCCACGTCGTTGAGCGCTCGTTCGATCAGGCCGTTCACGTCGATCTCGGCGGGATGCAGCCGGGCCTCCTCCAACTGTGCCCGCAGTCCCGCGATCGGGGTACGCAGCTCGTGCGACACTTCGGCCCCGAACCGCCGCTGCCAGTCGATGGCCTGATACAGCTTGCCGCACATGCTGTCGATGCCGTGCTTGATGCCGCGCTCCAGCTCATCGAGTTCGCCGAGACAATCACGGAGGTGGCGGAGCGAGGTCACTCCTCCGGCATTCCCGAGCCGGTCCGTGACGATCCCCATGAACATCTAAAATCACCGTATACACCGCTTTTCCGGAGTTATTCTTTCCCCTATCCCCGTCCGAGGCCCTTGAAGAAGTCAGCGAAGCCGGTTCTGGCCGGGACCGGCGCGAGCGTCATCGGCGAAGCCGGATCGGGACAGCGCGAATCAGCCCGCCCGAAACCACGATCGACCTGTGATTTCATCCTCGTCTTCGCTCCCGGCATCAGCGCGGGTCAAGGGTCTGTTGATATTGAGCAGGATTGACCGGCCGGGACCGATGATAAGGATTGTCGATATGACGTATTCCCAGGGCACGGCCCGGCGCTTTCCGTACGCGCTGGTGAAGCTGGTCGTGCTGACTCTCGTGCTGGGCGCCGGGATCGGAGGGGGAATTTTCTTGGCGCTGGCGCTGATGTGGAATTCGGTGTGGGGCGACGGGCTCATTCCCTTCCCGGGCGATCCCATCCCCGGCGATCCGTAAACGGCCGGAATTCCGCCGCCGTTCGTACAGGCGGCCCCCATGCGCTTCCCGTGCCACGCTGCGCTCGCGGTGGTGGGCTCGTGCTTCTCGATCAGCCCTCGTACCGGTTCGTGAGGGGACTCACAGGTAGGCCAGCAGGGCGTCCAGCGGTCGCGGCACGCGATCGGGCTCCAGTGCCGCGACGAGCGGGCTCGCGTAGCGGATCTTGCGGCTGCCGCCTGATCCCATGAACCGGCGGAGCTGGTCGTGGGTGCTGCGCCCGCGCCAGCCGGGCTGCTTCTGCAGCGTGCGAAACGAACGGAGCTCGCCCTCGGCGTCCACGACCCGTTCGACCGTGGCGGTGCCGAGGGCGCGGATCAGCTCGTCTTCCAGGTCGGCCACGCACACGAAGAATCCGAGCGCCTCCAGATCGCTTCTCGTGAGATCGGACCCGAAGCCGGCGCGCTCGAGCCCCCTCCGGAAGGCGCCCTCCTCCCCGGCGTCGCACAGACCGGCCAGCCGGAGATCGCGGCCCGAAGGGCCGAACTTTCCGACGTACGCGCCGATGTTCGTGGCACCGCCCATCGCGACGACCTCGATGCCTTCGGCCGTGAGGCTCCTGCCCCGGCGCTCGGCCAGCGCCTCGACGGCCGACTTGTCGCTGAGCCCCTCGACGAGGACCACCGTGTGCGTATCGTCCACACCGCTCAGCTTCGCAGCGAATCCGGCGAAGTTCGTACTCATTTTTCCTGCGCTGAAGGGACCCGGACGCCGCGTTCGCGCTGTCGCGGGGCCAGCACACACAACTCGTGGCCGCACGGCATGTAGTGCATCTGCACCAGGAGCCGTGCGGTGCTGGTCCGCGTGCACCAGGGGAGAACGGGTCCTGGAGACGATGTCCGGGCCGACATCGCGAGCGAGTGTGGGAAGCCGCGTGCATCGCACGCATTTCCCAACCTGCCTAGCGATGTCTGGAGTGAACGACAGGTGGCGGTCTTCTTCTACCGAGTCGGGCGATGGGCCTTCCGAAGGCGCCGGCTCGTGGGCGTCCTGTGGGTCGGCGTCCTCCTCGTGGTCGGCTTCCTCGGTGTGCGGGCACCGTCGTCGGGGGACGAGGCCCTCCGCATGCCCGGAACCGAGTCGCAGCAGGCCTTCGACCTGTTGGCGGAGCGGTTCCCCGGGACCAACCCCGAGGCCGCCGAGGCCCGCCTGGTGTTCCAGGCATCAGACGGCCGGCAGGTGACGGCCAGGGCGAACAAGGCGGCCATCGAGAAGGCGCTCGGCACGCTGGAGGGAAGTGCCCAGGTCGATTCGGTCAGCGACCCGTTCAGCTCGGGTGCCGTCAGCAAGGACGGCACCATGGCGTACGCCCGGATCAACTACACCGTGGGCGCCGACGACCTGACGCAGGAGGCCAAGCAGACCCTCCAGGCCGCCGCGGATCAGGCCAGGGGCGCGGGGCTGACCGTGGAGTTCGGCGGCACGGCCCTGCTGACGCAACCGCAGACAGGCGCTTCGACGGAGCTCATCGGCCTCGGCGTAGCCGCGGTGGTGCTGTTCCTCACGCTCGGCTCGGTGATCGCGGCAGGCCTGCCGCTGATGACCGCGCTCGTCGGCGTGCTCATCTCACTCATGGGGATCTTCGCCCTGGCTCGGCCCCTGGGCCTGACCTCCACCGTCTCCATCCTGTCGCTCATGCTGGGCCTCGCGGTCGGCATCGACTACTCGCTGTTCATCACCTCCCGCTTCCGCGACGAGCGTGCTCGGGGCAGGGAGCCGGCCGAGGCCGCAGGCCGCGCGGTCGGTACGGCGGGCTCCGCCGTCGTCTTCGCCGGCGCGACGGTCTTCGTCGCCCTGGCCGGACTGAGCGTCGTCGGCATCCCCGAGCTCACCAAGATGGGCCTGGCCAGCGCCGGCACCGTGCTCATCTCCGTCATCATCGCGTTGACCCTGGTCCCTGCGTTGTTCGGCTTCCTCGGCGACCGGCTGCTGCCTCGCGCGGTCCGCAGGAGCCTGGGCGTGGGTCGCGGCGGCAGGGGCCGCCGGTCCGCAGGCATCGGGGGCACGGTCGCGAACGAACCGTTCGCCAGGGACGTCACCAGCGCGGCGGCTGCCGGATCCTTCGCGGCTTACGGAAAGCGGCCCGGTATCGCCGTCCGCTGGGCCCGCTTCCTGGTGCGCCGACGCCTCGCGGCGCTGCTGGTGGGGGTGATCGGCCTCGGTGTGATCGCCATACCGGCGTTCAGTCTCGAGCTCGGCATCCCCGGCGACGAGTCCAAGCCGGTGACGAACACCCAGCGCCGGGCCTACGACCTGCTGTCCGAAGGCTTCGGCCCCGGCTTCAACGGGCCGCTGACCGTGGTCGTCGACGCCTCGCGGGCCGCCGACGCGCAGGCTGCGGCGGACACGGTCGCCAGGACCGTACGCGACGTGGACGGGGTCGTCTCGGTCGGCGCCCCCGTCTTCAACCCGGCGAAGGATACGGCCGTCCTCACGGCGATCCCCGCGTCCGCTCCGAACACGGCCGAGACCAGGGACCTGGTGCATCACATCCGCAGCGCCGTCGACGCCGTGGAGGACGACACGCACACCTCCATCGCGGTCACCGGCCGTACTGCCGTGATCGTCGACGTCTCCGAGTCCATCTACAGTGCACTCGTGATCTACCTGGCCGTGATCATCGGCTTCGCGGTGATCCTGTTGCTGGTGGTCTTCCGCTCGATCCTGGTGCCCCTCAAGGCGGCCCTCGGCTTCCTGCTGTCCGTGGGTGCGGCGTTCGGCGTCGTCGTCGCGGTCATCCAATGGGGCTGGGCGTCGAGCCTGTTCGGCATCGACCAGACCGGACCGGTCATGTCGATCATCCCGATCTTCGTCATCGGTGTCGTGTTCGGACTCGCCATGGACTACGAGGTCTTCCTCGTCTCCCGGATGCGCGAGGAGTACGTGCACGGTGCGACCAGCGAGGACGCGATCGTCACCGGGTTCCGGCACAGCGGACGCGTCGTCACCGCGGCGGCCGTCATCATGATCAGCGTTTTCGCCGGGTTCATCGGAATCGCCCAGACCAACATCCGGACGACGGGTCTCGGCATGGCCGCCGCGGTCGCCTTCGACGCCTTCGTGGTTCGCATGGCCATCGTCCCGGCCGTGCTGGCCCTCTTCGGGGACCGGTCCTGGAAACTGCCCCGTAAGCTGGAACGCGTGCTTCCGAACGTCGATGTCGAGGGTCGGTCGCTGGACGCTTACCTGTCACCGCAGACGACCGCGCCGGACAAGGAGGCGACCCCGAACCCCGTCGGTGGATGCTGAGCCGGCATGACAACCCTGGAGGGCTTTCTCCCGCGACCGCGCGCAGAACGGTCGCGGGAGGCGGTGATCACGGCGGCGGCGTTCGTGCTCTTCCTGCTCGGCAGCGTCGTGCGGGGCGACGAGTCGCTGACGGCGCCGCCGATCGCCGCGTATCTGCTCGCCGTGGTGTCCTGTGCCGCGCTGCCGCTGCGGCACAGGACACCGCTGCCCGTCATGGTGGTCACCACGCTGTGCAGCGTGCTGGCGATGGTCGCGGGCCTGATGCTGACCCCGTTGGTAGTGGTCCCCGCCATGATCACGGCGTACACGATCGCGGTCCGGACCGAGCGGCGTACGACGGCCGCGGTCCTGCTCATCTCCGCCGCACTCCTCATGGCAGCGGGGCTGGTGTTGCAACCGCTGTCCTGGTCCACGGTCACCAGGACCTGCTCGACGGTCATCTTCCCGCTGGCGGCCGGCGTGCTCGGGCACTCGGCCCAGAACCGGCGTGCCTACCTGGCGGCGGTGGAGGAGCGCGCGTTGCGGGCCGAGGAGAGCCGGGAGAGCGAGGCGCGCCGGCGCGTGGCCGAGGAACGGGTGCGCATCGCCCGGGAACTGCACGACCTCGTGGCCCACGAGATCACCCTTGCCAACGCACAGGCCACGGTCGCCGCGCACTTCTTCGACAGCCGCCCCGAGCAGGCCCGCACCAGCCTGCGGCAGCTGGTGGAGACGACACGCCAGGCGCTGGACGAGCTGCGTGCCACGGTCGGGCTGCTGCGCGAGTCGGGGGACCATGCCCAGCCCGCCGAACCGGCGCCCGGGTTGGCTCAGCTGCCCACGCTCATCGAGTCGTTCCGCCGTGCGGGCCTCACGGTATCGGTGCACGAGGAGGGGCCGGCGGGGACACTGCCGCCGGGCCTGGACCTCACCGCCTACCGGATCATCCAGGAGGCGTTGACCAACGTGACGAAACACGCCGGTATCGGCCGGGCCCGGGTGGGCCTGGCCTGGACCCGCGACCTCGTGACCCTCACCATCACCGACGACGGGCCGGGGGACCACACGATCCCGGGCCCGTCCGCGGGATCGGGCGGCTATGGGCTGATCGGGATACGCGAACGTGTCACTGCGGTCGGCGGCCGGCTTGTCGCAGGCAGGCGGCCCGAGGGCGGATTCCGTGTCGTCGCCGAACTGCCTCGCCCGGCACGGGAGACGACCCGAAGTTCCGCCGCGGTCGACCGGGAGCAGACGGGTGTGACGACGACCGCTCGATCGACGGCGGACGCCGAACTGCCGGCGGGTGAAGCTCTGCCGAGCGGTGAGGCGCCGGACGACGCCGCACGGCGCGGGGACGTCGCATGACGCTGCGCGTCCTGCTCGCCGATGATCAGGCCCTGCTGCGCGGAGCCTTCCGGATGTTGCTCGACAGCACCGACGACATCACGGTCGTCGGTGAGGCGGCCGACGGCCGGGAGGCGGTCCGGCTCGCCCGGGAACTGCGCCCGGACGTGGTGGTCATGGACATCCGTATGCCCGGGGTGGACGGGATCACCGCCACCGCGCAGATCTGTGCCGATCCGGAGCTACAGGACTCCCGCATCCTGATCCTCACCACGTACGAGACCGACGAGTACGTCGCGCAGGCGCTGCGCGCAGGGGCCAGCGGTTTCATCGGCAAGGGGATCGGGGCCGAGGACCTGGCGGACGCGGTGCGAACCATCGCGGCCGGCGACCCCCTGCTGTCCCCGGCCGCGCCCCGCTCCCTGGTCGCCCGTTTCCTGGCGACACCGGAGAACCCCGCACGTCGGCCCCGCCAGTCCGAACGGCTCGCCGAGCTCACCCCGCGCGAGCGCGAGATGGTGGCGCTGGTCGCTACCGGCCTGTCCAACCAGGAAATCGCCGAGCAGATGTACCTCAGCCCGTTCACCGTACGCGCCCACGTACAGCGGGCCATGACGAAGCTCCAGGCACGCGACCGCGCGCAGCTCGTCGTCATCGCCTATCAGACGGGCCTGGTGCAGGTCACCGCGGACGACGACAGCCCGGAATGGTCCGCCTGAGGGCAGGGCAGGTCCGGCGAAGTTCGTACCCGTTTTTCCTGCGCGGTAGGGGCCGCGGAGTCTATTGCGGGGGCAGCACGCAGAACTCGTGGCCGTCCGGATCGGCCATGACCACCCAGTCGGCCTCGCCCTGACCGATGTCGATGCGCGTCGCCCCGAGGGAGATGAGACGGTCGACCCTCCGCCTGCTGATCACCGTCGGCGGGTGGAGCGAGGTCGAAATGCAGCCGCTCCTTCCCTGTCTTCGGCATGAGCGGCGGACCACCCCAGGTGATCTTCGGGCCGCCGTGCGGCGAGCGGACAGCGGTCTCCTGGTCCTGATCCCAGACCAACGGCCAGCCCAGCGCCTTGCACCAGAAATACCCGGCCTCCTGCGAACCATCGCACGCCAGCGCCCCGATGAATCCGCAGCCGGCGAGGAACTGGTTGTCCGGCTCGATGACGCAGAACTCGTTGCCCTCCGGGTCGGCGAGCACGACGTGAGCCTCGTCCGGCCGCTGGCCGATGTCGATGTGCCGGGCGCCGAGTTCGAGCGCCCTCGCCACCGTCTGCTGCTGGTCCTCAAGGGACGTGCTCGTCAGATCGAAGTGCGCCTGGTTCTGGCCGGTCTTCTGCTCCTGACTCGGAACAAAGCGGATCCGGAAGCCGGTGTCATCGCCCGGCAGGAGCGTGATGCCCTCCCGGGGATCGTCGGCCATCTCCCAGCCCAGGACACCGGCCCAGAAGCGCGCGAGACGGAGCGGGTCGTGCGCGTCGAAGCAGAGCGCGACAAGGTGACAGGCCATCCCGCTCCAGACCTCCCTTTCGGTTGAATGAGTATTGGGAGGTGGTCGACCATATCCTCGGAACGGAAGAGATGCTCCGGGAGCATATCTACGGCCGGCAACCCTGATGCCGTTCACTGTTCCCGTTCACGGCGATGACAGCCCGCGCGGGCAGGCCCTGCATATGATCGTTACTGGCCTATGCGTCCGTCGATCCGTTCGCGCAACAGGTCGACGTGACCCATGTGGCGGCCATACTCCCAGATCATTCCGACCAGCACCTCGCGCAGCGACATCGATCCTCCACCGCTGCCATGCTGGTTCAAGGGATCGTCGCCGGTGATATCGAGACCGGGCGCCTCGGCTACGAAGCGCTCGGCGAAGTCCACCTCCGCACGCCATGCGGCCCACGCCTCCGCGACCACCTCCGGGTCGGGAACGGCACCATCGAAATCGCCGTCACGGTCGGTGTCCGAAGTGAAAAGCCGGGGCACGTCCTGTCCCGCCATCATCACCCGGAACGTCGCACGCTCCCCCTCTGCCAGATGTCGCACCAGCCCCAGGAGCGACATCGTCGAAGGCTCGACGGAACGCCGCGCCATGGCCTCGGCATCAAGGCCTTCGCACTTCATCTCCAACGTGAGGCGCGCACAACGCAGGGCTTCGACCAGCGTCGTGCGCTCATCGCCCAGCGTTGGTCCGTTCTCACGTGGATCATCGTCGGACGGCTTGCCGTCCGCAGTGAACATGTCGGCTCGTCGCGTCGTTGCCATGGCCGCAATCATTGGCGCGCACACTGCGGTCGGCAACTGATTTACGCCACCTGCACTTTTGGCCACCAGGGCCGGGCACGGCCATCGCGGGATCCTCCACAGCGCGCATCAGACCGTGGTTCAGTCGGCCCACGGGCTCGGCCCCTGCTTCAGCACGACGAGCCCGGCTGACCCTCTGGATGGCCACAGGTCGATCTGATAGAGGAAATGCTCGCCGATTTCGTAGGGGCCGGCTTGCTCTGGAGGATCAGCAGGAAGGTAAGACACCCGCACTCTGTACCGTCCACCGGCAATGACGATGAGTTGCTCGTCTCCGGGATCGTCAACCGGGCTGTATACGCAGAGATTCCCTGTGGGCAGGTCGAGGTCGGCCTCAACAACGTGCTCGGCCTCGCTGAGGTCAGCTCGGACCGCGGCGCGATGTAGCCGTAGCCTGACGATGACGATATCGCTGCGTGCCGTTCCAACCGCGATCGAATATGGATCGACAGCGATTCGGTGAAGCTGTACAGCCTCATGGGTCCAACCGGCTGGCGGCAGATCCCGCTCGGCCGGTGAATCACGAACCCAGGCGCCGTAAGGCTCAGGGTCCTGGAGAACGAACTGCCCGTGGTCAGCGTGAACGGTGAGATCGAGCACCTTGAGGGCAGCATCGGCCATGCGCCGACGCTACCGTTCGGCTCTGCCCTGATCTCTCGTCTACCGCTCGAGCAACAGCCCCTCTCCTGCCGATCCCGAGGATGTCCCGACGTTCGTGGAACTTGATCGGCGGTCCCGCGGTCAGGCGACGTTCTCGTTGTAGCAGTTTGAGGTCGGGTTCTGGGCTGCGACGTGC